>JADGEC010000006.1 GCA_016744575.1 Sulfurimonadaceae bacterium | reverse complement strand
AAGCCCGATAAAAAAGATGACACCGATCGCCAGATAGATATAGTAGTTCGCAGCAAAGAAGGTAAAGTCAAACAGCAGTGTAGATATCATGACAGCTGATACGAACCCTACTCCAGCTCCTCGCGGAATGGGCTTTTTATGAACACTGCGTTCGTTCGGTATATCGACAAATCCCAGCTGAACCGCAAAACGGATCAGGAGATAGACAAAGGTAAACGATAAGACAAAGCTTGATGCTATTAGTAAGTAATTCATAAAACTATTATAATCCGTTAAATATTAATATAACCTAAATAAATTATATAATAACATCATTTAACATTTAGAACTTCTGTTAAATACCTTTTGTCTGCTTCTTACTCACAATAAGTAGCCAGCAGGCCCTCTTTTAGTCCCAGGTAAGCTTCTTCACCGACAAGCTTTTTAACTATCTGAAGGCCAAAGCAGAGTGATGTACCAGGACCGCGAGAGGTCATGACATTACCATCTTCGACAACCTGCGCTCTATCACCCTGATAGCCTTCAATACGGATCTTTTCCTCTGCCGAAGGGTAACAGGTGTAGTTCTCTTTTAAGACACCTGCGGCATTAAGTGCGTAAGGAGCCGCACAGATCGCTCCGATCTGTTTACCCTGAGCATCCATCGCTTTTAGCAGGTCCTGTACGTTCTCATCTACTGCAAGGATATCCGTACCACCCCAACCACCAGGAAGGACTATCATGTCTATCGCATCTGCTGTGATACCAGCGAGAACTCTATCGCATTTAAGCGTGATACCATTCCCCCCGGTCACTTCAAGCCCCGGTCTGACCGCAGCGATGAGCACTTCTATCTCTGCTCGGCGCATCACATCGATCAACGCGACAGCTTCTAACTCCTCAAAACCTTCTGCTATGGGTACCAACACTCTAGGCATCACACTTCTCCATAATATTTTTTTATAGTTGATTGTATCCTAAGAATGGAAAGTCGATGATAAATAAGTAGGTATGACAAGAGCATTTGCACTTGTCTGGGGAGAAGTCTATTTTACTTTTTCGCTATATTCGCCATCAACAGTGTTGACTTTGATGATATCACCTTCAAGGACATGGTATGGTACCTGAACGACGGCACCAGTCTCCAATGTCGCTGGTTTCTTAGAACCACTTGACGTGTCACCTTTAAAGTTTGGCGGTGTCTCGACGATCTTGAGTTCCATCACTGCAGGAGCTTCTACGCTGATCGCTTTGCCATTATGAAAGATCATATCGACATTGGTACCGTCTTTGATCCACTTCATCGCATCTTCGCACTGAACATAAGTAAGGCCTAGCTGATCGTAAGTCTCATTATCCATAAACTGAAGCATATCACCATCATCATAGAGATACTGCATCGTCTTATGCTCCAGATTTGGTACTTCAAATTTATCACCAGCATGGACAGTCTTCTCTATGACCTTACCATTGACAAAACTTTTGACTTTCATACGGACAAATGCTGCACCCTTACCCGGCTTCACATGTTGAAACTCTACCACTTTATAAGGAACGCCGCTGATCTCCATACGTACGTTCTTTTTGATGTCACTCATCCCTATCATCGCCATGCTGTTCTCCAAACTTTTTTTCGATTCTATCTAAAACCTGTACTATTATCAAACATCTTGTCAAACTATTTTGACTTTTATCGCCGCTTTCTATATAATCACCTGAAAAACTGCGCAGGAGTAGAAAGATGTCCAGTCACTTCAGATCACTACTACTGTTACCTATATTCTTTCTTGTCTTACCTCATCTACAGGCTCAGACACTACATCCAAAAAGTGGAGTACTGAAGTTTTTCGGCCAGACACTCACTAAAGACAAGTTTATCCTCGCACACTATTATGATGAGATACCTTATAGTTTTTTGACAGTCAAAAGTGATGACCGTACTGACAACACCCGTAGAAAAGCGATCTTGATCAATCTTTTCTTCAATACCAAAGTAAAGATAAAAAAACTTAAAGTGGTCTCATCGGATGAGACCAATATGACACATCCGGTCGAACAGATACATCTCTTTGAACGCTCAAAGTTTTGTAAAAAGGAGGACCATATACGTCAAAACATCATCTATTTCAATAAAGAGACAGATAGGCTTGACGTCCATGTCCATCCCGATCCTAACGTAAAAGACATCAAGCTTAAAGTCGCTGCCTATGGTCTAAGCAAGCAGAGTGTCTTTCACATCACCCGACATCTACTCTCTACACGCAATGACGCTGAGCAAAACGAACTCCTACTTAAGCGCTTATACAAAGAGGGCTATACGACAGTACTCTCACTACTGAAGCACGAGGATTATGATCGACTTTACCTACCAGAGCATTCACTCTTCTATCTTCCAGATGACACTGACTTTTCTGTACCTCTACCAAAGATCCTCCCACTTGTACAAATAGAGCAATATATATCTGATGAAGGGATGAGACCGATACCAAAGCGTGTCAAAAAAAGGAACTATCTTCTCTTTGTCGATAAAGAGAAGGTCCGTTTTCTAAAAAACATCAACCCCCAAGAGAGTATAGTCATCAAGAAAATAGATCTGGCAGAGTAGAGAGATGTTCAGGTTACCTAAGTTCAACCGAACACAAAAACACATCTATGATGGTTATCTAAGACAAGATGAACGCTCCAGTACCCAAGTCGCGTTCATCAAAGAGAACAGAGTCTTTGGCTTTTCCGTCTTTTTTCTGATCTTTCTCATCATAGCCAAGTTCATATATATAATAATAGAGATGATCTACAACTCCATCGTCCTTGACGGCAACTCCACACTTGGACTGAACCTTGAGGAGTTGCAGAACATCGAGAACATGGGTCTTCTTGTCTCGACCACCGGTCTTATCCTGCTTGTCATGCCTATTATCTATAAGATAGCACTCTACTTCACACTACGAGATGCCAGAGACGCAGTCTTACGTATGATCTTTATCACGATCTCCTCTTTTTTCCTCTTTCTCGTGACTTACAATGGTTTTCAGGCATTTACCAATTATCTGCTTGACCAGGCAAAAGAGGAGCGTTACAATGCCTACTATCTCACTATGCTCAAAGAAGGTTTTCTTAACGACATCCTCAGCTACAGTTCATTCATCGTAGATAAGAAGAGTGACACTAAACGCGTCTTTACCGTTGAGGATAAAGTAGTAGGACTAAACCTTTATCTGCTTCTTTTCGTAGACGACCAGGTCATACAGAAGATGGTCCATGAAGGTGCCGAAAACGTCTATAAGTTAAAATTAAAAGAGTTTATAGCTGGAGACTATCCAGAAAAAGAGGCCCGGATCATCAACCTCTCGGCCAGAGTACGCTATTTCTGGCACAAGTACAACAAACTTAAAGAGGATGCCAATGAAGAGTTGGCATTGATGATAAAGCCGGAGAAGATCAGAGAGAACTACGAAAGTCTTATGGAGAAGGTAAAAGAGGATTATGAACTCTATCGATATGACAGTGAGAACTTTCAAAACACCATAGCTATCTCGATCGATGCCGATAACAGCAGCAGCGCTTTACAAAAAAATTGGGACGAGAAGCACCAGGGTATAGAGATGAACCTGAACAGTTTTGAGGCGTATCTTCATGCTGATAGTGTCAAAGAGCAGATACTCAAGCTCGCTGAAAAAAAATACCAGACAAGACTCGGTTATGCTTTTGACGGATCATTTGAGAGTTTTAAGAAGTACTATCTAAACTCACTGGACTTTCACGCTGATTCCATCATCCATCAAAAAGTTCAGAAAAAACTGCAAAAATATGGTGTGCGAGATGCTGACCTAGATTATGACTGGGAGAAGTTCATCTCACTTCCGTTCATCGAAGAACTGTTACAGAAGAGGATCCCTGATGATAAGCTCAGGTCACAGATACTCTCTATTATCAGAGAGAAAGACATCAAACGTTTCTATGACGAGGTCTATCTGCCAAATATTGAAGGACTCATACGAGAGAGTGTCTTCATCTCCAAAGAGCGCTTCAATACCGATCCTGATGCACAGAAGATAGGTGACGATGCGCTGAAACTTCTCTATATCCCACCACTGGCCATCTTTTTCTCCTCACTCTTTGGCGTACTTAACTTCATCGTCATGCTCGTCTATATCATCTCTCTTTTCTTTTGGTATCGAAGTTATAGACATCAAGAACTGACTACCTGGTCAGTCATCGGCATCAAAAGCTCACTACTTGCCGCGAAGATAGTGTTTGCTGCCTTGCTCATCTATCTGCCCATACGCCTAAGTGAAGGCAAAAGCCGTGATTATCCCATCTTGAACCGTCTGTTCAATGAGGATGCCAAGGACATCAACCTCCCATTCCTCTATACTATGCAATGGCTGTTGACGACTGAACCCCTTATCTATACTATTGGCAAAGCGACACGCACATCTCTGCCTCCTGAGTTTCTAGCTCGTTACGGTATTGGAAGTGCCCAAGAGAGCAAAGATACAAAGGACACCCCTGCTCCCTCAGAACCACTTGACGAACTCAAAAAGTAGCTCTAAACACCTTAACCGCATATCACCGATTTGCCACAAATATAACAAAAAAGTGATGAATTATTGTCTCAACTTATTATAGTTAAAACCCTGTAAAATAATAATTTATAAATTTTCAAGTTTAAAGAAAGTTTAAAAATAATAATAATACTATCGTATCACAATTTAATCACATGATTGGAAAACAAGGAGTAAATGGAATGAATACTATGATGAAAAAAGGGATGGTAGCAGGTGCACTCTCAGCACTTATCACTACTACAGTGTTTGGTGTTGAGACTACATTACCGTATCCGAGCGGTAAGCTTGACAAAGGTGTCGATGTCATGGATCAGGTCTACTTTGTAAACCACTTCTATGCGTTTAAAAACTACTCGATCGAGAAAAACAAACGTACTATCACAGTCATCGTCAAAAAGTCAGAAGGTAAAAAGCCTTTGACAGAGACTGTCGAGCGTTACCTAAACAACGATTATGCTGATGATGACAACGTACGTGCGAAAGACCTTGCTATCTTCCGTGCAGGTAAGATGAAGGGTACGGGTATGCTTATCACCGACTATGATGATGATGCACGTAGCCAGGAGTATATGGTATGGCTTCCGGCACTTCGTAAGATCCGCCGTTTTGCTCAGCCTGCACATGATGATGCCTGGGGTGGTACAGACTTTACCTTTGGTGATGTGACACTTCGTAAACCACTTCATGAGGATCATGAGCTGCTTGGTACAGAGAAGTTTGGGAAGACTGTTGAGTCTATAGTGATCCCAAAAGGCGAGCAGACTAAAAATACAAAAAAACTGCCAGCTTCTACCGACGAGTTTAAAGATAATGAAGTCTACAAAGTCAAAAGTACGACTAAGTTCTCAAGCTGGTGGTATGATTACCGTATTACGTATGTAGATACCAAATCATTTGGTGACCTGCGCACAGAGTACTACAAAAAAGACAAGATGGTCAAGACCCTTGAGAAGAACTGGCAGGCGATCGATGGTCAAGATGATCCTCGTGCTCTACGCTGGTATGTCTGGTATGGTAAGAACCTTGATACAAACCATGAATCATTGGCCTTTATCCCTAAAAAAGTGACCAAATACAACAGTGACCTTAAGCCAAGACTTTGGACTAAGAAGACATTGACGAAGATCAAAAAGTAAAAAGGCTTAAGTCATGAGATTACAAAAAATAGCACTATCAATGGCTGCTGCCGCTGTTCTTGTCCTGCCATCTGCGATCCTTGCAGAAGAGACACCGGAAGAGCCGCAAAGTACACTTGAAGCACTCGATATGGACAACTGGCCATTCGAGGTCTCTGGTGAGATCATCGGTACCTATGGTGTCTTTACCGGTGACGGTGTCACACACAACCCTAAACGTAAAGCTGACGGCAGTGCCATCGAGCATGATGCTGGTGATGGGACACGAGCCGAGCTTACTGCAAAACTATTTCTTAACGGCGATGTCGGTGAAGAGAGCAGCTGGCACGGAGAGCTCCAGTTCAACAAAGACTGGGAAGGCGTTGACGGCTATAGCAGTACACGTCTTTACAGCCAGTTTGACTGGTTACGTGAACTCTATCTAGATACCAATACCGGCGATACTGAGTGGAGAATAGGTAAGCAGCAGGTCGTATGGGGAAAAGCTGACGGTGTAAAGTTCCTTGACATCATCAATCCTACTGACTTCCGCCACTGGGGTCAGGACTCCATGGAAGACAGCCGTATACCACTCTGGATGGTCACTGCTGAATACCCTGTCGGTGATGAGGGCTCTTTGCAGCTCGTCTATGTACCACAGGTCAATGTGACCAACCAGATCCCAGGTCTTTATGATCCTGAGACCGGTGATGCAGGACAACCTTTTGTCCCACTAGGCATGGATACCATGCTTGGCGGTTACAACGGTTTCAAGAGCATCGGGCCTGAGATGGGCAATGTCGCAAATGCATTTGATGGTGCTTTCTCAGCTGCTTTCGGAGGAACTCCAGGCGAAGGTATTCTTGGTGGTTTTGGAGGTATGACTGTAGCAGGTTTCACTCAACTACCTGATGCTGGCGGATTTATCGCAAATGCAGGAGGAGACCCGACTGTACTTGGTCTTTCCGCTAATGGTGGAGCTGATGGACTTCCAGTTGTCAATGGAAACGATATGCTTTTTGGTACTGTTCGTAATAATCCTCCGCAGGGAGTCGGGGCAACAACAAATCTGATGAACCCTACTCTAAACACATCAAACCCTACAAGTATGTTTGATTATATGGGTGATACGACTTTTGCCACCTTTAATTCCTTCATGGGCATGCAGACAAAATATGTCAGAGAACTTGAGGATAATGAGTTTGATAATGGTAATATCGGCTTACGTTATGCAGGTGCGACGGATGGCGGTCTGAACTATACATTTAACTACTACTATCACTATGACAATAATCCTGTCATCGATGTATCTTGGGAAGGAGCAGCCGGCCAGGCACTAACTGCCAAAGGCACAAATGCTTCTTTTGATCCGGCTACAGGCGCGCCTGTAGATGATGGTACAGCAAATAGTTATACTACTACGACTATGAATCTGTTTAAGGCAGATGGCACTCAGTATAACAACTTGACAGAGGGCGCAGCGTCTATGGTCTTTACTGAGAGCCAGAACAAGATCAATACCTTTGGTCTCTCATTTGACTATGCTATCGATAATAGCTTTGCTCCAGTCATCGTTCGTGGTGAGTTTGTCTATGACAAAGGTGTCAAACAACCGGTCGTCGATCTTGGTAAACTCTCCTATGGTGATTTTGCCGGCGCCTTTACCAATGAGGATGCTGACTTTGTCAACTATGTCATCGGTCTGGATGTCACCGTCTTGACTAACCTTTTCGTGAGTTTCCAGTTCATGGACAAATGGAATCTTGACTATCAGGACTCTGAAGTCTCTTATGATGGTAACTTTGGTCAGAACTATGGCAAGTTCACTGCCAACCCGGCAAGTATGAGCATGTCTAACGGTTTCCGTAAAGCTGAAGAACATCAGATCATGTACACGCTTTTCCTTTCGAAGCCATTTATGGAATCTGATGTACTGCGTGTGAACAACCTCTTCTTGTTAGAGAACGAAGATGGTGGCTACTGGAACCGTCTTGACTTCGAATACAGCTGGAGTGATAGTACTATTCTCTCTGCTGCTTGGAACCAGTACGGCGGTGATGAGTATGGTGTGTTTGGACAGTTTGAAGATATGTCAAACGTCCAGGGAAGTGTCAAGTTTATCTTCTAGGAAGATAGACCCTTCTACTCTTTTACTTGATCGTAGACCAACAACATCTACCTTTTCACGTACTCTCCAGAATCCTCTGGAGAGTCGATCAACAATAGAAAGACAAGACTCAGAGATGTTACTCATTTTTGACTCTTATCTTTACCACTTAGGAAACACATAATGATGAAAAATAAGGGTTTCTCCTTTAAATACGCCGCTTTGGTGATGAAGTTCAAATGGTTTATCTTTGCCTTCACACTTCTAGCTACTATCCTTGCCGCTTGGCAGATACAATACGTCGATATCCGTAATGACCCGGATACCCTACTCCCACAGACCAATAAATACGTATCTACCAACAACTACATCGAAGAGAACTTCGGTATGGGTAATATCTATGTCGTCGGTATCGAACTCAAAGAGGGCGAAGGTTCGGTCTATCAGCCGTGGTTCGTCAATATCGTTCGTGAGATCCATAACAAACTTGAGAAGATGGACGGAGCCAATAAGCCCAACTTCATCAGTGTAGCCGCACAAAAAGTCAAGAACATGAGTGTGGATGAAGAGGGAAGTCTTCTCTTCAAACGTCTCATCCCAAATGACGGTATCAGCACAGAAGATCCGGAACTGGCAAAACAGCAGCTCGCTTTCATGAAAGAGGGTATCGACTCTAACCCTGTCCTTAAACCAATGATCCTTCATGAGAAGGACCCGGAGACAGGTGAGAAATGTCGTAATAATGAGCCCAACTGTGTCGCTACAGCGACATTTGTCATCACTGACTTTGATAACAGCGTAAAAGAGAACTATGTTACGTGGGTACGTCAAGTCGTTGCCGACCTCGAACCTTACTATGATGATGACCGTCTTAAGATATCTATTGCCGGTGAGCCTTACTTCCTGGCGTGGATGATGGTACAGCTGCTAGATCACTGGTATCTCTTTGTAGCTTCTATTCTTATCGCGTTTATCATCCTTTATATGGAGACGCGTTCACTAAAAGGTGCCCTCTTCCCACTCTTTGGAGTCGGTATCAGTATCGTATGGACACTAGGATTGATGGGATTCACCGGCTTTAAGCTGACGACCATGATGGTCCTGACCCCTATGCTGATACTCGCGGTCGGTATGGGACACGCCATACAGGTGACCCGGCGATACATGAAGTCAGTGCGTGATGGTGAGGATACCGAAGAGGCAAGTTTCAATGCACTTGGCTATACGATCATCCCGGCGACACTATCTATCGTCACCGATGCCATCGGATTTGCGACGCTGGCCTCTGTAGACATCTCGTTCTATAAAGCTTACGCCTACTTCGGTATGTTTGGTATGTTCTCGCTTCTTATCACGACATCGACGCTCATCCCGCTGATGATGGTCATGTTTAAAAGCAAAAAACAGACAACACCTCCTGACGGTTATAAATGGGAGATCAACCTTGGTATTGGTATTGAGAAGATGCTTAACGGAGCAGGTAAAGTCGTCCCACTCGCAGTCGTCCTTGTCATCATCTTCATGTCAGTGCACTACACCAAGATCGGTGAAGGTATCAGTAATATCCTTAGTGATGATAAACACTCAGGTCTAGAAAAACTGGAACTTGTCTCCCGAGGAGATACCTATGACTTGATGCCGGGTGTCCAAAAAGGTATTGACTACGCACAGGCGGCCTTTAAAGTACAGTCCGGTCCAGTCCAGGATATCTTTGCACTTAACAAGATCATGCCGGGTGTCATCTCCTTTAATATCCCTATCCGCGCAAAGATACCTCTGCTCGAAGAGTGCGACGATGACTATTTTGATGCTTTAGATCTTTCTGATGAAGAGGGGACTGAACCTCCTGTCAAAAACTGTTACGACCCGGAAGAGGACCCAGCACAGGGTATCATGAACGACGCTACCGTCCTGGCTGCTCTTGAGAAGATGGAAGAGGACCTTCGAGAACATGAATACATCGGCTTTACTGCCTCTTATGCCCAGTACATCAAGATCGCCAACATGCTTCTGATGACCGAGCCTGGAGACAAGTCAAGTCTGGATGATTTCAGAGTGCCTAACAGTGCTTACCTTCTGGCAAAAGATGCAGAAGATGACCGTAGTCCTAATGACATCGTCTCTATGTACAACGGTCTGCTTGAGATGGCTTCCAGTCCAGGAGACCTAAGTTCTATGGTAACGCAAGACTATAACAGCGGTGTCGTCATGGGCTTTGTAAACACCATGCATCCAGAAGAGACACATGCTGCGTTGAAGTTCATCCAGCACTACATCGAAGAGCATAAGCATGAGCCAGGTCTCAACGAGCTTAACTTCGGTTTCCGTAATGCTGATGCATCTGGTGATACCGGCGAGATCGCAGATGATAAGAACGAAGCATATACCCTTCCAGGTGTCGGTGGCTTCCTCGGTGCGACAGAAGCGACACGAGACATCACTTTTGATAACTGGATAATGAACCCACTTGGGACAGCGCTGGCTATCTTCATCGTGGTATCACTTATCTTCCGTTCGTTTATGGTAGCGGGAATGCTGATGACGATCCTTGTCATCACGCTCTTCGCTCAGTATGGTCTTGCAGGCTACTACAGTGCACAGTCGTTCTGGAGTGGAAACCTTCACTTCGGTAACCTGGTCGCCCTTTCCATAGCGATGGGGTTAGGAGTCGACTACAGTATTTACATCATCTCCAAACTCCGAGAGGAGATGCAGGAGCATGGTAACTGGACTCAAGGACTACGTAACACGATCGCAACGACTGGTTCATCAGTCCTGATCTCAGTCGTCGTGCTTATCGGTGCTTTCATCCCACTGATGGCAACTGACCTGGGTAATACATGGGGACTTTCAGTCTACATCACAGAAGCGATCGTCATCGATGTCTTTACATCATTGACACTTCTGCCACTGTTGATCCTTATCTTCAAACCAAAGTATGTCTTCGGCGACAAAGCCTAAGACTACTACCTCTCTCCTAGGAGAGAGTCCACTATTTTTACTCACATACTTTCAAAAAACTAATAAAAGCCATAATTAATGATTATTTTTGTAGAATTTTAGAGCCCTACTGATAGTAGGTGATTTAATACATTTTATAAAAGGATTTTTTATGGCGGAAACAAAACAAGCAGCACCTAAGGCTGCACCAAAAGCGACTACGGCAGCAAAGGCTGCTCCTAAAAAAGCAGCTCCTAAGAAGGCCGCTCCTAAAGTAGCAGCAAAAGCAGCTCCGGAAGCAGCTCCAGCAGCAGGATCTGATGTAGCAATGGTAGATATTGCTGAGCAGCAGCTTGATGCGACGACTGATACGGTAGTAAGTGCACTTAACACACTTTCTGATCAACTTGACAAAGCTCGTGAGCAAGGTTCTTCACGTGGTAAAGATATCGTCAAAGGTTTCGGTGGTGAGAACAAGATGGCTACACTTATCGAAGACCTAGCTGGTTATATGGGAGAAGCAGCTGCAGCTGGTATGACTATGGGTGCTACACCAATGGTCATCATGGCTGGTACTGCAAAAGGTATCTACAAAAAGATCACTGAGTAACTTCATCTAACATATATTAGCTCAGGGCAGACTGCCCTGAGCTACCCACTTCTACCCTATGCGCATATTCTAAAAAGCAATTTATCTTTTATCAACATCTTTTAAACAAACTGCTATATAATAAACTTCGAATTACATGTCTGCAGACATGACACAGAGGACTGTTCTTATCTTATTATAAGATCTTTTGTCCCTGAAACCAACGCTCAGGATTTTACAATGGCAATGTGGGACTCTTTCAAAAAAATGGCCGGAACATCTGTCATAGACCAGATGCAGACTGCCAAAGACAGTACCAATTCAGCTGTCTTCAAAGCGACTATGAACACTTTCATACGAAAGTATGGACAAGTACTTGAACTCAAGATCGATTCTAAAGACAAAGCCTTCATCTTTGAGATCATGCTAAAAGGCGAAGCAACACCCATACGTGTCGAGATACGAAAGTATGAGTTCATCAATAGAGATGGTACCAACTATGTCAAGCTACATGAGGTCTTCGCCAATCGTTACTGGATGGACACGGTCATGGAACTGGCACTACTTGAACAGGAGTTCCCTCTTCCAAAAGAGCTTGACAAACCTATACAGACATTTATGTGATCTTAGACGAGTAATATTAAACACAAAGGCTATCATATGGCAGAAGAGAGAATACCCAGAGCAAAACTAGACTTCGAGAGTAACAAGATCGAGTTTCTGGATAAAGAGGGGAAGACTATCAGCGAAGACTCCGTTGAGTCTCTGATAAAGCATAAGAGTACGGAAAAAAAGAGTACAGAAGATGAGAGTGAAGAAGTAGCCAAGACAGCGCAGCAAGATGAGAAGACCCCTTCTGAAGAGATAGAGACTGAAGAGAAGCCAACACTGACAAAAAAGATCTATAAAGTCGCCAGGACCATGATGCGTTACTCACCACTTGGTATGACCTATGTTGCTGGTAAAGACTTTCTCGAAGGTGTCGATAAGATGATGAGTGATGATAAAGCTACCCATGATCATATCAATCTCGAGCAGTTAGTCGAACTCATAGGTATCGGCAAACATAAGTTCGGTGAGCTCAACATGTCCTTCAACGAGAAGCAAGCCCAGGATATCAATGTACGAAGAGTCCGCACAGAACTCGATGATGAGAGCATCACGATCAGCTTTAGCGATCAAGATGGTGGCGGTCTTGACCTAAACGTAAAATACCAAGGAGAGAGAGATGATTAATTTTCGACTTGATTCTGAGAAAAAAGTCATCCAGGTAGAGATGATGCTCAAAGGTGAAGCCGATACCATCAAGTTCCAGGTCGGTAAATACGAGATAATCGAAGAAGAGGAGAAAGTATTTATCAAAGTCTCTGAGATCGTCACCAATCGCGAATGGATGAACGTTGCCATAAGCAACTTTCTTCCCGAAGGAAAGGTAGAGGTCCCTGCCAAGTACAGAAAAGCACTAGATATTGCCTTGTAATATAAATAATAATCTAGCATGATAATTAAGTCATATTTAATATACTCTACATTATAATTTCAAATGCTTCATATAAATGAAGCAAATAAAAAACTTTACTAATAACAAGGAAATAATATGGCTGATAAAAACGAAATGGTAGAAATAGCTGAAAATCAACTAGACGCAACAACTGAGACAGTAGTAAGTGCACTTAACACACTTTCTGATCAACTTGATAAAGCTCGTGAGCAAGGTTCTTCACGTGGTAAAGAGATCGTCAAAGGTTTCGGTGGCGAGAACAAGATGGCTGAGCTTATCGAAGACCTAGCTGGTTACATGGGTGAAGCTGCTGCAGCTGGTATGACTATGGGTGCTACACCAATGGTCATCATGGCTGGTACTGCAAAAGGTATCTACAAAAAGATCACTGACTAATCCTCAGTTCATACACTATCTATACAAAGGGGAGGCAGTCTTGACTGTCTCCCCTTTTTTTTTACTCAAAAAAACTGCTCTACCCTCTATGATCTCGGTATAATCTGTCAACCTAACTTTCTAAAGAGCAATCATGTCCGAACGTCCCATCGCCCTTATACAGTACAAAGAACTTGAACTTCACCCCGTGATCGACAATAAGCATGACTGGCTTCTATCACAAAATGAGACCTGTGAAGCATTCAGCATAGATAACGCAGCCATTGAGAGACTTATGGAGGCTCATACGGAGACTTTAAGTGAGAACCGCCACTATCTGACCAGTACGCTAGTCTCAGGAGGATCGACGACCTCACCTATTATGTTCTGGACTAAAAAAGGTATCATCCGACTAGCCTATTATCTCAAGAGTGATGATGCCCTCGCCTTCCTGGATTTTGCTGAGGACCTAGACCTTACAAGTGATCAAAGTGATGATAGACAGATCTCACACTTCTATGATGAAGTCGAAGAGACACTACTTCAAAAGCTTGAAGGGCTAAAGGGTGATAACGGCAGTTCACTTGAGGATCTCAACAAGCTCATCTATACCATCAACAATCTGGCTGAGAAGAAAGCCGCACTCAAAGATGGACCTAAAAAAGAGGCCTCAGCACTCGACACCATACTCTCTACCGTATCTAAGATGATGAACGTAGATCCGAATGCTTTGCAAGAGAGTAGCAATAGTTTTATGAGTAAAGCAGTCATGTCGCATATGGAGTCTGATGAGAAGACAAAAGAGAAGCTGGCAAAGATGCCAAAACTGGATTTTTAATAGTTTGAAGGAGTCTCGACCCACTCCTAGCGGTGTGGATCGACTGCGTTATTAGTATTCGTTAGATATCTTGTCAAGCGCCGAGATCGTGATCTGGCGAAGCTCTTTCTGATTGTCGAGTACTTTCATATCATACTCATGCTGCTGAGTAAGCATAGTCTGGATATTTTGACCAATAAGCTCAATATGTTTAGTCGTAGACTGTAGTGGAGTCACCTCTTTATCGAAGACCATGCCAATAGCGTTCAACCCTGCTTCAGTCAATGTCTTGATAGTACCATCGATAAGCAGACCGAAGTTTAGGATGTTTACTGACATGTTGATGATAAGGTGTTCTGTATGGACAATACGGTCAGCCATCTCCCCTATTCTATCTGACATCAAGCCAATTTCTGATGCCATCCATAATATCCTATTTGCCATCGGTCCGAGCTCTTCACCTTGAGTAGTGAACATATAGCCGTAATCCATCCCTTTGCTTGCAAACTGGTAAGCGTCATCAGCCATCTTTGAGACGAACTTATAAGCATCATCCTCCATCTTTGTCGCAAACTTAAAGGCATCATCTTCCGTCTTAGAAGCAAAATTGTATGCATCATCACGGGTGTCTTGTGCGAAGGTAAAAGCATCGCCCTCTGTGTTACTCGCAAAATCATAAGCAGTGTCTCGTGTCTGAGAAGCGAACTTCATCGCATCACCACCAGTCTTTGAGGCCAGTTTGTTCAATGCGTTAAAGATGATGCCACCCTTTTTGCCTGATGGGCCAGAAGGGATGAGCGCAGTAGGATGAGGCGCTGGAGTACCTGGAAGGATGTTTCTTTGTGTCTGGACAAACATATTGAAGGTCTCAATATACTTTTGTAACTCATCCATATCCATGTCATCGCGCTTTTCAATATCTTCAGCAAATTTGACGAATTTGTTCTCAATGGCCTTATAGACTTTGATGATGTTCTCAGTATCTATAGTCACTGGCTTTTGCACTCTATAACCTTCGAGAAACTCCACAAAGTCAAGGACTTCAGGCTCACTCTCCAGAAAAAAGGCGAGCTTGGCTATACCTGATCTTGTCCAGTATCTCTTTTTTGCCTCATCTATGCCCTTAGTCACAGTATGTCTGCCTTCGATGAAACGTGACTGCTGTTCGGAAAAGATATCTGACATCTCTGCCGCTGAAATATCAAATCCCTTTTGTACATCATCTTCTCCAAAAAGAAGTGAATGATCCTCATCAGAGAGAGGATGCAGCTCATGTGCCTTATAAGGAATACGAATATTTGTTTGTTTACTCAAGAGTAAGACCTTTACCGGGATTTAGAAATCATATGTGATTATACCTTTTTTGCTTTGTAATCCGTTTGATATACATCACAATATTACACTGAGTATATTATCACATAAAACAATATTACTGTTATTTCTTATATGTTATATTGCACAGATTTGTTAAAAGGTTGGAACGAATTAAAAAAAGGCTATACGCATAACTACAATTCTTGTTATTTTAGAATAAAACCTGTATAATCTGGCAGCTATATAAGATATAGCGATAAAAGATATTATTTTTAAAAGGTTTTATTATGTTAGGAAAAAAAATAGCAAAAGCAGATATAGACTATGATAAAAAAGAGGTATCCCTTCTTGATGAGAACGGGGATCCTATTGTAGAAGATAAAAGTGTCAAAGGCCGCCTTATAAGTGCAGGTAAGAACATGATCAAATATTCTCCACTTGGCATGACCTATACTGTCAGTAAAGGTATGATGGAGATGATGGATCGTTCAGTCAACGCTAACGATATGAACTCTGTCGAGAACATCAGCTTCGAGCAGATCGTCGACCTCATCAAAGAGGGTAAGAACGATTTTGATGAACTAAACCTGACTTTCACCGCAGCACAAGCCAATGGTATCAATGTCGGACAGCTGAAAAAAGAGGTTGGTGACCAGGACGTGACTATAGGTTTTGGTAAAAAAGGTGGCATTGGTCTGGAAGTACACGTTAAGTACAAATAGACCCAGATACACTTTCACTCCGGGTATCAAGTCAATAGTCTAGCTACTGCTTGATATCCTCTTCATCACAAAAGACTACGCACGACTTCTTTTAGAACACCTCAAATCCTTACACTACCATTACGAATCTAAGTACGATCTTTCTAGCAAGAGTTATCATTGCTCTATAAGATGTGGAATCGGAAGGCTTTGCCTCTGCAGTTCGGAAGTCATAGTGGAGAGTGCCAAGGGTTAGCACACCTAAAACTCTCCGTTTCCGAAGACGTGTGTTATGTGCCATTTCGAAGCACATGATAGCCTTAAGGTACTTGACTTAATGGCATTATTTCCCCTTCTAAACGATCTCCTATTTCTTTAATTTTTGCAATGTTCGCGGACTCCAGAAGGATGCTTTGATATCCTGATCACTTTTGATGATATGCGCAGGGATATAATTGACCGTCTCAAAGTGTGTCTCAGGATCAATAGCATACCAATAGGTCCACATATAAGCACGGGGATCATCGACTCCTTCTACTTTCATCCAATGTCTCTCTATCGTTTTGACGACTTCATCAGCTTGATAGTAGTTGGTGCGGTAAACAGTAAAGTGTCTTCTATCCACATAATCGACGCGGTAGTCATACCATGCATCCTCTTTGGGTGTAGCTTTTAGTAAATAGACATCAGCCTTTACTTTATTGGCCTTCTGAGGGAAGTCCTTTAACAAGCGATTTCTTTTACCCTTTGGAAACTGCATCGTGGCCTGATCGAATGTCATACTCTTCTTCCCCATAAGCATATAGACATCATCACCGATACGGCGCAGTTTACTCTCTTCCATAAATGCGACATCCGCTTCACTGTAGGCCATGTTCTTCGATGGTTCGCCAATGCGCCTTACTTTTCGAAGTGCTGGTAGCCATAATAGCATCTCCATAGAGCGGTCGTCGTCAATATATTCCGTCGCCAATACTCCCGTCCCCTTCATCTTTCCAGAGACGAAGATGACCATGTCCTTTGATTTGATCACACCATCATCAAAGTCATTGTTCAGGTATCGCTCTACCTGAAGGACATAGGGTTTCCTTCCCGGTGCCCGACGCGCTATCACGATACTCTTACGTTTTACTTTTTTGACTATTTGATTGTTCAGGTAAAGCTGATGATTCACAAAATGCACCTGCCTTGCCACTTCCTTCGCTGTTATACTCTCCCCTCCCGGGTAAGAAAGGTTGCGATCGACACCGGCCCATAGAAAAGTCACTATCAGTAATAAAACCACTTTACGCATATCTGTCTCTCTCCATTATCCATATGATACATCTGACTAGAATAGTCTTAAGGACACTTCTCATGACACTGCCTATTAGCAAAGAAGATGTGAGATCTATCCAAGTATCATTATCGCATTGATTATATCCTAATCAGAAATTCCATAAGTATTATTTATTCATCCTTACGTTACTATCGTTATATTTGACACTATCAAACACACCGTTCTGAAAACATAAGTTTAATCGTCAGAGCAAAGCTATAATCTAAACTCATATTAGTTATAATGTCAGTAAATAACTAAGGATTGCTATGCGAATCACTCTGTTTCTCTTATTCATTTTTTTCACCCTCAACTCTGATGAGATCATATATAGTGATCAATTGAACCTTGATGAGGCTATCGATATCGTCAAGACTCAGAACCTCGAGATAAAGGCTGCAGAGCTTGAAAGGCAAAGTGCCCATGCTGATATCGGGATCGCTGAAGGTAACCACTGGGGTAAGCTTGATTTTGTCCAACAGATCTCACGTTCTAATGACGCGGGCAATGTATTTGGTTTCAAACTGACCTCACGTGAGGCGAACTTCAATGATTTTGGTTTTGATGAGTTTCTTGCACAAATGGGTGGACTGCCCGGTAATACCAATGAACTTCTTAATACGCAGCCAGATAACCTCAACTATCCTGACGACCGTAACTTCTTCCAAAGCAAACTACAATATATGCTGCCTCTCTACGCCGGTGGCAAGATAAGTAGTTATACCAGTATCACCAAATCGATGGAAAAGATGAAGACTCTTGATAAAGAGAACATCATCAATGAAAAAGTCTACCAGCTCCGCAAAAGCTTCTACGATATGGCACTACTGGAGAGCTCCATCAAAAACCTGGATGTCATCTTACAGAACATCAAGACTTTGGAGAACATGATCAGTACTATGATCAGTGAAGGCTATGCCAAAGAGGTAGACCTGCTTGAGATACAGGCAAAACAGGCCAATATCAGCCGTTATATCAATGAGATGGAAGCTAATCAGGAACTGCTTTACCACTACATCAGTTTTCTACTAAACCGCGATGTTCATGAGATCGAACTGCCTGCTACTGATATTGTCGAACCTAGATTTGACGATGAGACCATCATCAAACGAAATATTGACATCCAAAGAGCCTCTACTGGATTACAGATCCGTAAAGAGATGGTCGATGTATCCAAAGCCGGTTATCTTCCTGAGATCGGTGCTATTGCCGAACTAAGTACCGCTGATGATACTTTTTTAGGTGATGCTTCTGACCATAAGGCCTATACCGTCGGTGCACAATTGACCTGGAACCTCTTCAGCGGTGGCATAGACTCTAATAAGGTCCAAAAAGCCAAGGTCGAACATCTTAAGATGCAGACACAGTATGAACTGGCAAAAAAGGGTATCGCACTGCAGGTAGACCAGATCCGTACAGAGATCAGAAGTCTTGACCAGGAGATCGATTATCTCGATAAAGAGCTCGAACTTGCCAACAGGATATACAAAAACTATGAAGGCCGTTACCGTGAGAACCTGGCTTCGATGAGTGACGTGATCATAAAACAGTCTTTTCAAGTCGAAAAGATCCTAGATCTACAAATGATCAAGAATAGACGAAATGAACGTATATTTGCCTTAGAAAAATTATCCAATGGAGTACAAGAATGAAAAAACTATTATTACTTTTTATCTCTGCCATCACCCTTATGGCAGAAGGGCTGACTCTTGCCGGGACAGTCATCACCGACAACCAGAAAATGATCACCAGCCGTTATATGGGATTTGTCACCAAAGTCCATGTCTCAGAAGGAGAGCGTGTAAAAAAAGGAGCGATGCTCTACGCCATCGACTCCAAAGAGATCGATATCGCTATGACACGTGTCCAGCTTGGTATCTCTCAGGCACAACTCATGCTGCAGATGAACGAGAACCAGTTGAACAATGTCCTACTGAACCTGGCCCGTCACAAACGTCTTCTCGAGAAGAACATGGTCTCCAAGTTTGAAGTCGAAAATCTCGAACTCGCTGCCAGAAACCTTCAAGACATGGTCACTATCAGTAAAAAGCAGGTCGAACAGGCTGATGCACAGATGCAAGAGGTCAAGAACCAGTATCAGTATCTACGTATCAAAGCACCTAACAATGGCGTCATCATCGCCAAAAATATTAAAGAGGGTGAGATGGCGATGCCTGGTATGCCGGCATTTGTCCTTTCCGATCTTAGTGACCTAAAGATAGCTGTAGAAGTAGCAGAAAGCGATCTCTCCTCTGTACCACAGGGGACAAAGGTCCAAGTCAAGATCCCCTCTGTAGGTCTTGCAGTCCAGGGAGAAGTCACTGCCATCATCCCAAGTTCAAATCCGATGACGCATACATTCAAGATCAAAGTCTCATTCAAAAATGACAAGATCACTATCTATCCGGGCATGTACGCTACTGTCACTCTGGATTAAGGAGACTTCATGACTGAAGAAAAACAACCCTATCAACCCGAAAACATAGCGGGGAAATTGGCGCAGATGTTCTTAAACAGTCCCCTGACTTTGATCCTGGGACTTTTTATCCTTGCCATCGGCTACCTTTCACTGGAGTTGATGCCACGCGAAGAAGACCCACAGATGGTCGTCAGTGGATCGACCGTTATCGTCGCTATGCCCGGAGCTACCGCCAAAGAGATCAATGAGATCATCGTCAAACCTCTCGAACGTAAACTTAAAGAGGTCAAAGGGATCGAGCATATCCATGGTAGAGCTATGGATAATGTCGGTATGGTCACAGCAGCCTTCTATATAGGTGAAGAGAAAGAGGACTCCAACCTGAAGATCTATGACAAGATCATGCAGAACATGGACCTCTTTCCCGAGACCTCGATGTTTCCTCTGGTAAAACCACTCGATATCGACATCGACATCCCCATCATCTCCGTCGCCTTTTATCCAAGTGACCCAGATATGGACGTAGCGGTACTCAATGATATCGTCAAAAAAGCCCAGCACCATATCAACGGCCTTCCAAACGTCGCGGTCACAAGTACCAAAGGCGGGCATAAGCACCAGTTCAACATCCAAGTAGACCTCAATAAACTCGCTGGTTATAACCTCTCAATGGGTCAGATCACTAAAGCAGTCCAGTCTCTGGCCTACAATGTCCCAGAGATCAAAGGCCATACCAAGAGCAATGAGATCGTCATGATCGGTGTGCGTAATGCCATCGAGTCCGTTGCGGATGTCGGAAATATCATCGTTGCCCAATACGGTGGTGCACCTATCTATCTAAAAGACATCGCCAAGGTCGAAGACTCTTACGATATCCAGAACTTCCAATCAGCAAAGATCTGTATCGTCGATGGAGAAGCTGATGACAATATCCCCAAGATACCTCAAGTCACGTTGACGGTCTCAAAACTCAAAGGAACCAATGCCGTCATCATCGCTGAGGAAGTGGTAAAAGAGCTAAAGAAACATGAGACCCTCATGCATAACCTGGGTGTCAACTACATCATCACCAGAAACTACGGCGAACGGGCGAATGAAGCGGTAAGTGAACTTGTTCTTCACCTCGTAGTCTCCATCGCTATCATCGGTATCTTGCTCATCTTCGCACTGGGCTGGCGAGAATCACTGATCGTCACTTTCACGGTCCCTGCCATCTTGGCGATCACACTGTTTGTTGCTTATCTGACAGATCAGACGATCAACCGTATCACACTCTTCGCCTTTTTACTCAGTCTGGGTCTACTTGTCGATGCTGCTATCATCGTCATCGAGAACATCCACCGTCACCTGCACTCCCCAGCATGTGACTCCGACAGTTTTGATGAAGTCCTTATCAAAGCGACCGATGAGATCGGTTCACCGACGAACATCGCCACTCTGGCTATCATCTTGACGATGGTACCAATGGCATTTGTCGGGCAGATGATGGGGGCCTTTATGAAACCGATCCCCGCCAACGTGCCTGTAGCACTTATCGCCTCACTTTTTGTCGCGTACATCTTCACACCCTATCTGGCTAAACGCTTGATGAAACAACCCGGACAAGGAGGCCACTGATGTTAAAAAGACTGAAATTACTGGTATTGAACATCCTGCGTAGCCCTGCCAAAAAGCGGTTAATACTGCTTCAGACCTTAGTCGCATTTATTTTGACTATATTACTGATCCCGACAAACCTTGTCGAGGTCAAGATGCTACCGGGTAAGAACAATGACACCTTCTCTATCTATATCGATCTTCCAGAGGGCAGTTCCATTGAACAGACGAAACAAGTATGTGACTGTGTCTCCACTTATATACGCCCGGAAAAAGAGGTCCTCAATGCGGAAGTCTTTTTAGGTACCGGTTCTCCGATGGATTTTGCCGGACTTATCAAAGGTTCCGGTTTTAAGAACAGTGAGAACGTCGCAGAGACTGTTGTCAACCTGACAAAGAAACATCATCGAAAAGAGCCTTCTTATATGATGGTCCATAGAATGCGCCCTGTCATCCAGACTGCCTGTGAGGGCGTTGTCGACGGGACACTTATCAAGTTTGTCGAACCGCCTGCCGGTCCCCCTACTCTTGCTGCCATCGTCGCAGAAGTCTATGGACAAGAGGCTCAAGGTATCAGAGAGATGGCGAAACGTGTAGAAGACGTCTTTAAAGAGACCGAGGGACTAGTCGATATCGACATCATCCAAGATGAGATCTATGAGAAGTTCGAAGTCCGTGTACAAAGCATCAAGATCGCGAGATCGGGGCTAAACATCGAACAGGTCAATCAGATCTTGTATCTTGCCTTTGAGGGGATGAACATCGCTATCAAGAACTCAAAGACCTATGATGACCAGGTACCTATCTTCCTGACACTCAACCCGGAGTCAAAGAACTTTCACTCAAAAGAGAAGATCTCTATTGAGAACAGACTCTCCAGCTTGAAGTTGATGAACCAGAAAGGGATGATGGTCCCGATCACAGAAGTCATCGACATCGTCCCGGTCAAGTCACGACCGATGATCATCTCCAAGAACCTGCATGAGATGACCAATGTCGTAGCAGAGACCGATCTCATCTCCCAGGTCTACCCACTCATGGAAGCACGTAACAATATCATCGATAGATTTGCCGACGACTTTGAGATAGAGTACATCGGTCTTTTCGATCTTGAGTTCAAAGACAAAAAAAGTGGCGAAGTGTTCCAGCTTCTCTGGGATGGAGAGATGAAAGTCACACTAGATACCTTTTTAGATCTTGGTACCGCGTTCATCGCTGCTCTGGTACTGATCTTCTTGCTGATGGTCGTCTACTACAAGAGTTTTGTCCTCAGCGGGATCATCTTACTGGGAAGTTTCCTCTCTATCATCGGTGTCATCCTTGGCCACTATCTGGTCGATCTATTCACACCGGAGACGTTCTTCCTGACAGCTACCTCCCTTATAGGCTTTATTGCCCTCATAGGGATAAGCTCAAGAAACTCACTACTGCTTATCGACTTCACAAAGTCACTCATACACGTCGAACGTATGGGTAAGCAAGAAGCCATCGCCTACGCGACCGTGACAAGAGCTACCCCTATTCTCTTGACAGCGGCAGCCATCATCCTGGCATCTACCCTGCTCGCGAGTGACGCCGTCTTTGGTGGTCTAGGTGTCGCCTTGATCTTTGGTACTATCGCAGGTGTCATAAGTTCACTGATGGTCGTACCGGTACTTATGGATATGAGTAACCTGAACAAGCATTTCCACCTCGAAGAGGACATCACACAAAAAGAGCGTAACCTTATCCATTGTGAGGAAGAGTTCACTCTTAATTAAGATGGCAGGAGAGACACACCATCTCTCTGCCTTCGATCATATAGGCGAACGCACTTCTAACCGGATATAATACCCCTCACTCAAATCTTTAATGCTTTAATGATCAAGAAAACATCCCCATTGATGCTTACTATATCATCTTCAGACAAGACAGCACACCAAGAGACTTTCTAGCACTGATGTCTCTCTAGGGCTTCACACTCAAGATGACATTCGCCTTTGTGAGACTCGAAGAAATACGTCAGATCAAACTTGACGATATCATGTAGATATTATGCCTTACTCTTGATGAGTACCTACGGCATCCAATGCTTCCATATTAAAGTAGTGTTCTGACTCTAGAATGAACTTGACTCCAACCGATCTTAGGATCAGGGCAAAGCTTTCAACATGTGATGATGACTTTTTTAGGTAGTATGAAAGTCATCTCTGATCCCCGGGACAATGAAGTCAGTGATGAGTACAAATAGTCTCTGCATCTACGTATCTAAGCTTTCACAAGTAAAAAGACCGTGAAGTAGTGAAAGACACTCCCACCAAGAACGAAAAGATGCCAGACGGCGTGGTTAAGCTTCATGGAATCTTTAGCATAAAAGAAGATCCCTACGGTGTAGATGATGCCTCCCACAAGGAGAAAGATCGACGGTAAAAGTCCCATATTTGTAAGTAGAGTATTCCAAGCGATGACAATAAGCCATCCCATGACCGCGTAAAGGAGAAGTGAAAAGAGCTCAAAACGGCCGGGGTAAGCGAACTTTAAAAATGTTCCCAATACTGCAGCGCCCCAGATGACACCCAGTATGGCCCAACCAAAAGTCCCCTTGACTCCTAATAGTGTGACTGGAGTGTAGGTACCCGCGATCAGTATATAGATGGCGGCGTGATCAAATAGCTGTAAGATAGTCTTTGCTTTGTAGTGAGGGATTGCGTGGTAAAGAGTAGAAGCACCATACATGATGATCAGTGCGATACCGAAGACTATAGTTGTAAGGATCTTCGTCGTATCATCACTTAAGATAGCCAAGGTCAGGAGGACACCAAATCCAAAAGTACTCAGAAAAAGACCGAAGCCATGGGAGATGGAGTGCCATACTTCTTCGACAAGTGAAAAGTCATTTACCCCGTTTTGCATAGCTACTTCCTGAATCTCATCTACCAGTCTCTTCTATCTAGCGATCAGACCGACATTATTACATGATCTGAGTTTAAAGTGACTATGCTTACAGTCTTGCTCTATCCCCGTAGTTGAACCGCGATCATCGACTATCTCAAAACGGTGCTCTTTAGACAAAGAGAGTGCTGCCTATATAAACAGCAGATTGGCAAGTCTACACATCTCTCAAGTCAATATATCAGATGTTTTAAGATCCTGATAGCATCTTAGATGAGATCAGGTGTTGATATAGGATCCATCGTACTTCTCTGACTAATCATAAAGAGGACAAAGTCATCATAAGACAACCCCTGTGAGTAGACGAACCCTTGTCCTAACCGACAACCAAGGTCTATCAAGATCTTCTCCTGGATAATGTTCTCGATCCCCTCAGCTATGACTTTATAGCCCAGGTCTTTTGATAGTGCAATGATCGCATGAGCGATGGCGTGATCATCTTTGTCCGATGATATCTCTGAGATAAAAGACTTATCTATTTTGATCGTATCGATAGGCAATCTTTTAAGATAACTCATGGAGGAGTAACCTGTCCCAAAATCATCTATGGAGATCTCAAAACCCAATGACCGGAACTCAGTAAGCGTCTTTATGTTTCGCTCCAGATCTTTTACAAGAGAGTGTTCAGTCAACTCTAACTCTATGTTTTCCGGCAAGACCCCATTCTCTTTAACAATATTCACAAAGCGCTCTACCACACGTTCCTGATCTAACTGAACACTCGATAGATTAATAGATATCATCTCAATACCAAGAGCCATCTCCTGCCATCGTCTAAAGGCCTGACAGGCACTCTTGAGTACGATCTCACCAATATCGATTATCATCCTGTTCTCTTCTGAAATAGGGATGAACTCTACCGGTTCCACCACACCAAGACCGGGATCTGTTAATCTTATCAGGAGCTCACAACTTGTACATCTATGCGATAGCAGGTCATACTTCGGTTGATACACAAAATCAAAACTATCATCTGTAATGGCTTCTCTAAGTGCGTTCTCGACATCTACTCTTCGTGTCAATATGGTGTTAAGCTCTTCCGTATAGAACTTGTAGTTGTCACGTCCCTGATCTTTTGCATCATACATCGCACTGTCAGCGTTTTTCATAAGAAGAGAGATCGTCTCACCATCAACAGGATATATCGAGATACCAATACTGGCGGTAGTGTAGAACCTGTTCTCAGATACATCTATAGGCTTTCTGACTACTTCTAAGATCTTATCAGCTATGGCAGATATGTTCTTATTGTCACGAATAGACTCTAATAAGATGACAAACTCATCCCCACCGATCCGAGCGATCGTATCTACCTCTCTCAAGACGCTTTCTAATCGCTTGCTTACTATCTTTAACATCTCGTCACCAACATGATGCCCCAAGGTATCATTGATGTCTTTGAACTTATCGAAATCTATGAACAGTACGGCTAAAGAGGTCTTGTCACGTTTTGCCACCTTGATCGCATGGGAGGCAATATCTTCAAATCGTGCCCTATTTGGCAGTGCTGTCAAAAAGTCATGAAAAGCCAGATAGTTGGCCTCTTTTTGGGCAGTGATATCTATTCTTATCGCACTGTAGCCTATGACAGTCCCATCTCTTGCATAATCTGCAGAGATGATAGCATCGACCCAATACCCTTCACCACTCTTCTTCCTATTTAGTATCTCACCTCTCCATGTCTCTCCGGTGGTGATAGTAGTCCATAGGTCTTCAAAGACCACAGTATCCATATCATCATGTCTTAAGACACTGTGTTCCTGACCCAACAGTTCATCTTTGGAATATCCGCTGATATCTATGAATGCCTGACTGACATAGATGATCTTACCCGTCGCATCAGTCTTTGAAGAGATGACATACTGATCGAGCAGATTGCCTAAGGCTTTAAGTTCCCTATCTTTATCATGAACGGTATGTTCAAGTTCATCAGCCACTTCAAAAAGCTCATCTTCACGTTTTCTGATCTTATAAAAAAGATAAAAAAGGACGATTCCCAACGTGATGATGATAAACCACACGATATAATCTCTCATCGCTCTGTGACCGGCCAGCTCATCCTCAAGAGGGGTGATGACCTCAAGGACGCCTCGTTTATCTCCCAGAGCCCATTTGTCTTTTTCCCAGGTCCTATCCGGATGGCTGTTGTGACAGTCAACACAGGATCGGTCCGTCATATAGTCTGTTGTAGCGACCCTGAGTACCTCTTTTCCATCTATCACATCTCTTTTTATGTAGATGCCCTCTTCACTCTCTTTCGTGTATTTGATCGCATCTTTTTGAAAATCACTCAAGACGCGATCTTTCCTGTTTAAAAAAGGGTATTCACTGTAAAGATCATATTTAAGCCCGGTGTTCTCACTAAAGATCTTACTAAGGTCATGGATGGTGGTCGTAGGAAGAGGAAGCCTTCCATCTACACCCCAGTGATCATAATGAAAAGTCAGATCTGGTGCATACTTTTTCACATCATCGACAACAGTGTCTACATAATAGGCTCTTGTGAGTTTGATCTGATCAACAGAGTTCTTAGTATGGGTGATGACTGTCTGGATGGTGTATTGTTCGGTGATATAGGGGATAAAAAAAGTCAGAGCCGAGACCATCACGACAGCCGCTATGATGATCGAGTTTATCACACTTTTATTTTTTAAGCTTTTCTGATCTTTCACCTATAGCCTTGTTAAATGGCAAATAATATGCAGTATGTTACTTTGTTCACAACATCTTACGATAATTCTAGATAAAAACACACCACTTCTCTCTTCCTAGCCGCTCTTTACGAGTTTTTTCAAACTGCCTATCCCAATACGCAACACTATTTCAAAACACATCGGTAAGATGACTACTTGAGCGTCTAAAATAGAAAGACGGAAACATAGTGAAAGACAGTGGGACAAGGACGAAAAATAGCAGTCAGCATAATCAAAAGCCGTAATATGGATCTTATTTTTTAGTGGGGGAATAGCACGGGAAAGAGTGGACACGACATATATGATGAGTCCTATGCCTAGGACGATGATCGTTAGGTCATTCGTCGTATCAACACTTATAATAGCCAGGAGCAAAAGGAGAGCAGATTGAACAGTACTTAGAAAACATCGAAAACGTTGAAAGATGAAGTCCTAGCCTGATTCGACTATAACAAGTCATCTAGCCCATCGTACATCGATTCTCTATGAAGTGGGATACGCATTGTCTATTGTGTCTATCCTCGCATACCCATTGTGATCATCAGGTCATCGCCGGACTCTACCACATCAAAGTGATGCTTATCACAGTAAGTCTCGTTCATCTCATCTTTCCAGCTGTTTGCTGCTATCAGCGCATCATCTTTGTTATCAAAATGTCTTATCGGTGCATCACCGCTCTTTTTAAAACAGCCGCACTGCTTCTCTACTATTACTTTATGTGCCATAACAGGTCTCCATTTTTATTTTTCCGAAGTATAGAAAGTTCTGGTTAAAGTGGTGGGAGATTGTCATAGCGGTAGAGATGATCAAGGATCCATTAAGAAAGAGACGTCTGAGAAGACGTGCTCTTAAAGTATCAAGCGCTCAGCTTGCGTTTACGCCATGCCAGTGCGATGATGATGAAGATGATGGTGTAAGTCAATGGGACAAAGTCCGGGACCGGGACCGGGTCGCCTTTAGCATACGAGTGCATCCCTGCAAGGTAGTAGTTGACACCAAAATAGGTCATCAGTACTGTCGTAAAGGAGAGCAGTGAGATGACACTGTACATATACGGCGTGTAGATCGCTTTGATAAAACGTAGGTGGATGACGACGGCATAGACCAAGATCGTCACCAAGGCCCATGTCTCTTTCGGGTCCCATCCCCAGTAACGTCCCCAGCTCTCATTGGCCCAGACACCACCGAGGAAGTTACCTACTGTCAGCATGGCAAGTCCGATCATCAGACCCATCTCGTTAATAGCGTTTAGCTCTTTGATAGAGAGCGATATCTGCTTGTCGTTCTTCTCGTTTTTCATGATAAAGAGCAGGAGCGTGATAAAGCCCAACAGTGCTCCCAGTCCAAGGAAGCCGTAACTTGCTGTGATCATCGAGACGTGGATACTCAACCAGTACGACTGCAACACCGGTACAAGGTTTGTGACCTGCGGGTCCATCCAGTTAAGATGTGCGACAAACAGGATAAGTCCGGACAGGATACCAGTAGCCGCCAAAGTGATCGGTGAGTTCTTTGAGAAAATGAAACCTGCAAGTACCGAGGCCCATGCGATATAGACCATCGACTCGTAACCGTTCGACCACGGGGCGTGACCGGAGATATACCAGCGAAGTCCCAATCCAAAGGTATGGATAAGTAAGAACAGTACTAGTAACCAGAAAGTCGTTCGAGAGAAGAACGTCAGTTTGAACGATGGCTTCACGATCTTCACAAATGAGAGGATCAGCAGGATAAAGCCTACGACAAAATAGAGTGGCCAGAGACGCTCAAAGATATTTGACTCGTTGTACCAGAGTTCTGCTTTGATCTTCGTCTCATCGACATAGACCCCACTACCATACTCACGCTGATACGCATCGATCAGTTTAAGTGAAGCATCGGCCTTTGTCCAATCACCGCTTTCGAGTCCCTCATCCACTGCAGTGAAATAGGTCAGTGCCATCTGCTGGATGACTGCACCTTCATACGAAGGAAATGTCTTTAAAGCGCCGATGGTGTCATACCATGTGTTGTTAGGGTCACCATCTTTTGGCCACATGCGCATCAGAGAGCCTGTGTAGACCATATAAGCGACATTCACACGCTCATCTACTTTTAAGAGCGCTTTGTCAAACTTATCACGTTTTCCCGGAGCCTTACGTGTCGCTTCTTCGACATATTGGGCAAGTTTGTAGCCTGATATCTCTTCAGGATACTCAAAAAACTGTGAGAACGACGCTATCTTCTCTTTCTCATCGATACCGACAAGCTTATTGACCTCTTTATGTGAGGTCTTGATCATCTTTATCTCACGCCATGCATCCGGTCGCATCATCATACCCATGACCACCTGATCTGTCGTCAGTCCAAGTATAGAGCCCGAACGGTTGATCTTATGGAGTATCTCCATAGAGAGCGTGTTCATCGGCTTCATCCGACCCTGCGCATCCTGGATGACCAGATGACCAAAGTTCTCAGCATGTGCCTTGTCAAACCCCATGACCGTCTTGATGATAGGGTTGACCTCTTCAGCATGCAGTGAAGGCATCATGGTCACCATCACAGCCAGTGCGATCGAAGCAAGTGCCTCTTTAGCTTTAGCAGCTTTCTCAGCTACGTTCATCAGTTTTCTAAAACGTCCATTGGAGGTAAAGAAGATACCAAAGATCCCTATAGTCAGCATCAGATAACCTATGTAAGTCGGAAGCGTACCTGGGTCATGGTTGACCGAGAGGATGGTCCCTAGCTCATCTTGATCATAAGAGGACTGGAAAAAACGAAAATTACGATGATCGAGGACATTGTTCATAAAGATCCTAAACGGCTGTTCCACACCATGCTCTTTATCGAGCAAGATGACATCACTTGCATAAGAAGCCGGTGACATAGAGCCGGGATAACGCTCAAGTTCAAAATCTATGAGCTTAAGCGAGAAAGGCAGTGTTATCATCTTGGCACCGTAACTAACCGTTATGGTCATATCACCAAGCTTCACGGTGTATGGTTTACCCACACGACCGGCTGAACCAAAGACGATGGTCTCCGTACTCTCATCTCCGATACTCAAGGCTACTCTAAGCGCATCAGGAGCATTGTTCATCTTCATGTTGACACTGTCTTCCGGAGCCAACTTTTTGACGGCACTGGCATAAAACTCACGAAGTACGATACTCGACGATCCTACCGAGAAGAGCGTGCGAGTGACAAATGGCTCTTTTGCATTGACTGGAAGCTTACCCGTCGACTGATCATCCATCTTGACGTAGGTCATCTCCATGCCGTGATCTAAATAGAGCTGACCCTCTTCGATGAACAGCTTGACTACCGGCTTATCGAACGTCTTGCCTGAAGCAAAATCCACTATGTATTCCGGTGCTTCATAGTGATCACCTTCACCCATCTGTATCTGTTCAGGACCTTTGACCCCGGTCACCATCAAGTTAGCTACGGGCTTACCTGAAGGGTCTTCTACTAACTTGTAGACGGCATTGGGTATATACTCAAGCAGAGAGACTTCTACTTTATCGCTACCGGTATTTACTGTCTTATCTAAAGAGGGGCTTGAGAGTTTGGAGAGATAGAGAGACTTTTCATAATGGCTCTTCATCCCTGCTTTCTCAAAATCCAGGCTAAGATAGTTTTCCGTACTGATAATACGGTCTTCAGTCTCGCCTTCGCGGATATGCATAGAACCCTCATAACCGACATAACGTGTCACAGCGGCACCAATAAGTATGACGATAAACGAGACATGGAAGAGCAGTACCAGTGTCTTTTTCTTCTGTATCATCTTAAACCTGATGATGTTGTAGATAAGGTTGATCGTCAATACTGTCAGCAGTACCTCAAACCAGAAAGCGTTATAGACCTCTGCTTTAGCCGTGATCGTCCCAAAATCATTTTCGATAAATGTCGCATATCCTGAGGCGATCGCAAAGATCAGCATCAATATGGCCATCGTCTTCATCGAACCTATGATCGATAAAAGCTGTTTCATCCATTTTCCTTTTGTTATAGACCTCTTATAAAAACACTTCATTCACTAAAGTACTCTGGGCATCTCTAATGACCCTGTGCATCATCAGCGTCTCATACGACTTTGTGATCAAGGCAGGCTCTTGTTAGCGTAACTGGTTACGGTGGCAAGAGCCTAACGATACCTCGAATGAGAAATATGCTAAATGCATATTCTCATCGAGTAAAGTCTCATCGATGTATGTGACGCCCTTCGGGAGGACAAATAAGGTGCAAGTTGTCGTCCTAAGCTCTTTTGAATTACCTACGGGTAGTCCTACAAGACCGCATGACAACACCTCACACTTTCTTTGACCTCTGATGATATACAAGGTCATTAGAGGTGCCCACTTATAAAAAGCAATATATATACGCTTAAAGGGGCTAATTATAGTGAGTGAAGTTAAATATTATGGTAATAAAGAGAGCTTGAACGCATTCTTTCAGAAGCTTATACCGATTGACCCATCGTGCAGTAGTGATTTAAACCGGCATTGTGTGTCAAAGTGTAAGAAGAAGGTCTTACGGAAGCCATCGAAGGCTTCACTTTTTATTCGGCAATATCTTGACAGACATTGGTACTATTTCAGACATCCCCAGTTCTCGCCGATGTTCAGTGAGGTCTCCAGTGGTATGTTTAGTTCATAGATCTCTTCCATCACTGAGCGAAAAGTGTTTGCTAGATCTATAGCTCCGGCTTCATCCGCTTCAAAGATGAGTTCATCGTGGATCTGAAGCAACATAGTCGCAGACAGCGCTTCTGTTCGTATGAGTGTGTCGATCTTGTTCATCGAGAGCTTGATGAGATCGGCGGCACTGCCTTGAAAGACCGTGTTGACAGACTCACGTTCATATGCGGCTCTTAGCATCGGTGTCGCTCTCTCAAAGTCAAAATATCGACGTCGCCCAAGCAGTGTCTCGACAAAACCCTGCTCTTTTGACTTGTCGACGATGGAGCGAAAATAACTCTTGACAGTTGGGAATGATTCAAAATAGCGTTCGATGATCGATTTTGCCTCTTTTGTCGTGATCCCCAAAGTATCAGATAGTTTTTTTGGTCCCATGCCGTAAAGCAGTCCAAAGTTGACCGTTTTGGCAATATGACGTTTTGAAGCCGCCTCCTCTTCACCAAAAAGAGCGATAGCAGTCTGCATGTGGATATCTTTACCCTCTTTAAACGCCGCTAACAGTACCGGGTCCTGACTAAAGTGTGCCAAAAGACGAAGCTCTATCTGTGAATAGTCTATACCGATAAGGGTCTTGCCCTCTCCGGCTACAAAGCCCTCACGAATACGCTGACCCAACTCTGTCTTGACTGGAATATTTTGTAAGTTCGGGTTTTTTGAACTCAATCGACCCGTAGCTGTACCGGTCTGGACAAAAGAGGTATAGATGCGTCCACCCTCATCGGCTTTTGAGAGTGTGAGCAACGGTTCGATATAAGTCGACTGAAGCTTATGCAGCTCTCTATACTTTAAAATAAGCGGGATGACCGGATGCTCACCAAGTAATGTGTTTAGTACCTTCTCATCCGTACTGTAACCCGTTTTTGTCTTTTTGATGACACGCAATCCAAGCGTCTCAAAAAGAACGACACCAAGCTGTTTGGTCGAGTTGATGTTAAAGACACTATCCGTTGTCGTATGTATCTCTTCTGTCAATCGTTTAAGACCATCACTCGCCTCTTGACGAAATGCCTCCAGAAAACCTTGATCGACTTTGATCCCAGCTTTTTCCATCCCCAGCAGTGTGTTCACAAACGGGAACTCCACCTCTTTTGCCTCTTCAAGAAGATGAAAAGCCTGCTGGTCTTTTAACATCTGGCGTAGGACATTATAGAGTCTCAAAGTGATAAGTGCATCTTCCGCAGCGTACTTACAGGCATCCTCAAGCTCCACAGAGGCAAAGGTCTGACCCTTTTTTACGGTCTCACTAAAAGAGATCATAGCGTGATCCAAAAGTGCCAATGAGAGCTTGTCCATGGAGAGTGCACTTTCAGGATTGACAAGCCAAGCCAGAATGATGGTATCTGCAAAGAGTTCCAGACGCTCCAGACCCAGATAGTTCGTAACAAAGTGAAGGTCGAACTTAAGGTTATGACCTATTACCTGAGCACGAAAGATATTTTTTATAGCCTGCGCTGCTACATCATGGCTGATCTGATCAGGGACACCTAGATAGAAATGTGCTATCGGGACATAGTAGGCTTCATCCTCGTTGAGCGAAAAACTAAAACCGACAAGATGGTCTTTATGCGCATCTAATCCTGTTGTCTCGGTATCGAATGCGACTAGGTCATAAGGCTTTAATGCACTCGTGATCTTCAGCAGTCTCTCTTCATCATCGAGCAGTATCGTCGTAAAGTCATTGGCCTTGACTTCTTCTTCTACGACCGCGACCTCTTCAGACTTACGCGCCTCAGGATCGACTATCTTCTTTGCATGCAACATTCGCAAGATACCGTTCATCTCGTACCGGACAAGTTCGTCGTAGATCTCTACAAAAGGATTGATCTCATCCATCGTATAAGGAGAAAAATCAAAGCTGTCGTAGATATCTGTCTTGAGTGTCACTAACTTATGTGACATCCAGGCGTTAGCTTCATCGACCTGCAGTTTCTTTTTTACACCTGGAGGTTTGATCTCTTCTATATTGGCATAGATATTTGTCAAAGTATCAAACTGTGTAAGCAGTTTTTGCGCTGTGACTTTACCTACTCCTTTGACACCAGGGACATTATCGGCACTATCGCCCAGCAGTGACTGATAATCAGTAAACTGCTCGGGACGAATACCGTACTTCTCAATACACTCCTTCTCATCTATCTCTTTGCGTTTGATAGCATCGACCAATATGACCCGATTATCATCGATAAGCTGATAGAGGTCTTTATCATGCGAGACGATACGGACAAGCATACCCTGCTCCACCGCACTTTTTGACAGTGATGCGATGATATCATCCGCTTCAAAACCACTTTTTGACAGTGATCCAAAACCCATTCTCTCTATCCACTCTATCGCTATAGGGAGCTGCGCAGTGAGCTCTTCTGGGGGTGGTTGGCGGTTAGCTTTGTAATTTGGGTCGATCTCATTACGAAAGGTCGGACCTTTACTGTCAAGTGCAAATACGATGTAATCACTGGAGTGATCTTTATGCAGTGTCGAGACAAAATTGACAAATCCCGTCAAAAGTCCGGTAGGAAAGCCCTCTTTATTGGTAAGAGGCGGCAGCGCGTAAAAGCTTCTAAAAAAGAAGCCGAATGTATCGATGATGGTTATGGTCTTGGGCATGGGTAAAAGACTTCTTTATAGGATTATTGCAGTAGTTGCTTATATTTTTTCAAGTAGTTCGTCGACGATATCTTCAAGCAGTTCATGATCAAAACCTGCATCCATCGCTTTTTTCAATCCAAAGTTGATGGACATCTCTGAGAACGGCGCGTTGATAGGGACGATAGTCTTGACGATATTTAGGACTGTCGCATACTCTGCTATCTCATCAGGTGCCTTGAGATAGTTGTCGGAGAAGCGTATCATCTCGACAAACTCAGCATCAAACTTCCAATGCTCGAAGATAGCAGCAGTCACAGTCGATGTGGTGTCTTCGACGTAAGAGAACTCTATTTGCGCGATGTTGTTGGTCATCTCGATGTCGGACTTAAAGTTAAACGCAAGGTCCTCTTGGATGATATCGCTGGCGATAAGGATCTTTCCTGTCTCTTGCAAGAAGGCTGCTAAAAAGAGCTTCTCCGCTTTTTGACGGTCGACTTTGTTGTACCACTTCAGTGTCAACGCAGCCTGCTGACTAGAGATCTCAGCAAATCGCTCAGAGGTAACACCATAAGGCTCCATGTCAACATTCAGTAGTTTACGAACTGAGTTCCCCAGTGCGATAGAACGCGTCATACTCATGCCAAACAGTGAGACAGCCTGAGCGACGTTTCGGATCTCACGTCCAAACATATATAGAGGTGAGTTTGCCGCTTTCAGGAGGTTCGCGACGATCATCGGATCATGCTCGATCGTCTTAGAAAGATCAGCGATCGAGGAGTCGGGATCGGCAGTCACCCGTTGCATATCGATGAGTGTCTTTGGAAGTGGGGGAAGTGATTTAATACTATCGACGATCGAATTTTTCATTCTTTACCTTTACTGCGATGATATCAGGTTGAGACGCCAGAACACGCCCACAGGTCATTAAAAGTATTATACCAGACCGTGCTAAAGAATACCAATACAAAACGATAGACAATAATTAATGTGTCTTATCGTGGCTATTTGACGCTTTGCGTGCTTTCGAGACTAGCTTTTATGTTGTTCGAGTTCCTTCACCAAATAACCACCAGTATAGCTACCGGTCTGCTCTGACTCTTTTGCCAGGGTCTCCGGGTCGCCGACGGCGATGATCTTGCCGCCTTTTGACCCCCCTTCTGGACCCATATCGATGACATAATCGGCATTCTTGACCATATCAAGGTTGTGTTCGATGACCAACACCGTATTACCCAGTTCCACAAAGTCATGCAACACTTTCGTCAAACGGTTCACATCATCAAAGTGCAGACCGGTCGTCGGTTCATCCAAGATATAAAGCGTCTTACCTGTATCTCTACGGCTTAACTCTTTGCCGAGCTTGATACGTTGTGCCTCACCTCCGGAGAGTGTGACCGCGTTTTGTCCCAAGGTGATATAACCCAGACCCACATCATGCAGTGTCTGGAGTTTGATCTTGATCTTTGGGATGGGGTCAAAGAACGTAAGCGCTTCACCGACACTCATGCCCAGTACATCCGCGATGGTCTTACCCCGGTATTCGACTTCGAGCGTCTGTTGATTATAGCGCTTGCCCTCGCAGGTGTCACATTTGACCATGATATCAGGCAAGAAATGCATCTCGATCTTGATCTCACCCTCACCCTGACACTTCTCACAACGACCGCCTTTGACATTGAAACTAAAACGTGACGCAGTATACCCACGGATCTGAGCCTCTTTGGTCTTGGTAAAGAGATTTCGTATCTCATCCATCACTCCGGTATAGGTCGCCGGATTTGAACGCGGTGTCCGGCCGATTGGGCTTTGATCAAGATAGATGACTTTGTCTAGCTGATCTAGTCCTTCGATCTCCACACCGGCGACTTTATTTACCTTACGGGCATGATTGAGAAGCTCTCTGGCTGTTGGAAGCAGTGTCTGTAGTATGAGCGAACTCTTACCGCTGCCGCTTACCCCTGTCACACAGACAAAGTTGTTCAACGGAATACTGACGCTAAGGTCTTCTATATTGTTGATAGTGACATCCTTTATCTCTATCCAGTTCTCCTGAGAACGGCGATAGAAGTATTCGATCTTCTTACGACCAGAGAGATAATCAGCCGTCAGTGTCCTCTTTTTCTTCATCTTCTCTAATGTACCGGAGAAGACCACTTCACCACCAAACTGCCCTGCCCCCGGGCCTATGTCTATGATGAAATCAGCGTTCTCAATGGTCTCTTTATCATGTTCTACGACGATGACAGTATTACCTTTTTCCTGCAAGGAGCGCAGAGTACGTATGAGTTTTAGAGTATCTCGTTCATGTAGACCGATACTCGGTTCATCAAGCACATACATCACACCGGTCAACCCACTGCCGATCTGTGAAGCGATGCGAATACGCTGCGCCTCACCACCGCTGATCGTCCGGGCATCACGACTTAGCGTCAAGTAACCAAGACCTACATCAAATAAAAAGAATAGTCGTTCTCTGATCTCGTTTAAGATCGGTTGTGCGATCTGTGTCTCTTTATCAGAAAGATGGCTAAACGTCTGCTCATCATGAAACCACTGATAAGTCTGCTCAATAGGCAGGTTTATGACATCGGCTATACCTTTGCCTGCTGTCATGACAGCGAGACTCTCTCGTCGTAGACGATTGGCCCCACAGATGTTACATGGCTTCTCTGACATATAGTCAGCTAGCTCCTTCTCATCTTTGAACATATCGTAAGCGATCCGGATAATACCTGGCCAGACCCGTTTAAGAGGGTGGTTTTTCCACTGAAACTCTGCCTCTTCGATGGAACCGTGCAGTATCGCCTTTTTCTGATGTGCTTCAAGTTCACTAAAAGGTATAGTGATATCTATACCCGTTGTAGTACAAAAACCCTTTAAAAAGGTAAAGTAGTACCCTTTGTTGAATCCATAGACTATCTTGACAGCACCTTTCTCTATAGAGAGGTCCTGATCGATGATCTTGTCGTGGTCAAGGGCATAACGGATACCAAGACCATCACACTCCGGACAGGCACCCTTTGGAGAGTTGAAAGAGAAGGTAAGTGGTTCAAGCGGCTCGAAACTGACTTTACAGTCGAAGCAGGCATTATGCTCGCTGTAGTGGATCAACTTCTCAGCAAGGTCCACCTCTTCATGGTTCAAGATCTCAAGTTCGACCTCTCCATAACTCTCTTTAAGCGCCTTTTCGACATCTTGTGCGATACGGTCTTTATTATCACTCTTGATCACGATCCGGTCGATGACTACTTTGATAGTATGTTTTTTAGTCTTGGAAAGTTCGATCTCCTCATCCAAACGGACCATCACACCGTCGATCATCGCACGGACATAACCCTTATGACGAAGAGATTCGAGCATGTCACTGAAACTACCCTTCTTCTCACGGATAAGTGGTGCAAGGATGACCACCTTTGCACCCTCAGGTAATTTCGCGACCTGATCGATGATATCAGAAGCACTCATCTTCGATATCTTTTTATGGCAGAGATGACAATGCTGCACTCCGACACGCGCATACAGTAGACGTAGATAGTCATAGATCTCGGTGATCGTGCCTACCGTTGAGCGCGGGTTTTTCGATGTCGTCTTTTGGTCAATAGCGATCGCTGGTGTCAAGCCCTCGATCTTGTCTACATCAGGCTTACCAATACGGTCAAGAAACTGTCTGGCATATGAAGAGAGCGACTCGATATAACGGCGCTGTCCCTCAGCATAGAGAGTATCGAACGCCAAAGTCGACTTCCCACTCCCGCTGATCCCGGTACAGACTATCAGTTTGTTCTTTGGGATAGAGATGGAGATGTTCTTTAAGTTATTCTCACGAGCACCGGTCACTATGATCTTGTTATCCATGTTCGACTACCAATCTATAAAAGAGATAAAACGCTACGGTTGAGTAAAAGAGTACTAACAACCATTTTTGCAGTTGATCACTGCTTCTGTGTTTCAACCAGATACCACCAGCCACACCAGCCATCGATGCGATACCTATGAGTGTGCCTCGCTCATAATCGATCAATCCACTGACCGAGAGACTTATCAATCCGGAGATGGATGAGAAGACGACAAAAAAGAGTCCAGCTGAGATCGCGTTCTTTATAGGCACATGCAAGAAGCCGACAAGGATCGGCACCAGCAAGATAGAACCACCCACACCGATGGAGATAGAGAACGCACCTAATAAAGCCCCCAGCAGGAACAAGATGAGAGGATTGACTTTCCGCGTCTCTTGATGCTCACGTGTCTTGAAATAGAGCCTGCCAAGAGCGAAGAGGACAAAGCCAAGAAAGACCGTTTCCAAGATGGCACCATCGACCGTAGCGATGATGGATGAACTGGTCAGCGCACCTAGAAAACCACCAATACCGATCGTCATCACCATATTTATGTCAAGCGTGCCTTTTTTCATGTTTAGATAGCTGCCATAAACAGAGGCAAAGACCATCTGTAAGACAGAGATACCTATCGCACTCTTCATATCCAGCCCCATAAGTAACAGAGCAGGCACCAAGATGGTACCCCCTCCTATACCGAAGAAACCAGATAACATACCGACACCAATACCAAGCAATGCGAGTTCGATGAACATGAGGTCCCTTTAATTCTGCGCGCGATTATACTAAAGGCTTGCTTTGAGGCTTCCATAAAGACCCACTAACAAGAAAGTATCATCATCGTCTCAGTTCTGAAGTCTCACCCATATCAGGCCAGGGAATCCCTACTGTAGCGGCAGACTAAGAAATATCAAACAATCTATACCGTATAATCAACCACAGTATCACACAGATCTATACAGGAGTACATGCTTTTAGCATACACTCCAAGTATCGTGTGTTCAAAAGATCCATATACGGGACATACACATGATCGATCTTATTACCAGATCAGCAGAAAACTTTTGTGTTCATCAACTTGCCCTTGCCTATGTCGTCTCTGATGAACGACCGAAATTGAGAACAGTTGTTGCTTCTATTGTCATAAGAGACGATGATACCTCTTCTCATCGTATCTATATAGCTTACAGTGATGGTATGCTAAAACTCATCACAGATCTCTTTCTTGGTGAAGCAGTCGAAGATGAAGAGACACTCGTCGATATGGCACTTGAGACCGTCAACCTTATCGTCGGAAGTGCCAAGATCCTTGCGGCCGAGCAGGAGATCCATTTTCAAATAGCGACACCAGATCTCGAAAAAGATGAGATAGCAAATATCAAGTATGAAGAGAGTCGACTCATCCGCATCGATGATGAAGAGATGATGATCGCGATCAAGGAACTATAGATCATGCCTGAACCACACAATACAGATAGCAAAAAAAGAGAAGCGGAACATTTTGACCCGCATAAAGAGCTAAGTTGGATGGACTATGAGGGATTGTTGGATATGGAGGTCGAGTTCATCTCCGATCTCGGTGAGACAAGCCTCAGTATCTCCGAGATAATCAAACTGAGCAAAGGCTCTGTCATCGACCTCAAGAAGCCTGCCGGTGAGAGTGTGGAATCCTATGTCAATGGCCGTATTATCGGTAAAGGAGAAGTGATGGTCTACGAGAAGAACCTGGCGATCCGGATCAACGAGGTCCTAGACTCCAGTGCAGTCCTTTACTACCTCTCCAAAGAACGCCTATGAGATATCTACTTATATCCCTTCTGTTACTGGTCCAACTGCACGCCGCGAAGATCTTAAGTTACAATGTCTATGATCGGACAGGACGTGTCGACATCATGTTCACCTTTGATACTCCCTACGAAGGTGTCTTACGCCAGAGTCATCAAAACGGGACGATCACTATCAAACTCGACAAAGCTACCATCGAGTCACCAAAACTCAAGAACGTAGCATCCGAGTATCTCTCCAAACTGACCATCACCCCTATTGGAGATCAGACTCAGGTCATCGCAAAAGTCTCTCCCTATGTAGTGATGCATGCATCAAGGACATCTGATGCCTATGGTCTTCGTCTACGTTTTGAACGATCGGCTGATATACCAGCTGAGGAGCCCTTAGTAGCTTCTGAGCCTTCTATGATGAGTTCACTTCCTACCAAACCAGAAGGTGAGTTCACGCAAGGCTATTATGTAGTCATCGCAATACTTATCCTTGGCATCATCTTGTTGCTATGGCTCAAACGCAGAGTCAATGGCGGTAGTGATACACATAAGGTGAGACCATGGCTAAAAAATCTACGTGGTGGAAAAGAGAATAAAGAAGAGGGTGTCAAGATACGTTTTCAGAAGTCACTTGATCAGAAAAACCGTGTGGTCATGATGGACTATGGTGAGGAGAGTTATCTTCTGCTTATCGGGACTTCCAATGTGATGCTCGATAAGTTTCATGGCAAACGATCGATAAGTGAGGGTGAGTTCGAGACTATGTTAAAGAACAAAAATCGTGAACTTGATGAGTTCTTACAGATAGATCAGGATCAAAAAGAGGGACTTGACAGCTATAAGCAAAAAGCTTCGGGTCTGGATCATGATATCTCCCGTTAAGAGAGCATGCTCTTAGGGAGTAATATCATATCGATAGATGCATTGTCACTTCACTCATACTTACCCCAAGATTAAATGCTTTTGAAGGTATTCTTAACGTACGACCATCGCGCTCTCACCGAAAAAAGTATCTAGTACCTCTCGAAACTGTTCAGGATCATTAATATGGTTCACGCTGTCACGCAGAGATGAAGCTCCCTCATAACCTTTAGAGTAAGTATGAACATGTTTACGAAACATCGGCACTCCACGTGGACCATAGAACTCGACCATCTTATCGTAATGCTCCAGGATGATAGAATGTCTAATAGCAAGATCGATATCTGCACTTCCACTCTTTAACTGGTGAAAGATCCACGGAGCACCGACTGCTCCGCGCCCTATCATCACACCATCCGCTTTTGTATGTTCAAGCACCCACTGTGCTTTCTCAAAACTATCAATATCACCATTGGCTATGACTGGGATAGAGACAGTCTGTTTTATCTCTGCAATAGCATCGTAATCGACTTCTGCTTTGAACTTTCCAGCCCTTGTACGACCATGAACAGCGATAAAGTCAGCTCCACTCTGTTCGACGACTTTTGCTATCTCGACATGGTTCTTCTCTTCGAAGCCCAGACGTATTTTGACACTTGTCATCGGTTTATTCGAAGTCATCTTTATAGTCTCTATGATCTCAGCAAACTTTGAAAGATCTTTTAACAGTGCACTACCTGCACCATTACCGACGACTTTTGGTACGGGACATCCACTGTTAAGATCGATGATGTCAATATTCTCTTGCGTATTTAAAAACTCGACTGCTCGTCGTACTATCTCTTTTTCAGAACCAGCGATCTGAATAGAGTAGGGATCCTCATTTGGACTACGTTCAAGCATCTTGAGCGTCTTTTCAGAGCCATAAGCCAACGCATTTGAGCTGATCATCTCACTTACGGTAAGGTCTGCACCAAACTTTTTGACAACGCTACGAAATGGAAGGTCTGTAAAACCAGCTAAAGGTGCCAGTACATATAAAGGTTTGTCAAATGAGAGTTTCTTAGTCATGGTCAGCCTATTATGAAAAGTGATTTTTAGGATTCAGGTAAAAAAGAGAAGAGAGATGGTCTGCATTGGTAAGACGATCGCAGAGAGAAGCTTCTCTCTTAGCGATCTATTTTAAGAATAGGTCTATATTGTAATGTTGTGGTGAGTCTTTGAGCGCACGATATGCTTTACAGATAATAAACTCATCAGGTAGTGAACGAGCGAGTATCTCATCAGCCATATCGACCATCTCAAGATCGAACAGTGTATAGAGATAAGCTGGTGTCGCAGTCTCATCACGCTCAGAAAGCTGTTCAAAGAGACGCATACGCTGCTCTGGAGGCAACGAACCAGAGAGTACCTTCGCAGCTTTGATATACTCTTTTCCGTTAAGTGGCAGTGCTATCAGCAGTGCATGCAGTGCTTCATCAGAGACGTCAAGCTTGTTCTTGTCAGTATTGACACGTTCTAAGATGTCAAATAGTGACTCTTTGCTCATATAGGCTTTATATTTCTCCAACTCATACAGTGGCTTCTCAGGTATCATCTTGACGAAAGCATGTTTGCACACTTCTTCATCATGGCTTGCAGCTTTGGCAAGCACTGATCCTGGTTTCAGTTCACCTGCATTTAGCTGGTTGATCTGATTTTGTATGACTAATGGATTACTGGTAAGAAGCTGGTACTTGTTCAGCGCCACTGACTTACCGGCATGCAGGTCACGAAGCATTGCTAGTACTGCATCGATCTTCTCATCACCGACATGCACAAGTGTGTCATTTGGTATAAGTTTACTGTTGTCCAATAACTTGCCCATCAATGCATAACGCTTTGTCTTATAGACGTTGTTACGACCTTTTTTACCAAGATAGGTGTACTGAAGTGCATCAATAAGCTTTTCAGAGTCTTTCTTATACCTACGTAGTCTGATCGTGCCGATCATAGTATAATAAAGCATGTGTGCCACAGTAGCAAGGTAGAGTAAGAACACAGGTACCATCACCCAAAAGGCGATTGGCAACGCAGGCAGATGTAACGTGTAGATCTCTAAAGGCATACTCGCTTGTGTGATAAACCCATAAATATACCATCCAACGACGATCATGATGAGCATGACTATTAGTGTATAACGTTTAATGTGCATACTGTGACTCCTTAAGAATTATTTTTCTCTGCGATCTCACGACAATCGATGCAATATTTGGCATGAGGTTTGACTTTAAGCCGTTGAAAGCCAATGTCTTCTTCACACATCTCACAGATCCCATAGAGGTTGTCTTTGATCTTCATCAGTGCCATCTCGATCTCACCAAGTTCAAGTTCCTGCTGATTACCAATAGCGGTCTCTACAAGGTTATTATTGCTCACTGATGCAAAGTCACCTTCATCGTTAAGTTCAAGGCCTCGAAGTTCATTCAGCTCTTTTTCTACACCGTAGATGTTCTTTACGATCTGCTCTTTACGATTGTCGAGGATCTCCTCAAAATAACGTAATTCGTTTTCTCTCACCAAATGTCCTTATTTGTGATAGGGGTGTTTGTTCAAGATGCTAAAGCCCCGATAGATCTGTTCTAGAAGCACTGCTTTAGCGATCTTATGGCTCATCGTCAATTTACCAAGACTGATCTGCTGATCGCATTGCTTCAAGAAAGCTTCCTCAAACCCGTATGCACCACCTATAAAAAATTTAACTGCCATCTTATCACTTAATAGCTTACTAAATTCAAAACTGTCAAGCAAACGACCTTCCGGATGCAATACTACCGTATAACCTTTGTCAATATGTGGCAATAAAGCCTTTGTATAGGCTGCCTGGGAGGCCTCTGGCGAGATAGTGTGTGCTTTTGCTACATCTTTAGAGAAAATCTCAATATCCTCACATTTTGCAAAGCGAGAGATCATCTTTTCAAGCTCTTTATAGAGAGGGTCGTAAAGAGAACGCTCTTTTTTTGCTATTGAGATCACTTCAACTCTCATAAAGCGCCCGTCCCATGACACGATATAATACATGTTCAAAGACATCGTCAAAGGTCACACCACCGATCGCTGCTACAGGATGCTCTGACTCCGCCGCGAGCTGATCAAGACGATCACCCAGCCTGTTTGCTACATCTTTTGTATCCGTTGCCCGATAAGCGCCGAGTCCGATATAGTTGATGTCAAGCGTATTGGAGATAGTGATCTCTTGTGCGTTATGTGTAGAAAGGCCGATTATCTTATCACTGCCTATGACGCTTCGGAGTATCTTGATAGCCTTGAGAGGATCACTATCGATAGCATACATATCTTCCTGACCAAGATGTACTCCATCTGCATAGTCACTTAGCTCAAACCTATCGTTAATGATCAAGAAACCATCCCAAAGCTTCCTTAATTCGATAAGTCTGCTCTTTACCTCTGAGACATCGGCGTGCTTGTCCCGATATTGGATGATCTCTGCGTCTCGATCTCGACATAGGGTCACAAACTGCTCTAAAGAGACCTGCTTCTCATCAAGTGTCGACTGATCACAAAGTGCATAAAGCTCCATAATAGTTCTTTAGTAAAGTATCTTACTCTGCTTGTACTCTTCTTCATGATCATCATCTGAGTCGTCGCTGTCTTCTCTACGTCTTGTGGCTGTCATTGGTTCCTGATCGAGAAATATACCTAACAAGTCAGCAATAGTGTTCTTCATCTCACTACGGTTGACTACCATATCTATTGAGCCCTTCTCAAGAAGGAACTCTGCTCGCTGAAAACCTTCTGGTAGTGCTGAACCGATCGTCTGTTCGATGACACGCTGTCCGGCAAAACCGATCAATGCACCGGGTTCGACGATGATGATATCACCGAGCGTAGCAAACGAAGCACTCACACCACCCATAGTCGGATCTGTCAATAAAGAGATGTAAGGTAGGCCCTCTTCAGCCAGACGTGCTAATGCTGCAGATGTCTTACTCATCTGCATCAGTGAGAAGGTGCTCTCCTGCATCCGCGCTCCACCACTTGCACTTACGATGATCACACCTTGACGCTTTTCCATGGCACGTGTCACTGCTCGGAGGATCTTCTCACCCTCGACTGAACCAAGGGAGCCACCCATGAAGGCGAAGTCAAAGACGACAAGCTGTGTACCAATACCGTTTATCGTACATTCACCACTGACAACAGAAGAGTTTCGCCCGGTCTTTGCGATCCCCTCTTCAACACGTTTCACATAACTCTTCTTATCTACAAAACGGAGCGGATCGACTGGTTTGAGTCCAGCATCAAATTCAACAAAACTATCTTTGTCTACAAGGATATTGATGCGATCATTGACTCCAATACGCATGTGAAACCCACATTTTGGACAGACGAACTGCTGCTTTTCTATCTCTTTATAATACATCAGAGATTGACATGATTTACATTTCACCCAGTGAGCGGAGGCATCACTCTTGGACGTTTTTTTGTTGGCATTGCCGAAAAGATCAAGAATACTCAATTTGGACCCCTTTTGAAGATTTTTAATATTTGCTCAAAGACTACTCGGTCTTTTGTGATGACTAGAAGTCCATCATCCTGGTAGCGGAAAAGGTCCTTACATAGGAATATCCCCGCTTCTATGTCATAAGCTCGCATTGTACCGAAAAAAACTACATAATCGACATAATATGCATAAGCCAAAGAGAGTGCGATAGCACCAGGAGACCTGAACTTTAGGCCTGCATCTATCAGCATCATGGCATTTTTCGGGGATGACGCAGCTTTTTCAAACAAACCGACACGGCTATGCTCATGTATAAGTATTTCTTCTTTTTTCAACAGATCATCAAGAGAAGTGAGATAGTGCTGATCTTCATAACGAACAAAACAGTCAGCATTGGCCAGATTACATACGATACCGATGACTGTCTCGCCCCCTGTCTGCAAGGCAATGGAAGCACCATAATAGGGAAAGTGCGATATTAAATTATCGCTACCATCGATAGGATCGATGACGATCTGTGCTTCGCCTTCTCCTATCCGACCACTCTCTTCGGACAAGATCGTACCAAATCGCTGTAGGTGCTTGACAAAGATCTCCTCTGCCATCAGATCAAACCCTATGCTGATATCGCCTCCGGCACCTTGTTCAAAGGATCGGTAAGCGTCAGAATCACTGTTTTTACGTATTAGGTCATAGACCTCCTGGCAAGCAGCGATCGCTGCTTCGACAAATGCCTGTATGTTCAAATGATCAGTCTAACAGTGATCTTACGATCGCTCGAGCAGCTTCACGTCCGTCATAAGCAGCATTTACTACCAGGTCAGCGCCCCGGTGGCAATCGCCTCCTGAGTAGACACCCGCAGTAGTTGTCTGAAAATCCTCATTGATGACCACACCGCCCCAGCTATTTGTCTCGATGCCGTTCTCTGCCAAAAAGCTCGGGACGACCGGATCAAAGCCAAGGGCCATGATCACGACATCAGCTTTGACCTGGAACTCACTGCCACGGATCTCTTCCATACGCTGACGACCACTCTCGTCTTTGGCACCCAGGACTGTCTTGACCATCTCAACACCGACTACCTTACCATCCTCACCGATGATTATCTCTTTTGGTGAAGCGTAAAACGTAAACTCCACACCCTCTTCCACAGCGTTCTTATACTCTTTTTGTGAACCAGGCATATTGTGAGCATCACGACGATAAAGACAGGTCACACTTTTAGCACTCTCACGCTTAGATGTACGTACGCAGTCCATCGCAGTGTCACCACCACCAATAACGACGACGTCAAGGTCCTTAAACTCAAACTTACGATCATAAGTGAATCCAAAGTTCTTACGCTGGATCGCTGTAAGGTACTCCATCGAGACAAAGACATTGCCACCGTTCTCACCTGTGATCCGTGCGTTTTTAGCTTTTGTCGCACCTATACCCACAAAAATGGCATCGTTCTTATCTGCGATCTCTTCAAAAGTGATATCTTCACCAACTTCACAATCAACGACCAGTTCCATACCAGCTTCAACTAGAGAGTCGACACGACGTTCGACTACTTTCTTATCGAGTTTGAAGTTTGGGATCCCGTAAGTCAGTAGACCACCAGCCCGATCGTCACGTTCATACATCGTCACAGCGACCCCCGAACGTAACAGATAAGTCGCTACTGAGAGACCGGCCGGTCCGGAACCGATGACAGCCACACGCTTGTCTGTCGTGATCCCAGGGAACTCAGGCTTGATACCCTGACGAAAGCCCTCTTCACTGATAAAAGTCTCAATAGAGCCGATAGTGATAGCGCCATGCCCATCATTCAATGTACAGTCACCTTCACAAAGTCTATCTTGAGGACAGACACGTCCCATCACTTCAGGAAAAGGAGAAGGCTCATTAGAGAGCTTGAAAGCAAACTCAAGATCTTTCTCGGCTACAGCTTTTAACCACTGAGGGATATAGTTGTGCAGTGGACACTTGTTCAGACAGAAAGGGTCTCCACACTGAATGCAGCGATCACTTTGTGAACTTGCAGCATCTGTAGGAAAGACCTCATAGATCTCCTTAAAGTCTTTTGTACGTTCGACTACCAATCTTTTTGAGGGATCGATGCGTCCGGTTGTAATAAATTCTCTCATCTTAGTCCCCTTTATCTTGGTTAAGTGGCAATTTCTTCAGGTTCTTAGGCCTGACAAGCCAGAAGTTACGTATCTCGACTCGGAAGTTCTCAAGGAGTCTATTAGCTTTCTCACTACCAGTCTCGGCCACATACTCTTTAAGCAGTCGCTTAAGGTAGTGACGAGCCTCATCACCATCATCCGTATCGATACGTGTAGCTTCGACTAGTTCTCGGTTGACATGCTCGACAAATGTGTGTTCTTTGTCATAGACAAAAGCGATACCACCAGTCATACCTGCACCAAAGTTCCCACCAGTGCTGCCCAGGATGACCACGATACCACCAGTCATATACTCACAGGCATTATCACCAGTGCCCTCTACGATAGCCAATGCCCCGGAGTTACGTACTGCAAAACGCTCACCAACAGAACCATTGATAAAGAGACGACCTCCGGTCGCACCATAAAGACAGGTATTACCACCAGCTGAGAAGCCTTCACCTTCTTGCTTAGAGGTGATGATGATGCTTCCGCCATGCATACCTTTACCGATATAGTCATTAGCCACACCTTGAAGACGGATAGTGACACCGTTGATCAAGAACGCACCCAGTGCTTGTCCGGCGACACCTTTTAAGGAGATGACGATAGAGTCATCTTTAAGTCCCTTGTCACCATAATACTGTGCTATCTCGCCACTGATACGGGCTCCAAAACTTCTATTTAGATTACATATCTCGCGGCTGATACGGATCGGATGATCAGGATGCTGGATCGTACTCATCACGTCTGCAAGGACGCCCTTCTCGAACTCATTTGCGTCAAAAGGATGATTGAAATCGACCTGGCAAGTATCGACCCCCTCCTCTTTATGCAAGACAGCGCTGAAGTCGAACTTCTGTGCGAAATCATCATCAACGGCTTTAAGCATATCGCTACGACCGATCATCTCCTCCATAGTCCTGAAACCAAGCTCAGCCATGATAGAGCGCACATCTTCAGCAAGTAGCGTAAAGAAGTTGACGATCTGCCCGACATTGCCTTTAAAGTGTTCACTTCTAAGTTTCTCGTTTTGTGTGGCAATACCCACTGAGCAGCGGTTGACATGACAGATACGCAGCATCTTACAACCGACGATCGTCAATACCCCTGTTCCAAACGCAAAACTCTCTGCACCCAGCAAGGCTGCTTTTACGACATCCATACCAGTTTTGAGACCACCATCTGTCTGTAGTTCGACCATCTTTCGAAGATCATTTGCTTTAAGTGCATTATGCGCTTCTGTCAATCCAAGTTCCCAAGGGTTTCCTGCAAACTTGATAGATGTCAGTGGAGCTGCACCTGTTCCGCCATCACCACCAGAGATAATGATCTTATCCGCATAGGCCTTAGCCACACCAGCTGCGATCGTACCGACACCCGCAGTCGAGACAAGTTTGACTGTGATCCTTGCATAAGGGTTTACCTGTTTAAGATCATAGATAAGTTGTGCAAGGTCCTCTATAGAGTAGATATCATGGTGTGGTGGTGGAGAGATCAGCGTGACGCCCGGGACCGTATGACGTAATCTACCGATAAGGGCTGTCACCTTATGTCCTGGCAACTGACCGCCTTCACCCGGCTTAGCTCCCTGTGCCACTTTGATCTGGATCTCTTCCGCACTACGAAGGTACGCCGGTGTGACACCAAAACGCCCCGATGCGACCTGCTTTATCTTTGAGTTGCGGATGGTATTAAAACGTTCAGCATCCTCACCACCTTCACCGGAGTTTGACTGAGCACCGATGGTGTTCATCGCTTCTGCGATCGATTCGTGTGCCTCAGGCGAGATCGAGCCCAGACTCATAGCCGCTGATGCAAAACGTTTGAAGATCGCCTCTTTTGGTTCTACCTCATCGATGCTGATAGGTCCTACATCTGATTTGAAGTCCAGGAAATCTCGAATAAACTTAAAGCCACGTTCATTGACCAGGGTCTTAAAGGCCTGAAAATCTTTTTTCTCACCCGATTTTGAGAACGCATGGATAGCATGGATCACGTCCGGTCCAAAGTCATGATACTCACGACCATTATAGAACTTATAGAAACCACCGATGTTCAATGGAAAGATCTTGTTAAAGCCATTCTCTTCATAGGCCTCTTTATGCATCTTTCTTATGCGTTCATCAAGATCTGCATAACCCAATCCCGGGATCAATGCATGCGAATCACGGAAACAGTCATTGACGATCTCTCTACTTAGTCCCAAGACATCCATCAGTCCTGAGTTACGATAGGAAGCGATAGTCGAGATCCCCATCTTTGACATGATCTTTAATAACCCGCCATTCAACGCCATATGGACTGACTTCAGTGCATCATGACAACTGATATCCAGACTTGCTTTCGTCTCTGCATAGGTACTTACTGTAGAGAAGAGAAGGTTTGGATAGATGGCACTCGCTCCATAGGCGATCAGTGAAGCCGCACCATGTGAATCAACGACCTCACCTGTCACAGCTACGATCGAGACGAGATGCCGGATCTTCTCTGTACGCAACCGCTGATTGAGCTTACCTACAGCCATCAACATCGGGATCACAGCTTTCTCTTCCCCAAACTCAGTGTCATCAAGAATGACAATACGGACACCATCGTCATTGATCGCAGCGACGATCACATCACTTAACTCATCAAGTGCTGCTCTAAGATCACCCTTGTACGCTGTTGAGAACGTATAGTTATAGTACTGCGCCTGATAACGCGGAGACCGTTTATCACCAAAGGATTTCAGTACATTAAGCTTTTCGCGTGTGATGATAGGCGAGATAGCTTTAAGACGATGCGCATGGGTCGGGATCTCATCAAGGATGTTATGGACTTCACCAAACCCCGTGTTCAGACTCATCACCACCTGTTCGCGGATCGGGTCGATAGGAGGGTTGGTGACCTGTGCGAACTTCTGTTTGAAAAAGTCACTGAAGTTACGTTGCTTGTTGCTAAAGGCTGCCAATGGAGTATCATCACCCATAGAACCGACGGCCTCTTTCCCATCACGCATCATCGGCTCGATCACCTGCTCGACGATCTCCTGCGTGACATTGAAATAGCGCTGACGCTTTATCAGGTTATCTGGTTTGAAGTCACAGGTCCGTTCATACTGTTTGTCCACATGCTCCTGTAGATAGATCATGTGCTGATTAAGCCACTTCATATATGGGTTAGCAGACTTCAGATAGTCATCGATCTCGCCATTTTTCAAGACTTTACCATGCTTGAGGTCAAGACCGATCATCTCACCTGACTGGAGACGACCGCGCTCTTTGACTTTGTCATCAGGAATATCTATGACACCATACTCACTTGCTATGAGTAGTGTGTCATCATCAGTGATGACATATTTGGAAGGTCGTAGTCCGTTACGGTCAAGTACACAACCTATGTATCTTCCATCAGTCAGTGAGAATGCGGCAGGTCCGTCCCAAGCTTCAAAGACAGTGGACTGATACTCATAGAAAGCACGTAGTTCCGGGTCCATATGTGGCGCGTTTTGCCATGGGGCAGGGATCACTGCGCGAGCTGCCTTAAAGAAGTCCATCCCGTTGGCGATAAGGAACTCGAAGAAGTTATCGCCGCTGGCACTGTCTGAAGCACCCGGTTCAAGGATAGGGAGTAATCTCGCTATCTCCTCATCGGTAAAGATCTTACTTTTTATCGACTCGGTCTTCACTTCTACATTGAATCGGTTCGCTTCAATAGAGTTGATCTCACCATTATGTGCGATAGCACGGAAAGGCTGAGCCAAACGCCACTTAGGTAACGTATTAGTCGAAAAGCGCTGATGAAAGAGTGTGAAAGAGATCTTGAAGCGTGGGTCTTGAAGGTCTTTGTAGAACTCTTTGATGTGCGTCGGCATCACCAGACCCTTGTAGGAGATGACAGTTGAAGACATAGACGAGATATAGAAACTTACATTACCGACTAGTTTATGTTCCGTCTCTTTACGACTCAGATAGAGCATCGCATCAAATCGTTGAGTAGCCATGATAGAGTCAGGGACGATGAAGACATGAATGATCTTCGGAAGTGTCTGGAGTGCCTGCTCACCAAGTGCATTGGTATCGACAGGGACATCACGGATGTAGACGACTCTGAGATCGTTATTGCTACAGACATCGTTTAAGATGTCCAGATGCGTTCTGTCATGAGTGAAGATACTTGCGATAGCATACGTATCTGGCAGTTCTACACCATCTGCGAGTGCAACGGCACGCATAAACTCATCCGGGATCGAAAGTAGTAGACCACTTCCGTCACCGGTCTTGCCATCGGCAGCGACTGCACCACGGTGCATCATCCGCTCAAGTGCAGTAATAGCATTCTCAAGATTCTCATGTGATGCGCGGTTCTTGATGTTAGCTATCAGCCCAAATCCGCAGTTATCCCTAAACGATCGTAATAAATCGTGATGTTCTAGCATTCTTATCACCTTTAATTCAATATTTTACTAAAAATTAGTAAAATTTATACAATTTAATCTCTTTTTAATGAGTTTTACTCTATATAGAGATTCGCAAATGTTTAATATTGTATAATCATTCCGTTTAGATCTCAATTTAAAGTCAAGATTTATAGTATGAAAAAAATGATTCGTGTAAAAAAGAAGCAGTGATGCAGGGCTACATACTACATATGAATCGTGCACGTGATGAAGATGTTGTCGTCACTATTCTAACCGAGCAGAGCTTAGAGACGCTTTACCGCTTCTATGGGGCTCGCCATGGTATGATCAACCTTGGGTTCAAGATCGATTTTGAGAGCGAGATGAGCCTAAAAAGCAATATGGGCAGACTTCGTGATGTCATCCATCTCGGCTTTCCCTGGATGATCGACTATGACCGCCTACGGCTCTGGCAGCAGTTCATCGCACTCTTCTACCCACATCTCAGTCAGTCAGAGAACACAGGCAGCTTCTATTTTGATCTCATAGACCATGCCGCGCATCAATGGGATAGACAGAACCCAAAACGTACAGCTCTGGAGTCCTATGCGAGACTGCTTAAATATGAAGGACGTCTGCAAGATGAGACACGCTGCTTCCTTTGTGACCGACCCATCACCGATGAAGTCTCCCTTATCCGCGCACTTTTGCCTACACATCCAGGATGCTCACATAGGCTTAGTGTCAACAAAGAAGGGATACATGAGCTCTATACAGGTCTCTCCACCCTCTTTTTAAGTGATACAGAAGTCGACCGCCTCTGGTATGTCTTACTGGAAGGCTTATGATCAGTGGGGGGATAAGTACATTTATCAGATATCGTAGTAATAGGGCTGGTAGGCCTGATCAAGCTCCGATAGTCTTAGTGAAAGAAGGGCCTTTACCTTATCGTGGATATCCTGCCAGAAGTATTCAAGGATGACACTCGCACCGACATTACCTTCGATCTTGCAAAGTGGTCCCTCAAGCAGTTCGATGATCTCGATGACTTCGATCTCGTGTGCTGGTCTTCCTAACTTATAACCGCCATGAGCCCCTCGTACACTTGTCACCAAGCCACCCTTACGTAACAGAGATAACAGCTGTTCAAGGTAACTATGCGATATCTGCGTCATCGCAGAGATCTCTTTGACCTGCATAGTCCGTTCATTTGCAGCATGAGCAAGAACATGCATCGCTGCAAGCCCATAGATGCCTTTTGAAGAGATAGCAGACACTACTAAAAGCCTGCTGTGATCTTTTTGATGACAAAATAGACCTTACAACCAATACAATAACCAAAAAGAAGTTCTAAAGAGGCACAAGACAAGAACACTGCAGCAGCCGTATACAAGAACATATCGAGATGTAGATGATAAGCAGCGATAAGCACAAGGAGAAAAAAGAGTCCAAACTGTGCAGCCAGACGTTTTGCTCCGGCATCTTCCATCTTAGTCTCCAGTCTGAAAAGTGACTTGATACCGATAGAGAAAAGATAGACTGGACTATAGTTCTTCTTGCCATAGAGTCTGATCAAAAAATCTACACTCAACAAATATAGAAGGCCTACCTGCAAAGTACTCAGAAAAAACACTACGGTGAACATAACGAAAAAAGAACCGATTCGAACGACTGTCGCATCGACCTGTTTAAAGGTAAGCGGACAAGCTTGAGCCATAAGATATCCTTTGAGATAATATTCTCTTATATCTTAGAATCTTAGCACTAAATGACTTTAATCACAAGTATCCATACTGTTTTAGTCAAGAATATACGTTATACATTTTATCAACACCTGATGAACACGCCTTAGATCTAAACTGAACTTCAGAAACGTATGATTTTACTTAGTTATAATGGCAACATAATAATTATTATGAATAGGGAAAAAATGCGGACCTTGCTTTCACTGCTTCTCATCTTTATGGTCGCTGGTGCCGAAGATATCTATGAAGATGATATTGCAGCTGATGAGGCCTATACAATGCAAAAAGAGGGAGAAGCGATCATTGTCGATGTCCGTACAACGATCGAATATCTTTACACCGGTCATGGTGAAGGCTTTATCAACATTCCTATTTTCTACTGGAGTTATGATGTCAAGTCTCTCAAAAGTCGCATGACAAGTTCAGAGTATGAGATAAAGAACTCTAAGGTCAAAGACCACTCGTCTATGCAGAAGCTCTTTGATCCCAAGGAGGTAGTGAACAGGACTTTCACCGAGGATGTGATGAAGGCTATGAAAATGCGTGGTGTGGATAAAGTGATCTTGGTCTGCCGTAGCGGTCCACGGTCCAAAGCTGCTGCCAACCGCTTAGCTAAGAACGGCATCACCGCATATAATCTTGAAGACGGCTTTATCTTTGGATGGCAGGATGAAGAGATGCCATGGGGCGGCCAATAAGATGGCGGTCATCTGTGTCGCTTCGACCAAAGGAGGTGTGGGTAAGACCTCCATCGCTTTCTCACTAGCTAAAGACCTTGACTATCGCTATATGACGAATGACATGTCAATCGTCGTCACCAAATACGACAAAGCGACCTATAACCCACACAAGATGCCTCTTTACGACAACACTGTCTATGACTTTGGCGGCTTTGTCGACAAGCACTCCCACGAGATCCTCGATGCAGCTGATATCATCCTGGTACCAACGATCAATGATCTTAACTCTGTGATGAAAAGTCTGAAGATGATCAAGACTTTTCAGCATAAGACTATCTTGGTCTTTGCTAACATGGTCGAGAACAACCGGGATAAACAGATGATCAAAGAGGCAATACACAAATATTTCCCACATATGGCATTCACCCACATGCGCCGTTCAAAACTACTGAAGAACGCACTCGCAGCCGGCCTTAGCGCGACAGAGTTCTACAACTCCAACAATCAGACCCGCTATCTCTATCGTCAAGCTTATGCTGAATACTATAAGATCTTAAAAGTCTTCACCTCTGATGAAGTAAATAACGACTCAGACCACACGTAAACAGTATAAGTAGCTTTTCCCTCACTTGGTAAAAGTATCGATATACATCTTCCTCTAGACACCTACCGTTTTTTCAACATCACGCCCATCTCAATATGCTCTGTGTAAGGAAACTGGTCGAACAGTGCCATCGCCGTGACAGCATGTGTCTCAGATAATTCAGAGAGATCACGCAGCAGTGTCTCTGGATTACAGGAGATATAGAGGAGATACTCATGTCTGGCCGCAAACGCACGACTCTCTGCATCAAGGCCAGCGCGTGGCGGATCGACAAAAAGTGTCTTGAGTGTATATCTAGTAAGATCAATATCTTTCATACGTCGAAACTCCCGTACCCCATCGAGCGCCTGCACAAATTCCTCCGCACTCATACGTACAAAATCGATGTTTTCCACACCATTTGACAACATATTGTCTTTTGCTGCATTAATAGAGGATTTAGATATCTCAGTGGCTAGCACTCGATCAAACATAGACGCAAAAGGTATGGTGAAGTTGCCTGCTCCACAATAAAGTTCTAAAAGATCACCCCCTACTCCATAAAACTGTTCGAGTGCCCAACTGACCATCTGTTCATTGACACGGGGGTTTGGTTGAGTAAAGCTATTCTCGATCTGCTTAAAATGGTATTTATTTCCCTTTATATCCAAGACTTCTGTCACATGGTCTTTACCTATGACGACCTTCTGTTTCCTGCTTCGTCCAATAATATCGATGTCATACATCTCTGCAAGGACATTAGCCTGTTCACTCCAAGCTTCATCGAGACGACGATGATAGATCAAAGAGACGACGATCTCACCAGAAGAAGTACTTAAAAAATCAATGTTAAAGAGCTTCTTTTGCATCTCAAGGCTTTTGATACTCTCAAGTAACGGAAACATCAGTTCACTGATAGGGTCAGCTACCATTGGGCACTCTTCGATCAGAACCACACCTTTATGCTCCAACGCGTTCATCGCATAGTATGTCTCATCATCGACATGCCAGACTTTAAACTCAGCACGAGCACGAAAATGCTGATCAGGTGATTGAAAAACCGCTATTTTTCCATCAAGTCCGTCTATATAAGAGGAAAATAGGTTCTCAATACGAGACTCTTTTGTCGATAACTGTATGTCATAACTCTCTTCGTAGACACGGCAACTTCCGCATTGACCAAAATGTCTGCAATCCATCATATATATTTCCCTTGAAGATATTTTTGAATTATCTATTATTCACTTTTCTCGCATCATATCAAATAAATATCCAAAGAGTGCTTTTCGAGAAGACGAAATAGATGTCTGTGTATTACCTTTACATTCAAATGTACTATCTTATCTGGCCTTTAGAACTCTTTTAAAGAGCTCATGGTCCAGTATCTTTTGTCCTCTACCAAAGTTGTAAATAGACATGATCAATAATGTCTCTCCCAAGAGCTTTTCTCTACCTCTTAGCAGGTAATAACCCCATCCCAACCGTCGTTTGTTCTATTTTACAATGCTGATCCATGATGTGTTCATATTCCTATCAAGAGCGATGTTTATGAGGAAGGCTAGTCCTAGAGACTGAGTAGCTTCTAAAGCGATGTGTACGGGAGGTATAAAGACGATGAACACTAGAAGCGTCACAAGGCCCACTACGTAAGAAAACAGCCCATAGATAAGAATAAATATGCGACTCTTCATTACTTTGACCCGGCTACTCTCATTCCTTTACATACGTAGAAAAGAAATGAGGCACTGCCGGTTTCTGGTCGTCATCATACGCTAAAAACCTCTTCTCGACAAGACCCAAATGGACAAAACTGTCCATCTCCTCTTTATCTAACGGCAAAGGGATGGCATCTTGCTCTTCATCACTGTTGCGGCTGCGGCATGAGACCAGCAGATCTCCATCTTGTGAGATAAGACTTACCATCGCATTCATAGCCTGCGCTCTATACTTACCAGGAAGCACCTGGATGGTGTTGCATTCATAGACAAGGTCAAAGCCTTCAGACCACTCCTCAGGGTAGTCAAACAGATCAGCGACAAGATAGTCTACCTTAGTCTCAAGATAACGACTTTTACACAATGCTATGGCTGATGGCGCGATATCAAAGGCTGTGACGTCATAGCCTGCTTCCGACATCGCCTCAGCATCATCTCCGACACCACAACCAATGGCTATCGCTCTTTTGCCTGATGATGCTACAGGGTTCTCTCGTAACCACTCTATCAGATAAGGATTTGGTGCAAGATCAGCCCAGAAAACCGCATTATGATCACCCTCAGCATCACTGTAGATACTATCAAACCAACCAGTCGGATCATCACGTTCTTGAAAAGAGCGGACCATCTCTCTGTATGCTTCTGGATCAAACGTCTTCATCTCTTCCCCTCGTATATGCTATATCAAAGACATCATACCTATGAAAATATTATAATTTCTATAGAAAATAAGATTGTTATGGGTCTCTAGAGCCCACTGCTAGTTGTAGTGACACGCGTTCTTAATAATAGTTGTAGCGTCTTCTCGGAGCCATCATCCTTTGCCTCACAGGGGACATTGGAATACTTTCGTTCATCCGATCATCTTCTGGAGAGTACGTAAGACCTAAGGATCCCTGTTCTTTGACATAAACGGTCCTAGTGACAGGGGCAAGACCTTTGGCTCCATAAGCGGTCAATACGATCTCATCGGTACTTTGATCACCATCTTTGACTATATGTTTACCAGAAAGCTCAACCTCTCCAATAGTCGAGATGATGACCTTTGCAGCATTTTTAGTGTCCCAGACCAGTGCGTACTCTTGCTCTGTACTATCCGCAGATCGGTAAAGCACAAAATCAATGATCTCCGGCGGCGCACCCTCTGGTAATATCTGTGGAAGTTCAAATCCATTTAACGACAACATACCAAAGAGCAGCAGACTCAATAGGTAACGCAAGGTCTTTTTGACGATCATGTATTGTGTTCCTTGTATGAACGTTAAAGTCTTTCTGTTTTTTTGACATTGTCACATTTACGGTAAGCAGCGTCCCATCTACTTTTGAGTCTTCAAGGCGGAGGCAGAGCCTGCCGATTCCGCTTTTCGGAATCGATTGGCTCTGCCTTCGCCAACCTGTCTGCACAAAACAACAGAAGCACTAAGACCTTGACAGCTCGATTGCCTTGAGCCGCTCCGGTGTCCCAATATCATGCCAGACACCCTCGTGCAATTCACCGCTCACCAGTTCATCTTTCATGGCCTCTCTTAAGATCGGAGCCAAAGCTCGTTTGCCATACTCCAGAGCTTGAAACAACTTCGGATGATAATAACCTATTCCCGAAAAGGTATATTTGGATTCACCATCATTAATGACACGGTCACCTTGCAGTGCAAAATCACCTTTGGGATGCTGCAGTGGATTTGGCACCAGGATAAGATGTGCCAGATCGTCTTTAAGATCAAAGCCGACATCAAACTCATAGTCACTCCAGACATCACCATTAACGACCAAAAAAGTCTTTTCTCCCAATAACGGCAGTGCTTTGATGATGCCTCCGGCACTCTCAAGTGCACCCTCTTGCTGCTCATCTGAGTAAGTGATGCTAACACCCCATCGTGAACCATCACCAAGCTCTTCCGGCAGCATATGACCCAGATGAGCGATGTTGATGATGATTTCTTTAAACCCAAGGCGGGCTAGTCTCTCTATATGCCAGAAGATAAGCGGCTTTCCACCGACTTCCAGCAAAGGTTTTGGTCGATGGTCTGTTAGTGGGCGCATGCGTTCGCCTCTTCCGGCGGCAAGGATCATCACTTTCATGGAAGGCGTATGCTTCCAAGCAGTTTGGAGAGCTCTTGAGTCTCTTCATACTTCTCTGCTGTCTCTACGACATATTTCAACGTCAAGGGAATATCTTGAAGATAACCATCTTTACCATCGCGTAGATAGAGTCGGGAGAAGACACCAAGGACTTTGATGTGACGTTGAAGTCCCATAAAGTCAAACCATCTTATGAAAGTCGCATCATCGACATCAAGCTTTTTAAGGTCTCTAAACTGCAAAGCCAGTCGCTCTATTGCTTTGCTATCATACTCTATGTAACAATCTTTTAGCAGAGAGACCAGATCATACGTGACCGCACCACTCATAGCGTCTTGATAATCGATGACGCCTATCTCCTCTTTCGGAGTGAGCATGATGTTACGCGAATGATAATCCCTGTGGACAAAAAGGTCCTGCGGTTGCGAAAGCACGACATCCGAGATAGTATCTAAAGCAGAAGTAAGCATCTGCTCTGTTTCACCATCTAGGCTCATATCGAGATACTTCTGTAAAAACCACTCTTGCATCAGACCCATCTCAAAATGTAAGAATGCATTATCGTACAGAGGAAGAGCAGAAGCATCCGCCTCCTGCATCTTGACGATCTCCTGCATCGCTTTGAGGTAAAGCACTTGATAGTTGTCCTCATCAAGGATATTCAGATAGTGGGTATTACCAAAATCCTCGATTATCAGAAAGCCCTCTTCTACGTTTTGTTCCAAGATGGCAGGTGCCTTTACCCCGGCAACAAGCAGTCTGTTTGTCACATCGATAAAAGGAGGCAGACTATCTTTTTCCAAAGAGGAGTCCATCAATATAGATGTCTTGCCCGCTTTATTCAGCCGATAATATTGACGAAAACTGGCATCAGCAGAAGCGATCTCTATCTCGTGATCTTGCCACCCTATCTCTTTAAGCCATACTTCGATCTTATTCATAAATACCTCCCAATACTCCATTGCTTTTTGCCCCGGTCACTGAACTGAGTCCCACGACTTCATGATGGACTCTTTTGTATGCCAGCCAGGCAAAGGCCATCGCTTCAAGATAGTCTGCACTGACACCATACGCATCCGTTGGTGCGACTTCCACCGAACCAAGTGTCTCACTGAGAC
>JADGEC010000206.1 GCA_016744575.1 Sulfurimonadaceae bacterium | reverse complement strand
GGCGATGCACCTTTAGCATTCTCATCAAAATAATACTCTAAAGTGACTATCACCCATATGCCACCAGACAATAGCTTCTGATACTTCTTGACATACTCATCACTGATGACGATCTTATTGATACCAAGATTACTAAACTCTGCTTCATAGACATCGTCCTTCTCATTGAGTCTCACACCCGCCTTATCTATGATCTTGTATCTGCCTTTCTCTTTGATCCGTGATTTGATGAGCTCTTTCTCATCAGGGCGTACATAGTTTTTCGCCAGGATATCTTTGACCCTGCTGACTCCCTCTTGTATCTGCTCTTCATCATCGGTGGCGCAGTACATACCAAGTAGATATTCGAGGACATAGATTGGGACATTAGCCCCCTCTTTTATCGATTTTGTAAGGTCTTTTCTGACTACCTTTCCCATGAACTCCCGGTTTAGTCTTTCGTTTAAACTCATTGTCATATCCTATAGGTCATCATCGAAATCATTGAAAAACGAGAGGGCCAGTCTGACATCCAACACTTTGTAGATCGGTGTCTCACTGCTGTGTGGTAATACTTTTCTCGTTACCAGTCTGATGGTCTGATTATTGTACGCATTGATATCCTGCCTGAAAGTGAGCCTGAGCCTTGTCTCTCTGTTAGTGTCATACTGCTCGGTAGAATCAAATGTGTGTCTAAACTCATCAGAAAGGCCCACACCGTCACTGCTCTCAAAGGAGATCCTCAGTGTGATCGCTTTCGTCTTTTCATCGACTATCCCCGATTGATAGAGTGAGACATTAACAGTATTAGTCGAGATATTTCGTAAAGGGATGATGTCTACATTCACATCTCTGACATCGGTAGTCCGTTGTTTACTGATCTCTATCAATGGGATGACCAGCTCCTGCAGCGTAGCTCCACCGTGTACGAAACGGTTTCCTCCGCCCTGGACTCTTATCTTATTAATAGATCTTGCTATTAAATACTCATTGTCTCCATCAATACCAAGCGTGTCAGCCTCATACTTACTGACACAGGTATTTGGATGTAGCTCTTGACCAATAATAAAACGGCGGTTAGACTTGATGCTGCCACGACTGTCGACCTGGCAAAACTCACTATCAGCCGTTGGCTTGTTCGTGTATAAGAAGCCATGATCACTGGTGATAAAGATATTTGAACCATTGAAGTTAGAGACCTGCCTAACGATCTTCGTGAGAGTCTCAAAGGTGCTTTGTACCGCATCAAATGTCTTGATCTCATTCTTCTCGCCCATCTTATCTATCTCATCATGATAGATATAGATGACACTGCTTTTTTTTACAAGACCCCTGCCCTCGTCACGGCCAAGTCTTAAAAATGCTTCGTAACCAATGGCCAAAGAGGCTTCATCGTATGCCTTTAAGATCTTATCGCGGTTCTTAGTTCCTGATGATGATCTGTCATCGACGAAGACAATATCGTTTTTATTACCAATAGAAAGTCTCTTATGCGGCAAGAGACTTGCCATTCCAAGCTGAGTATATGACGGTAAGGAACTGACCATGTAGTCACATTCCGCAGCATACCTGTCCATACTATTGATCTTTGAAGTCAGCTCGACCCCACATTCATAACGGAGTGCATCAGATATGATGACAAATACTTTCTTCTTTTTCCGAAGAAGCGGTTCGACTTTTCTCTGATAAAACTTCTGCTGGTGCGGCATTGTCATCTGTATGCTGTATCCATCTGCATGACGCTGCCAGTTATCGTTCAACTCACGCAAAAAGCCGTTTAAGTAGACATCTTCGACCTTACTATCAAGAGCTTTCAGCAGTTCAAGATGTTCAGCCTTACTTGAATAGAAAGAATAGTCCCTGTAGTATCGGTCCGCTTTATACCAATGGGAACCATACTCTTTTATTCCCTCATCAAGACTCTTCATACTAAACGATGATCGTCTTACAAGATCAAACAACAGCGAAGCACTAAGCAGGGCCTGATAGATGTTTCTATAGCTTTCAAACCAGAATGTATGCCCCCTGCTATCGATGATGCTCTCCATCTCATCAGAATCGATGCTTTCATCATGCAGTCTACTTAGCAGATGCGTGATAACGACCTGATCACACTTCTCATAAGTATCACAGCTCATGACTTTTGAAGTCTCTGTAGCAGTCAGGATGTCGTCAATATTAAGCTCTTGACTTACTTCGGTCGATATTCGCTCAAAACTCGTTCTATAGCGGCTGCTGTCCATCCAGCTTTTTACAAACAGTCTTGCATCACTATTAAGGGTGCACTTGGTCTTATCCAGGTGATAGTAAAAATGGTTTTGTAGTAATTTATGTAGCAGGTCTTTGACTCTGTTGCCCTCATAGGTATATTTAGTTCTTATCGCTTTAAAGAACTCTTGTTCCAATCCAAACTTACTTAATGTCTCAAAATGTTTTCCGGTGCCAAACACTCTAAGCATAACAGACTCTATATTATCGTCACTGCCTATGCTTACAGCCATCATCTTCAGTGCCAGCGACCCGTAAGCCTCATGACTGCCAAGCAGGGCTTTAAAGGCCTCTAAGCGAGATGGTGCATTAAAAAACTTATCAAACCTTCCTATGAACGCTTTAAAACTGACATCCAGCCCAAGATTCTGTAAGATCAGGCTTGTCTTATCGGCACTGAACATATAGTTGGCGATGTTGAGATCCAACAGCCAGTTCTCTTCATCTTTGGGAGCGTTGATCGGTGAATAGACTAAAAACTTCTTATCAGGGCGGAGCCTTAAGACGCGGTGTTTGATACTAAATTCGTTGTTGTCGATGACAAGCTTTTCAATGCCATCTAGGTCCATACTCTCAAACTGTTCTTGTAAAGCACTATTGTCATCGTACCAAAAGACCAATCTTTGGTTCTCAAAGATGGTTCGTAATCGCTGT
>JADGEC010000100.1 GCA_016744575.1 Sulfurimonadaceae bacterium | reverse complement strand
GAGATTCGCACAGAGGAACTAGATAATGGCAAGAACAAACTACTCATACGAGAAACGCAGTCGAGAATTGGAAAAACAGAAGAAAAAAGAGGAAAAACGCCTAAGGAAACTGGCAGAGAAAAGTGATAAGGAAGCTGGAGAAGCGTTAGTGCCAGCAGCAGAGGAGACAGAGACTCCGGCTGTTAGCGAAGAAGAGTCTCCTAAAGCCTAACAACTTTAGATCTTTATTATTGTCAATCCATCCAGTAAGTCGGATCGTAACCGTCTGATGGACGTGTCACCTCTTTTTTTGGAAGTTCTTTGAGCATGGTAAAGAGTCTGGACCCATCTATTGGGCTCAGCTTCTCTGAACCATCCACACGACTGAGACCGAAACGCTCGAACAGAGCTATAGCCGGGGAGTCATGGACGACACTTACGCTAAGTCGTTCGTAGAGTGCTCCGGCTTCCAGTAGAAGCTGTTCAAGCATAGCAGTAGCGATGCCTGTACGTCTAAACTCCGGTTTGACGGCGATGGTCAGTACAGGTGTGTCATCATCGAGATAAGCATCAGCGCCGTTGCTTGCCTTGAGAAGACGTATCCATGCTGCGCCGGCAACTTCATGTCCGACGAGAGCATAGAGCCCGACATCTTGTTGGTTTAGGCCGTAGTATCGCTCATAGATGTCTAGATGAGGGAACTCATCAAGACTCATCTGCAGGTCATCAAGACGTGCGGCGTAGTAAAGCATATCAGTGGCGATACGCTGTTCAGAAGATCTGAGAAAATAAAGTGTTGGTTTCATAAGTGGCATTATATCAAGGCATCTATTGTCTATGCCAAAAAGCGAACAACTGTTTTACTTTTATAGTGTCTTCTCTGCTATAATAAGCGTACTATAAAGAGCCATCAAGATGGCGACAATCTAAAGAAATAGGGTACGCCTATTTTGATATAAGGACATTTAAGACTTTAATGGATCAGTTATTACTCTATTTCTCCCTGGCAGTGAGTGTCTCGTTTTTATGTTCGATCCTCGAATCGGTACTGTTATCGGTCAATATGTCTTATATTATGGTTCTGGAAAAAGAGCGGCCGACTATAGGTCGACTCTTAAGAACCCAGAAATTGACCATCAATAAATCGATTGCTTCTATCCTGATCTTAAATACGATCGCCAACACCCTTGGTGCAGCAGCGGTCGGGGCACAGGCAGCGGTCATCTTTGGCAGTGGTGCGGTAGTCTATGTCTCTATAGTCCTGACTTTTGCCATCTTGTTCTTCTCAGAGATCATCCCTAAGACTATAGGCGCTATCTATTGGAAACAGCTAGCACCATTAACGGCACAGTTTATCCGTATCTTTATCTTTATTACCTATCCCATCATCTTGACAACACTTTTTGTGACCAACAGGATCTCAAAAGGTAAAGATGATGTCAACACTCTTACTAAAGAGGAGCTTCTGGAAAGTATGCTGCTTAGTGAGGATGATGGTGTCATCGATGAGAAAGAGTCCGATGTCATCGAGAACATACTGGGTCTGGACAAGGTCAAAGTACAATCCATCCTGACGCCTAGAAGTGTTGTCTTTGCTATTGATGAGCATATGAGTATCAAAGAGATCATGGAGACGCAGAACGATATCTTCAAGTTTTCGCGTATTCCTGTCTATGATGTCACCATAGAGGAAGTCACGGGTATCGTGATGACGAAAAAGATCTTTGAGCAGGCACTTAAAGATGATAGTGTGACTGTAGGGTCGATCAAAAAAGAGATCTATTCCATCAATGAGAACATTCCCGTCTCAAAAGCATTGGACCTTTTCATCTCAAAAAAGGACCATATGTTCCTGGTGATGGACAATTACGATCAGACTGAGGGGATCGTGACTTTGGAAGACTGTATCGAGACGATCTTGGGTGTCGAGATCATGGATGAGAGTGACGGAGTGGAAGATATGCGTGAACTTGCCAAATCAAGGATGAAGCAAAGAAGAAAGAAGCGCGAGAACCATGCGTGATGGCTCTCTTCTTTTTATCACACTAGACTCAGACCGACTTTCCCCTTCTCATTATCTATAGAGATGACCTCTATTCGCGGTAGGTATTGATTTAACGACAGTGCCTCAAGCGGATGTTTAATGCGTTTTACACTCATCTTCGAAATGTGGATCATCCCGTCATTCTTCAGACCAATATCTACAAAAGCACCAAAATCAGCGATGTTTCTTACTACACCGGAGACGAGACTTCCTACATGAAGCATAGAGATATCTGTGACTCCCTCTTTGAAAGGAATAGGCGGCAGCTCCTCTCTAGGGTCAAAGCCTGGTCTTGAGAGCTCTTTGATGATATCACGGAGGGTGGCTTTTCCAACACCTAGTCTATGCGCCATACTCTCGACGTCGATCTCAAGTAGATCGAGTCCAGTCAGCTGTTTCGCAATTGCATAGCTCTCGGGATGGACCCCACTGTTGTCGAGAGGGTCACTTCCCTCTTTTATACGTATGAAACCCGCAGCCTGTTCGTACGCTTTCTTCCCCAGACCTTTGACTTTCAAAAGCTCTTTTTTACTGGTGATATCACCATTTTGCTCTTTGTAGCTGAGGATGTTCTGTGCCAGCTTAGGCCCTATCCCGGCTACATGGGAGAGTAGGGAGAGCGAGGATGAGTTGATATCCACACCGATACGATTGACAAGGTCCTGGGTGACTTCTGAGAGTCTTTTCTCCAAAAGCTTCTGGTCGACATCGTGCTGATATTGTCCTATGCCGAGTGACTTGGGGTCTATCTTGACTAAGGTGGCCATGGGGTCTCGTAGACGTTGTGCAATAGATATTGCTCCTCTTATGGTCACATCAAGTTCTGGGTACTCCTGCGCGGCGATCTTTGACGCCGAGTAGACAGAAGCACCGGCTTCAGATACCACCGTATAGTCCAGACCTGCGTTTTCCTCTTTGTTTAAACGTGCAAAGAACTCCTGAGTCTCACGTGAAGCCGTACCATTGCCTATGGCGACTGCAGTCACAGTATACTTTTTCGTCAGTGCCAGGACTTTAGTGCGGGAGCCTTCGTAATCGTTTCTGGGCTCGGTAGGGTAGATGAGGGCATGATCAAGATAGTTCCCGTTCTCATCGATGACAGCCAGTTTACAGCCAGACCTGAATGCAGGGTCGGCTCCCAAGATCACTCGTTTTGTGACAGGAGGGGTCATCAGAAGCTGGTCCAGGTTCTTACCAAAGACTGTGATCGCCGCCTTATCTGCCCTCTCTTTGAGTTCAGCATGTACGGTACGTTCTATAGATGGCAGCAAAAGACGTTTGAGCCCATCTTTATAGGCTTCGAGAAGCAGTGTCTTAGAACTTGCGGCGTTACGGGGTATCTTAGACCTTTGGATGTTCTCCTCGATACGGTCGACATCTACGGTGATCTTTACTGAGAGCTCTTTCTCTTTTACCGCACGCATGATGGCAAGGTAGCGGTGAGAGGGGATGTAGGCGACTTTCTCACTATGGTCTAAGAACTTTGTGTACATCCCTTTCTCATTGAAGCCTTTGGCTTTTTTAACACTAATAAGTCCAAAACGCATGAAGGATGCATGGATCATCTCACGCTCTCTCGGAAGATCAGCGTAACGTTCTGCCAATATGTCTTGAGCTCCCTTTATCACTTCATCGACTGAAGTCATCTTCCCTTTGACAAAAGCTTTTGCTTCAGATCTGAACTCTGCTAGAGTCGGTCTGGCATGTTCTAAGGTGTTGGCCAAAGGTGTTAGACCATTGGCTATGGCAGTCGCTGCGCGTGAGCTTCTCTTCTCTTTATAGGGTCGATAGATATCTTCAAGGACTCTAAGCTGCTCTGCATTGGCTATCTGTTTTCTGATAGCTTCGCTTAACACCCCTTTTTCCGAGATGAGTCGTTCTATCTCAGATTTGCGTTCAAGTAACTTTTTGGCACTTTGATAGACCACTTCAAACTCTCGTAGTACTTCATCACTGGCAGCACCGGTCATCTCTTTTCGATAGCGTGCGATAAAGGGGATCGTTGCCCCATCATCAAGTAGCTTAAGGATGTTCTTGATATGCGAACTCGTCAGACCGGTCTTCTCGACCAGAAGCCCTATTAAGGTGCTCATATTATCTTTCCAGCTTAGATGTCATCTTGTGTGTCAGGGGAACTCTCTTCGGTCTCTGGCTCTTCTTTAGGAGTACTCTCTTTCTTGATGGCTTTAGCCATTATCTCTACATAACAATCATCCCAATCAGCATCCTTTGCTCGATCGAGAGCTGTGATGAGTTCTGCGGTACTCACACTCTGTGCTTCGTCACTGCTTTGACCAAACATACAGTCAAAGTCCCAAAAGGTCGCCTCATCAGGTAAACGCTTCTTTCGTTCACGTTTTATGTATCTTCGGATCTCATGCTTGACTGATTCAAGTACTCTATCAGGGTGTTTGTTCTCTGCTTTTAAAAGAAATATCTTTTTCAATTCTTGCCTTTTTTATGGGTTGGTGGTGCAATATATATGCTAAAAGCTCTCAAGTAGGGCTTTTTGCTGTCGCTTGTCTTTACGTAGATGCTCGAAGGGAGGGGATATGCTTAGTGGATCGCTTGAATAGGAAGGTCTTTGTGTCAGGTCTCTTGATGTGACATATGGTATATAACCAAGTGCATACGCCTGCGTGTAAAGGGAGTCAATACCCAGTCTATCAGACAGGTCCCAATAATCGACACTGTAATACGCTTTTGTAAGATCTCGTTTCAGTTCTATTGGGTCTACTTTGGCAAACTCACCATGGCTGTTGAGATCGCTCAATGTCGATTCAAGTAAAAACGCATCGACATCAGTCTCATCCATGATGACAAAGCCTCTGTTTTGCATAAGGTAGAGATCGGGGAAGGCATGCTTCAACTTATTTATAAGTGTGATCACTTCACTTGGAGAGTGACTCATGAGCAGGGAGTCGACGGTATCTAACATAAGTCCTGTAAAGCCTTTGGCAATGATCTCAGGGATGATGGAATCAGTAAGGTGCTCTAACCACTTGTCATCTTTTAAAGAGACATAGTGACTATCATAGACATTATGAGGTCCAAGCAACAGTGAACTCTCTTCGATCTCTTGAAAATAGGGACGGGTAGGGTGGATCTCTCCAATACTGAGATAGGCCAAGGTCATGTTCTTAAGAGGATGGACATCATGATAAAGATCAGGTTCCAAGACGACAAGGTCGAACTGTTTGAGCGTGTCAAGCGCGACCTTATCGGCATAATAGATGAAGAAAGGATAAGGGTGTCTGTACTTCTGTTTTGTCAATAGACCATCCGTGCTCGAAGATATTAAAAAAGCTCTTATGTCCCGATATTAGGGAGTTTCTGTAGGAATAAAAAAGATATTAGTGTATAATATTATCATGAATACAAAAAACAATATACTACTATTATCTCTCTTAATCGCGGCTCTTTTTGCGGGATGTGCACAAAGCATAGAAGAGAAGCAGCTTGTCAAACGTGATGAGAACATCACAATAAAGATAGAGGCTAAAGTCTTTCCAAGTGTTCATCAGGACATCTTGGCTCCTGTAGACGGTGTTGTAGAACGGATCTATGCTAGAAATGGTTCATTGATCAAAAAAGGGGATGTCCTGTTTGAGATGGATACCCGTTCAGCTCAGCTTGATATTACCAAGTTGAGAAATGAGATCATATTGATAAAAAAGCGTCTTTCGATGATGTCAAATAAGCAAGAGGCATCAAAGCAGTCTGATGTGAGTATGCACCACAACGCGAAAAAATACCTTGAAAAGATAGTCAGACTTCACGCAGAAGGGTATGCGACAGAGTCAGAACTTTCAACTGCACGAAAACAATATTATGACTCTGTCAATGCCAACAGTGAGAAGCTTTACACTAATGTACGCAGCAGTGATGATCAGCAGATAATCCTTCATGAGAAAGAGTCATTGTTGCAAAAGTCACTTGATCAGGTAGATAAGTCTATAATCAGAAGCAACTACAGCGGCTATCTTGTCGGTTCAGAACTAAAAGCAGGTAGTCAGATAGCTAGAAGTAAGAAGATGGGCTCGATAATCAATATTGATAACATCATCGTCAAAGCAGGGTTGGCACCGGGTCTGTACCCATTCGTCAAGCGTGGGCAAAATGTAAAGATCGACTTTATTGTCACACCGCCATATAGTGTCAACGCAGACGTGAGTAGAGTCATCCCAGTCATCGATCCTGAGTTTGGACGTATGATCGTGGAGGTCGAGCTTGCAAACGCAAACTATATCCTTCAAGATGGTATGAAAGCATTGGTGACTATCACATTGAATGAAAGCGATCAAAAAGTGATCGAAGAGTACTTTATTGACAAAAAAGACCAGACAGTCCTGGAGGTCCGATCAGGATTAAGATGATCTTGATCCGCATGGACAATATCCTTTAAGACTCTCCTTCTCTTTTTATCACAGATCCACTCTAAAAGCGTATATCATCAGAGGAGAAAGAAGATGTGGTCAAGCCAGGTCAGATGAAACGCTGATGCTCCACAGGGTCATCAAGGTGCCCCTCAATATTATTGACTTAAGTGTAGATGACGATGGTTTGAGACGAGCGACCCAGTGCAGGTCAGTTCTATGCTATTTCAAAGCATAGAATAAAGTTGTAAGAGGGATACTTGTTCGTTTGGCATTTTAAGTCTTCTTCACATCTTTTATCGCTATCTCCCTGATCAACCTGGTAGTGATACGTACTTGCCTCTCACCCCTTGCATAGACGACTGAGAATGACATGACCAGAAATGCTATAGCTACATAGACAGCCAAGTCTGAACCATACTCGACAGATACCAGTTTCGCGATGTTGTCAGCTACAGATGGAGCGATGATCATTATGACTACTGTGAGGTAGAGCCCGATTATGAGTAGACGTTTATAGGTTCGAAGCCTGTCTGAAAGTCCAATAGCCAAGAAGGCAACAGAGAAGAGGGCGATAAGAAATAGGTCTAGTAAAAACATCAGCGAACCTTTCCGATCAGATATTCTAAGATGATATTGATGCTGTTAAAGATGGATTGTCCTTTTGCCTTGGAGTAGTCAGTATAGACGATCGTACATGGCATCTCGATGTAGGTGAGCTTGTTGCGACGTATGATATCAAGGACTTCTGATGCATGAGACATCTCGTTTTGCTTGATCTCAAATTCTGGGAACCTTTTGAGATTAAGCATACGGAAGCCATTATGTGAATCGGTTAACTTCAGGCCGCTGAAGAGAAAGCCGAACCAGATAGAGAACTTTAAGACATAGTGTTTCATCTTGGACATATTTACGGTGGTGCCCATAAAACGTGATCCCAGGATGACATCATACTCGCCTGTCTTAATGGTTTCCAGGAAGGGTTGGATATCTTTTGCATCATGCTGTCCATCTGCATCATAGGTCACGACATAATCCATACCGATACGTTTGGCATACTCGATACCTGTCTGTAGTGCGGCACCCTGACCAAGATTATAGATATGTCTTAAAAGATGGATATCTTCTACCTGAGAAGCAAAGGCATAGGAGTCATCTGCTGATCCGTCATCGACAACGATGATCGTATCATCGGGCCGGATCTTTTTTAAGACATCGAGAACGGTACGTATCGATTGTGATTCATTATACATAGCTATGACTACAGCGAGTCTTTCTGTCATGTGTTATCCGTTTATATATATTTAATTTTGTTATTATAGCATTATAGTGTTATAATGCCAAACGAAAGAGATATCTTAACACGAAATGATGGTGAATATGACAATAACGCATACTAAAGACTTTATAGATAGGTTTAGGCAGGTACTTCATAAGACGTATGGTTACGATCTCTATATGGACCTTTGTGTGGTCCCCTCGATCCTTTCAGCTCCTGTCCTGAGTTATATGCCATTACTTAATTATACAGATCGCTTGCATGATGATGTGGACGATCTGCTGGAACTGGCTAAAGAGAGTGATTACCTTATCCGTGCACTTAATCCTGATCAGAAGGAGTTTGAAGCAGATGAACCGGTCGCGATGCGCCTGGAGATAGACTCTTCGAGACCAGAAGATCTGATGTTATTGGCAAAATCGCGCTGTCGTAATAAGATCCGTAACTCCAGTAAGAAGTTTCACTATACACTTAAGAGCGGAAGTGAGTGCATCGATGATTTTTATGAGATCTTGTCTCAGACTTATCACCGTCACGGAACACCGATCTTACCTAAAAAGCTCTTTTATGAGCTGCAAGACGAGTTTGAAGAGAATCTTGTCTTCTTTGTCTCTTATGATGAACAAGGTCAGCCTGCAGCAGCCATGAGTGTCTTTGTAGACGAGACACTTGCCTGGTATGCCTGGGGTGGTGTCGAAGAGAGCTATAGTCAGAAACTGGCAGGTTACTACATCTATTTTGAGGTCTTGAAGCGTGTGACACATGATTTTGATATTAAGGTGTTTGACTTTGGTCGGTCACCTTTTGAGGGAAGTACCTATCGTTTTAAGTCTCAGTTTGGTGCGAAGCCGATCAAGATCGAACTTATAAAGCCAGCAAGTGAGGATCTGTATAGCAAATATGCATTCGCTGCAAAGCTTTGGCAGAAGCTGCCTCGTAGTGTCGTACAGAGGGTAGGTCCGAGACTTACTAAATATTTGGCGGATCTGTGAAAAAGGCTATCTGGTCGATCGCAAAGATCGCTCTGATCGGAGTCTTGGCTTATTATATCTTTCATGATATCAAGATGTCACAACTGCTTCCAGCTCTTTTAGCTTATTCGTGGGCTTGGCTTTTTATCGCTATGGCAAGTGTGATATTAAGTGATCTTATCCTGGCACTTAGATGGCGTTCGCTTTCACAATATAGCTGTTCTCTAACTGCTTCGTTTGAATCCATAGTCTTCTCAGTGTTTGCCAACTCTGTCTTACCGGCAAAACTTGGAGAGGTGGCAAAGCTTTTTTACCTTCGTAAACTTTATGGTATCAGACTCTCCCATGGTTTCTCCCTGATGTTGACAGAACGTTTCTTCGATGTCCTGGTCCTTGGGGTGCTGGTGGTCATCAGTGCGCAGCTCTATTGGCAGGACCCAAATGTTCAGATATTTGGATGGATCATCATCACTTTGATAGTCGCACTCTTCTTTCTGATAAGAAGTCCTCTTGCACGAAGGTCGATCCACTGGATGCCAACAGCAGGCTTACGACGCTGGATGATCCGGCTTTACCACCATTTTCAGGTCGTGTTAGCTAAGGAATCAGTCCTAACACTCACGTTCTGGTCAATACTACTTTGGCTCTCCTACCTATTTACCACCATGCTCTTTTTCTGGGCAGTGATGGGTTTGGATCTGAGTCTGTCGCAGCTCTTTATAGCAAGTATGGTCGCTTTTGTCGCCTTCTCTATACCACTGCTTCCTGCTGGAAGTGGTACTTTTCAAGTAGGTGTGATCTTGATCTTGACGCAGTACGGTGTCTCTAAAGAGGAAGCATTGATAGGTAGTATCGTACTGCAGCTCATAATGATACTGCCTTCTACCATCATCTCTTTAGTGCTATTACAGAAAAAAGAGCTCTCGTTAAAAGAGTTTATGAAGGGTGATGATGAGTAAGGTCTATGATAACTCACAGATATGGCTGACGATGGATGTAGAACAGCTTCATGATGCGAATTTTGGTGTCAAGAGCCGAACTGACCCCAAGATCGATTATGAGAAGATCATCGATGAGTGGATAGAGCAGGCTGATAGGCTTGATATAAAGTCCACATGTTTTATCCTGGGCAGTTTTGCACAGAAGTTTCCTCACGCAGTCGAGAGGTTGGCAAAAGAGGGTCACGAGGTCGCATCCCATGGTCTGACGCATGATCTTGTCTATAAGCAGTCATTTGATACCTTTACACACTCTATACAGGAGTCAAAAAAGATACTTGAAGATATCATCCAGTCGCCAGTCGAGGGTTATCGAAGCGCCAGTTGGTCGCTTCCGTTTGAGAAACGCTATTATGAAGCACTGGTCCAGAGTGGTTACCGTTATAGTTCGTCATATTTTCCTTTTAAGACCTATATGTATGGAAACAGTATCGATCGTAAAGCTCCTTTTGATATCACTACACCATCTGGTACGATAAAAGAGATCCCACTTCTAAAGTCGTACCTCCCTTTCAGTGGTGGGTTCTATTTACGTGTGTTACCGTCATGGCTTCATAAGCTCTTGATGCGTTCTTTGATCAAAGAGGGGTACAAGCCTATTATCTATACGCATCCCTATGAGATGACGGGTAAATATCTACCAAGTGCGATGCGCAAGTCAATCAAGATCGATATGGCCTATATCCTCGCTTTTGCAGAGACCTCTCCTAGTAGAGGAAAGTTAGCTGGACTACTTCACTATGCCCATACGTCCCAGTCCCGGGAGATGTCGTAAGAGTAGACTTGTCATGGCTAGAAGCAGGCTCATCCATGAAGTCTCAAGCATTATGGCTGCGATGACATCACTAAACCAGTGTGCATGGATATAGACTCGTGAGAATGCGCCAAAGAAGATCAATAGAGCGATCATCAATAAAAATAGCTTCTTGTATAGCGTCTCTTTTATCTTTGCATAGTAGATGAAGAAAAGATATAGTCCCATTACTGTGACCAGCGATGCATGACCGGAGGGGTAGGAGAGTAGTGAGACATCGATGGGATGGTCTGGAGGCCTTAAACGCTCTATAAGATGTTTGACAGCCATAGCTATCAAAGCTCCTCCGGTAAATGATGCGAGATAGAGGGCAAGTCGGTAAAACCATCGCTTATACCAAAATATCGGAAGTATGAATGCAGTGAGTAGCATGATGCCTTTGATATCTGTCACTATGGAGAACCAGAGCATCAGTCTCTCTGGTATAGGATGGTAGAACTCACTCATCAGGCTGTTGAAATAGACATCAAAGCCGACCAGCGGTCCTTCAGTGAGGATGTCATGCGTTATGAAGAGAAAGAGAAGTAGTGTCACAAGTTGGATAGTGACCAATTTTTTTTCTATGTGAGTATAACGGTAGCGGCTATTTATAAAGATATGTACGACGATAAATAGTGCGAATACGATAAGAGTAGTGACTATGATCAGCATCGCATCTTCTCTCTATTAATACTTTTTCTTATCGAGTCGAGTGAGACGTGTCTCGATATCCTCATGAATACTGAGAAAAGCATCGACGATGATCTTATCAAACATCTTACCAGAAGCATCTTTTGTCATCTTCACCGCCTCTTTGAACTCTATACCTGCTTTAAAAGAGCGGTCACTGATGAGTTCTATGAAATATTCGCTCAGTGCAAGGATCTGTGCCAGTCTAGGGATCTCATTACCTTTGATGCCATAAGGGTAGCCTTTACCGTCAACGCGCTCGTGGTGGTACTTGATGATAGAAGCGATCGGGTATAGATTGGCTACGGGTTCGAGTAGTATGGAGCCGATGATAGGATGCAGTTTATAGCTATCACTCTCACTATAGCTGTCTTGGACCAGATCATTGATATCACCTATACTGCCTATATCATGAAGTCTTGATGCATGATCGATGGCGTCGAGTTCATCTATGGATAAAAAAAGTACTTTTCCGACTTCCATCGAGACCAGACGTACCTTTTTACTGTGCAGGTATCTATAGGGGTCTTCGTTCTCCAGCAGTGCATTAGCCTGCTCAAGAAAACGGATGTAGTTCTTAGCCATAGCACTCTCTTCGTTGAGTGTCGAGATGAAGATACCGGTCAAGTCAAGAAACGAGCCCAGTGTCTTTAATGCCTCATCTTCGAGTGGTGTCTTGGTATAGATATCGACTTTATTATCGGTATTTCGTAGAAAAAAAGTCTTTGGGACATCATGATCACAACTACCCAAGTCTACCTTTGTCTCCCCACTGTTTGTCAGAAATGTGACCCTCTCTGCATGGACTACTTTCTTGATCATTGATAAAAGGTAACGCATATAGCCGTTATCGCCAAATCTAGTACCATTGATGGTCTCGTAGAGTACTTTTGCAGTCTTGGCTATCCGCAGTTCAGTGTGGTTCTCATCATCTTCTCTGAGACAGTTATAGTGTGCCATGATGATCTCGATGATACCCTGATGACTACGTAGTCTGAGCTTCTCTATGGAGTAGGTCCTGAAGAGAAATTGCTCATCTTGTGTCACGTAACTAGTGACATTGAAGTTTCCCAAAGTGCTGTATGTCTTTAGGCTCTGTTTACTAAGGTGCAGGGATGCTGCTGTGGCTGAGTCTTTAGCATCAAGATCGATATTGCTACTTATAAGGATGTAGGTCTCACCTTGGAGTTGATATAGAGCGATATACTCGCATCGGAGCCATCTTCGAAAATCCATCAACTTCTTTGTCGCGATATCGATGTTGTCGATAGTGGCAAAGTCGTACATAAAGGTGTTTAGATCATAACTGGTCCGTTCGATCCTGGAGTATTTTTTTGACAGGGCGTACGAGATGTAGATAAACACCAACATCAGCAATAAAAAGACCCACCACAGATGATTTGACATGAAATCGTTAAGATCAAGAAGATTGTTCATGATATTATCTGGTAGGGTCTTATTGAAGAAATAGCGTATATCATCAATAGGCTGCATTCAGGCTCCTCTCTTTTTGTAGCTTCTTTAAGCGATCGAGATGTCTTACATACTCGTTGTTGTCTATCTTGTAGACGGTCACTAGTTCATTTTCCATATATATAGAGATGTTCTGATGGCTCATCTGATAGTGCTCGATCCATAACTTTAGTTGTTGATTGATCTCAGAACGCCATCGGTAGTACCACTCACCCATACCGGTAAAAGGGTGGGAGACATTCTCTATAAAGATATAGACCCATGGTGTACCACCGACTTTCAGGTACTGATCATTAGGGTCGACATGTAATAAAAACTCTTGTGCATTGACGTGAAATCCTTTACCGAGTGCTTTGGGATAACTCTGAACATAAGAGATAGTCGTCCAAGTGTAGGGACGATGTTCTTTTGAAAGATCATAGATCAAAAAAGCTAGATCATTATACTCAATAGAGTTGGTCTGTTTGATAAAATGGTCACTGTCGATCCAACGGGGCGTGAGGCTGATCATGATGACTGAAGCTGTCAATGTGAGCATCAAGACCAGGTGTTTCGCATAACTTCTGTAAAGATAACGTAAAGGTCTTACGATAAAGAGCGAGAAGTAT
>JADGEC010000205.1 GCA_016744575.1 Sulfurimonadaceae bacterium | reverse complement strand
ACTCCATACGAGGTGTTTCATGAGATAGAATCAGCAGCTTAAGAGAATTGAGGTATGATCTTTAAATCAAAGATTGCACTTCGGATTTAAATTCGGGGTCGATCAGTTACTGTTCGTAGCAGTTTTATTGAAAATCATAGGTGGCGACTGACCCTAAAGTTTTTGGGTCAATTTATCCCACTCGTATAGATCTTATGGCAACGTGCACCTGCTTCAAGACCTGCTTGGCCACTACAGCTCTAATACGACGATGCTCTATTCCAATGTAGGTGAGGATGCGGTGTTAAAGCTGTAAGAGTCATCTACTTTTGATTGTAGCGAGCACGATTCTATCCAGCTTTTATGCCATTCGACTTCGATTGTTGTCACTAAAATAAAAGTGATGGAACTCTTGCCGGTGTGATAAAAAAGCGTTATACTGGCTTTTCATCTTCAAGCACAGGACAAGAGAGTCATGGCAGGAACAAGACACCATATAATTCCTCGTTTTTATCAAAAAAGGTTTACCAGTAAGCACACTGAGAAAGATAAATATTATACCTTTCGATATATGAAAGGCATGGCTCCCATCGAACTTCCTACAAAGAAGATCTCGGTGGAAAACAATTTTTACGGAAGAGAGGATGAGCTATCGGTCGATAAGATAATAACAGATGCCGAAGCAAATAAATTCGCTCCTTTTCTAAACCTACTGCAGACACAAGCTGGTCCTGTTTCTCATCATGCTATCGAGATAAAACATCTCATCACGCACCTATATGCGAGGTCAGATCATATAAGGCACCTATTTAAAAGACTAGGCGTGATCGCGTACGAAAAAGTCTTTGAGAGGTTTTCTGATATTGATAAATATACAATTGACATGATGAACTATATGAAAAAAAACAATACACTCGCAGAGCAAGAGCGATTGTTCTACAAAGAGCAACAAGAAAAATATTCATTGAATCTTTTAGACCCACGGGTCACAAAGGCAATATCTGTGAGCTTTTGGAGGAATGTTGAAAGCAATCTTTCCAAGGAAATAAAAAGAAAAAAAGAAAGTATATTACGTGATCAAGAGAACGCCAAGAGCGAGCTTGATGATTTGATTAATGGCAAAGCGTTCATGCAAAATGCTCACGTTAAGGCTTTAGACAAAATGGGTGTTGATGCTATTGGAGATGAAAATAATTTTGAGGACATGGCGTGGACGATACATGAGTTCAATGAAGAGACGCTCATCCTTGGGGATCTGTTGGCACACAGGCATTCGGAAGAGCTTGGTTGTTCTGTACCAGCCGTGATGTTTAGCAAAGAGAAAAGCCCGATCTATCTACCAATCTCATCAAAGAGGCTATTGATCGGTTATTACGATGAAGATGATATATGCCATGATATCGATCAAATTAACCTTGCATCTGCACAAGCAAGCATATCATTCTTTATTGCGGAAAAAGATGATGATCTCCTCGTCCGTTTTTCTGATCAAATAGGGATGGCTTTCGACCAAATGGTCGATAACCTTGAGTCACAGTATCAATATAATGGCATATGACACGACTTTTTATGATAGGGTCGAGTTGCTTATCAGTATAATGACTGAAATTCAGGGTCAGGTCGTGTCCCACTACTTTATACATTTTTTTAAAGTCATACTACTCAAATGTATAGATCTCACCGTAAGATAAGAGGTCAAGAAAAATCGATTAAAACCAATCTTCGACATCTAAACGGTCAACGCGACTAAACTCTTTAGTGTTATGTGTTATCAACATAAGATGATTGGCAAGTGCAGTACCGGCGATCAGTGTGTCTAATGGTCCGATGGGTGTTCCTCGCTTTTCAAGTATAGCTCTAATATTTGCTGATGCCTTGGCTTCTTTCTCTCCAAAATCGACGATGGTGATCTGCTGTAAAAGTTCGTCTAGCTGCCGGCTCCTTTTTTCAGGTGCATTGGATTTTGCTATTCCGACATAGAGTTCATAGACGACTATAGAAGGAACAGCGATATCTTTTGGCGAGTGGGAAAACAGGTTTTCAGCAATATTTCCTACCCCTTTAAAAAAATAGATCAACGTGTTTGTATCTAATAAATACATCTTTAAAACTCGACTCTTTGTACATCATCAGCATTGTTTCTTATCTCTTTGATATCAGCAAAGTCATCCCAACTGCCATTGAGTCCTTTGATAGAGTCTGGCCACTCATCCTGTAGTCGTCGTTCGAGAGATGTCGCGATAAACTTACTGATAGAGACATTCATCGATTTTGCTATTTTTTTTATCTTCTCTTCCAGATCGTTATTCATGTAGATAGTGACTTGTGCCATGTGGTCCCCTTATCATATATGTGTAAGTATAAGTGTTTTTTCGATTGATTTGGCTTAAAGGATCGTATTAGAGTGTATGTGTAGGGTAGAGTAGTGGAGAAATCTGAAAAGGATAGGTTAGTTAAAGGACATTAATTGAATGATTAAAGTGAAAATATTCGTAATATAGGGGATTAAAAGTGTGTGTGATTGGTGACCCCAAGGGGATTCGAACCCCTATGGCAAGGATGAAAACCTTGAATCCTAACCATTAGATGATGGGGCCACTTTTGCAAGCAAAAACGACGAAGTCATTATGTCACATGGTGTCCTGTGTTGGATTCGAACCAACGGCATCCTCATTAAAAGTGAGATGCTCTACCAACTGAGCTAACAAGACATTTACAAACGGTCTCTCTGTTTGTGGACGGGAATTATAGAGAAATAATTTTTCTTTGTCAATAGTTTTTATGTAATTTGTGAAATCTTTTTTTTCAGTACATTTTTCTGTCCTTTTAAGTGGCACTAATACCGGTTTCAGTTAGAAAATATTCTCTGCTGGAATGCTCTAAATTCATTTTTCATTGGATAAAATGGAAAGAATGAATTGGCTTAGCTTTGAATACCCGTGGGCAGTACTTCTGCTGCTGCCACTGTTGTACTGTCTCTACC
>JADGEC010000099.1 GCA_016744575.1 Sulfurimonadaceae bacterium | reverse complement strand
CATAAAGACAGGGGCCGCGAAATGAGTCACCCAACGGGTCATAAAGACTTCTAGGTTGGTCACGGAGAGATCCATAGGAGCCGAGAAGACAAATCCCAGGGCAAAAAAATCCCGTGTATGGTCCAATGCCATGATGACCATCGTAAGACCGCGCAGCACATCAAGTGCCTCAAAACGTTCCTTTTTCTTTACTGTCTCTGAAGGCAAAAGTACTCCTTTTCTATCTCTTATGATTCTCAGGCATATGGGCATCTCTAATAACCCTGTATACAAGTGGACTCGATGATCATGGCAAGCAAGATGTATGCCTATTCAAGATGATCAAGATGGATCTTTTAGCCTTCTGAGACTTTTAGATGATGATCGGATCTAGGCAGCGACTCTTATGATCGACCTGCTCTTCGCACATCTGAGCCCGAACATGACAGACTCCTTATCTACTCGCGAAGAGAGTATACCACGACCATCAAGGCTTTTCAGCCTTATCATGTCGGCATGTCGTAAGAGCGACCAGTACGCTTCCATACTCCTTGCAAGACCCTGCGAGATGTTCCACAGACTATGACAGAGAGCACATCAGATCATCTCTGCACTACCATCCACTTTTTGAGACCAAAGATAGACTTTTGCATACTTAAAGGGTGTGATATATTCAATATGTCATAATGCCGCGCATAAATAAAGAACATAGGAAAACCAATGGCACTTATAACATTAACTGATGAAAGTTTTAACCCGACCGTCGAAGACAACAAGATCGTTATTATTGATTTTTGGGCAGCATGGTGTGGGCCTTGTAAGTCTTTCGCGCCGATTTTTGAGAAGACTGCGGAAAAATACCCTGATATCGCATTTGCAAAACTAAATACTGAAGAGCAGCAAGGTATCGCGAGTCATTTCCAGATCCGTTCTATCCCAACGACAATGATCTTAAAAGAGCAAGTAGTCGTCTTTCAAGAAGCGGGTGTCTTACCTGAGCCTGCGTTCATAGACATCATCGAACAAGTCCAAGCACTCGACATGGATATGGTCCGTAGTGAGATCGCAAAACAGTCAGCTGAAGCTGAAGCAGAAGAAAAATAGAGATGCGGGAGATGTAGACAGCTACGTCTCCGCCATCATACAGACACGCTCCACTTCCCTAGCCTCATCTTCATCAACATCTATCCGCTCCATCAAATAACAGAAACAGTCCTGTCGAATGACGCGTTCATCAAGGGTGATCATCGCCGGCATCATCATTTTTTTGAGACGGATCTCATCTCCTTCGATCGTAAAGAAATCATCAAAACGCTCGTTACCTTTATCATCTCGTGCTTCAAAACGTGCATCTGAACCTGCTCGGACATGGGCAAACAGTGTACCGACTGGCAGTTCTGTGAAGTTATCATCTTCGAGTTCGCTCAGTAGCCTGATCTCGGCGTTCTTATCGGTAAAACTAAAACTATGTGACGCATCGATCGTGACTGTAGCGACCGTATGATAGGCATCGACAGCTCTATGGTCGATGTGGTGATGTTCAAGATCTTCGAGATGTAAGAGTGTCTCTATAAACTCGCTCGCATGTTCGACACCATGTGCGACATGTGGTTTTCCACACTCCACCGTTATGGCCGGACAATGCTCCGCCAGAGCCATGGACTGCACCCCTGTAGGAGTCTCAAAGTAGACCACCGTTCGCCCGAACAGTGAAGCCAGATAGAGAAAATCATCACGCAGACTATTGATGCAGCCGTAGTGCGGGTTCTTGCCGGTGTTGTTATGGATGTCGATGCTGGCGAAAGGCTCATAGGACTTGACACGACGCACTACCTTTCTCATCAACCTCGCTTCTTTACTGTTCTCATGCTCACAGCCGGGCCAGACACGGTTGTAGTCAGGTTGTCCATCAAGCCGGCGCTGCCCCTCTTTTGCCGCATAGACATTCCCAAAAAAGATGATGAGCGGTCTGGGAAGCCTCCTTTCCTGGTATTTGTTCAAGATATCCTGAACAGCAAACAGACCGGCATCCTCATTGCCATGCAGCAAAACCGAGACAAAAAGCGGTGCCTTGTCATCCCCTTTAAGATAAAGCAGTGTCGGGTGAGGGAGTAGTAGATGCAGGTCACGAGCGTCTTTTAACCTCAACAATCCTTCAGGGATCTCATTGATCTCTATAAGGGGTATCATCGTATCTCCCATGTGTGAACAGGCTTACCCGTCTGCTGATGATGCCAGTAGGCATCACTAAGATGGCGCATATCATCACCATACTTCTCGACATAAGCCAGCTGCCAAGACGCACCGTTTTGACCTGACTCCACACGCTCACGTATGATCTCCAGATAGTGCTCACTATCATCGAGTCCCAGCTTTTTAAGACCCTCCGCCGCTAAAGGCAGCAGTCGTTTTACTACAAGCTCATCAATACGCACATCTTCATCCTCCCAACTGATCTCTGCATCCAGTCCATAACGCGATGCCTCGTAAAAGTTGTTTTTAGCCGTGGCAAAATCACAAGCAAAGTCACCCTCAGCACATCGCTCTTTAAGTCTCTCAGCCAGACCATAATAAAACGCGGCGTTGGCAAGCATATCCACCAGTGTCGGTCCTGCTGGCATCACCCTGTGTTCTATGCGAAAATGCACTTTTCCATCATCATCAAAGCCGACCAGCGGACGGTTCCATCGCCAAATGGTCCCGTTGTGAAGACGAAGGTGTGCTAACTCTCCGGATCTCTCTTCGTAAAGGATGGGTAACAAGCTGTCAAATAACTCGATGTTCTCATCAAAACACTCCATGATGCTCTCTTTCGCATAGTCGGTACCGAAAGAGACACGACGCTGCCCCTCCCCGGTATCGACAGACTGCTCGAACAGCGGGATACGTGTCTCATGCCAGAGTTTCCGGTCAAAAAGAAAGGGGGAGTTAGCCGAGACCGCTACTGTCACCGCAGAGGCAAGGATGGATGCGTTGTAGTAGTGATGAGCTTCTTCAAAGGGAACCTGAGTGTGTATCTGAAACGAGGTCGCCGCCGCTTCAAGCATCACGGAATCATACTCCAGCTGCAGATCTCCCGCATCAGCTGTGACATGCAGATGTAAGGGCCTGTAGTCACGCTCTTTAAGGACCTGCTGGTTCAAAGCCGTGTAACGCTTCATCTCAGACATGTTCTCCTCACTGAGATCCCCAGGTCTGATAGTCGGAAGGATACCCATCGTCAAGACACGTAGTCCCATCTTTGATGCCAAGCTATTGACTTCTCGACAGGTAGCATGCATCTGTGAAGAGAACTTACTAAAAGCTTTAGCCTGTAAAGTATGAGGAGTGTTGTTTAGTTCGAGGTTGAACTTTGCGAGTTCTGCGGTTGCGAGATCGTTGTTTAGGCGTTTGAGGAATTCCGTATTTCGAGGGACGGGTCGCATCTTTTTATCCGTCAGCCATGCCTCTATCTCAAAACCACCGACCGGCGGCTTTCTTGAACACTTTCCACTCTCAAATATCTCATGCAGGTACATCGTCTCCTCTTTGAGTCGACGGTCGAACTCTGACCAGTCCTCACCCTTAAAATGCGTACTTGCGATCTCGTCACCCATCAATCATCTACTTTATTCTCATGAGTATTTAAAAGTTCAATACCCTTAACGGTTATCTGATACTGCTGTCTACTACTTGTCGGCTTGTCCGGTATCGTCAACTCGATAGACCCATCTTCCATCAATGGCCTCAACACTTGGCCCCTATACTTACTTCTATTAGTTCTTTTTGAATGGAGCATCAGCTCTTTCATAGCCCGTGGAATCATGCATAACTTCAAGATCTCAACTTGGTCCCGACTTAGTCCCGACTTAGTCCCGACTTGGGATAGGGCTGGACCCTTTTGCACTGCACCAGTGTGTCCAAGTAGTGTTGTCAAAAAATAACTACGATCATCATCCGTCTCAAATACAGGTTCATCAGATCCATTATTACGCATAGCTCTGCGAATCTTGGGTATCCCTGTAGCTTTTCCCTCTGTTAGATGCAGCTCTCGTAAAAGATCACCGATCCTGCGGTTTAGGTACCTTCTCGTGATGATACGCTCCTTTTTAAAATCATCATTGACTATTGGCGGCATCGGCCCTGCATGTGAGAGTATCTCTATTCTATCGAGTCTTATATTGACCTCGATCGGCTCCCGTATTTCGTAGCTTTTATGATAGACTGCATTTGCCAAAGCCTCCTCTATAGCTTGATAGGGATAGTTAAAGAACCTGATCGCCTCAGCTTGACCCTCTACTTTTCTCACATGCTCCTGTACTACCCTACTTTTGATATAAGCAAGAGCTGCTCGTAGCTGCTGGTGAACGGCACCTTTAAATACTTTCTCTGTAAAACTATCACCAATATCATCATGATAAATATTGACCTCTATCCACGAGTACGGAAAATATCTCTCAGGCTCTTCACTAAAAAACAGTAATCCGGCATTGATAGGTCGTAAGTCTTCATCTGCTCCACGGGCTATCTGCATCAAACGAACCAGCTCTTCAAAAGGCATAGTCCCAGCACTTATAAACAAGTCACTCTTCACATCTTGCAAAAACATTCGGATCTGCGCCAATGAAAGGTCATTGATACTGGCATGATGATTGACTCTGTCGTCAAATGGGACTTTGGCGGCTAACTGTAGAAGTTGCTGCTCTTCTTGCTTGTTCGCTTTAGCAGTCGAGGACATGCGGCGAACATAATAAAGTCTTTCTGCACCTTTAGAGAGATCTTTTGATGCTTTATACGGACGACTCTCCCCACCTGGGACCCACACCACTAAAATGTATTGACCATTTATCTCATAAGGCTCTACAACCGGAAAGTATGCAGGTGTGATCTTATGGCATAGTTGATGCAGGGCTTGCTGAGTCTTATCTAATTCGTTTATTACCAATCCCTTTGGTGGTAAGATAGCGCGGCCATCCTCTTCTGCAATACCGATGATAAGATACCCGCCGCCCCAGTTGTTTATATCATTGGCAAAGGCACAGATGGTATGTAGGATGACTTCAGGATTCCATCCCTCTTTAAACTCAATACGTTCCCACTCAACTGTGGAGCCATGGATAAGTTCATTGATGTTAATGGGGAGCGCCATCTATCTACCTTATTCTTTTTACACAAAATACATATTAATACCATTGTATCGAAAGTCGTGACAAAACAGAGCTGACGTGGCTTACTGGCAGGACTCTAGCTCCATCTCTAAGACACGGATCTTCTCTTTTCTCAGCTTCTCATCTTCGCTCTTTGAGAATGCGGTCCAGTTTGCGGTAAATAAGAATGCAGCTGTCCTCTCTATACCTGATGCGCTCTCAGTCTTAAGTCTGTCCAGCTCCTCAAGCTTCTCCATACAAGAACTCTCTTCCACAGCATATAACTCTATAGTGAACACAAGTGTAAAAAACAGTAAAGACCTCATCGACTCAACCTCTAAACTTTTCAAGATCAGCAGGGATCTCATTTTTGGTGCTATAACTCTCAAGCTTGCCATCTCGCTCACTGTTGACACAAAACTCTTTAAGCGCCTCACGTTCACCGACGTACTCATAAAAGGGCACACTCATGCCGCAGCTGTGTTCAACACAGTAGATGCGGAGTCTTATAAACCGTCGCATCCCTTCAAAACTGGTCCCATCAAAAAGCGCACGGGCAGCAACATCATGTTTATCGACTATCTCACCCTTACAAAAAAGTCGAAGGTTTAACGGGTCACTTTCAAAAGCAGTGAACAAGAGAGTGACTTCTCCATCTGCTTCGATATCCCGTGCCGTGCGGTTCCCACTTCCGACATAGTCCAAAAACAGTGCCTCATTGTCGCCAGTCACCCTAAAGACATCATAACCTCGAGGACTGAGGTTTACTTCTCCCCCGTTGCTACTGCTTGCGATGAAAAAAAGCTTTTGTTTGGCTATAAATGTCTTATCGGCTTCATTTAACTTATCAGTTCGTGATCCCATCGTCACTCCTTATGTCTGGAAAACTCTCTACCATCTCAGCGTAAGTCGTACATCGTCCAAGCGCCTCGACCACGACGTCAAGTGGTTCTACATACCGCTCCGGAAGATCATACTCATTTGGACCCAAGGCAAAGGCCAATCTCTCATACGGTGGATCAAACTGCGCGTCAACCCCCTCTTTGTTCCCTCTCGCATCAATACGATACCAGCCAAACTCATGTAGATATACGGCATTGAGTCCATGAAGACAGTACACACCCTCTTCATACTCTGAACAACTCAGACGTTGGTAACAAAGTGCCGTCGGGATGCCGTTCGCACGCAGTAGTGCCGCCAATAGATGACTTTTTGCGTAACACCAGCCCGTAGCATTTTCCAGGACTTCACTTGCTTTTAATGTAGAGATATCATCCTGATAGTCTCCGGTATGCCGGATCTCATCGCGGACGAACTCAAAACATCGTCTGGTCACCGCTACATCATCCGCACACCCTTGAGCCAGATCGTTAGCAAGTCCGGCGACTTTGGGATGATGAAAGTCGATGATGTCACTCTGCTCTAGAAACCTTTCCATCTTCTCTCCTATAGTAGTCTCTTTAACTTCCGTCCACCGGTGATCTCAAAATGCTCTCGTTCGTAAAAGCTCAACGTATCATCAAACGCTGGAAGCGGTGGGGTCGTCACTTCCAGACGACTCCAGCCCCGCTCTTCACCAAAGCGTTTGGCCTGCTCGATCAGCATCTTCCCTATACCTTTTGAGCGGTAAGCCGGAAGGACATAAAGCTCCGCCATAGTCCCAAACTCACCCTCTGCGTACAAAGTAAAACTCTCATAGAGTGTCACGAAACCGATGATCTCTTTTGAATCTATCTCCTCTGCCACAAAGACAAAGTTCTTTTCATCGACGATAAAGCCTCGCAGTCTTTGGCTAGTCTGTTCCAGATCAAAGTCAAACACTGCGCTGTCTATTCTCTGCATGATCTCATCAAGCAGCTCACCGACTTGCACAGCGATGACTGATGACTCGTTAGCTGTCGCTCTGATAATATCTATTCTCATAATAAGTGTCTCCGCTCCTCGATCCTATGATCACAGTTGGCTCGATCTCCCTCTGAGATAGCTCCAATGACAGCAAAGGGATCACTTGAGATAGATCAAGTCTTATCTACCGTGGATCCTGTCTTTTCAACAGATGCGCATAGACCTCCGAACCTGCTTTAAAGGATCTTACCTCATCAACGCTGATGATCCCTGTAAAGGACTCTCAGATCTCGGCATTTACAAGCAACTCATCTGCAGAAGCCTCTATAGCATTTGAGAATACTTCCACCTTACCTCCCATCATCTTTCGTGGGCTTAGCACTACTCCCTGCCTATCGATCAGTATTCCGTATACATCAGAGGCAACTCTTGTGTTCATCATCTTACCTACTTCGACTAAACGACTTTATCAGCAAACGAAATACTTATCTGTGTAAATGCCTTGTCACGGTAAGGGATAAGTCTTTGATACTGTTCGCTTGATGTTAGTGCTTCGATTATACCGTCATCATCAAATTCCATGATCATCAGGTTTTTCTGAAACGCCTCTGCGGTAATGGATCTTTGAGCCTTGTATTTTCCTACAAGCCTACCCTTGTGTGCTTTTAATATCGCGCTGGCATTTTCGCTATAGTAGGCTAAAGCTTCTTGCTCAAGCGGATCAGGTGTTGCATTCACTATCAGGATCGTTTCTGACATCATTTACCTTTTTTCAACATGCTAGTATTTAGATCGGCCATCAATGCGACATAGATCATATGACAGAACTCCTCCCCATCAAGACTTTTAGATCGCCATGAGGACTTCCACTCTATGAATGTCTGATCGGTCTGTGTCACTCTAAGCAGTCGCACTTCACCGACATAGTTGCTGATCTCTGAAGAAGAGACAGGCGAAGGAGCTTCATCGATAGAGTAAGAGAAGGTGTGCTTATCAGCATCTACTGATAGCAGTGTCTCTTCAAACACCTCGTTCAAAATACGTTTGGCTCCTACAGTATCACCGTTTAACGGTCCGACTTTCTCACATGATGTGACGACATTGGGTGCCCATGAGAGATCATGAAAACATTTGATGGCTTCCCACACTTTCTCAACAGGTGCCTCGATGATTCTGGTCTGGTAACAACTTGGCATGATAGTTCCTTTTTTAGTTATTGAATTTGTATTCAAAAATGATTGTACTCTTTTTTGAATCATAATTCAAGAATATGCTATAATTTAACAAATAGACTGCAAAAGTCTGATATTTAGGAGTCACTATGGCACGTCCGATCGGGTATGACCCCAAAGAGGTCCTCGTCAATGCAATGAATCTGTTTTGGGAAAAAGGATATGAGTCGACCTCTATTCAAGACATCGTCGCGGTCACTGGATTAAAACCTGGGAGCCTATATAACCTGTATGGCAATAAAGAAGGGCTATTTGAAGCAGTCTTGGACACCTACTCTACAATGAACCTTGAACAGGTCGAAGAGGTCCTAAACGGTAGTGATGACCCCTTTAAGAATATTGAGAGCTTTTTACAAGAGGTCGTCGTCACCACCATCTCCAATAAGAAGACAAATGGATGCCTGTTGGTCAAGACCCTTTTAGTAGTCCCGCATAAAGATAAAAAGATCCAGGAGCATATCACTGTGATCTTTGCTCAGGTAGAAGCACTACTTGCAAAGACGATCCAAAAAGCCGTCGATCTCGGTCAGACAACGGTGGATGCGAAACAGTTTGCCAAATTCATCATCACCACCATCTATGGTTCACACGTCTATTACAAGAGTGATGATGATGTCGGCATACTGAGACAGAACGTACAGTTCTTGCTCGACACACTACAGAAAAAAGAGCATAGCAACACTGCAATAGCATTGACTTAAGCAAATAAAAGTTAGATGACAAAGCCGCTACGGAAATGGGATCTTACACAAGATCATCAACAGTCCCAGCGTAAATGAATGCTCGCATGAGCCTCTAGAGTAAATGTCTATATTCCTTGTCAAGCTATATTATTGTCGAGTCTTTCTAAAACAAACCTGCATCCGGTACTGTATGAGTCATCATAAGCCAATGTGTATCCATTGCTTTGTGCTAGATTACTCGCTATCGATAGACCTAAGCCAAAACCACTTTTTTTTCTGTTTTTACTCTCATCCAAACAGACAAATGGTTCAAATATCTTTTTAGAAGACTCAGGATCTATCCCTATACCTGTATCTTGTACGATGACCTTTTCATCTTTCATACTTATTGTGACAGTACCTTCGTCCGTATATTTACTGGCATTGTGCAATAGGTTTATGAGGATCTTTTTAAGCGCGGTAGGATCAAATATCAGCGTATCACTCTCTTTGATCTCACATCTTAGTCCAACCGACTTTGACACACGTATTAAAGGACATACTTCCAAGTGAAGGTACTCTTTTAGATGGATAGTCACTTTTTTTTCTGTCATCGACTCTTTTGATCGGATAAAGCCTATGACTTCTGAGCTAAGTTCATTGATATAGGCCGTCTCTTTTTTTAAGATGGTGATGACTTTTGGTATCTCACCATCTTCTATAAGACCATCTTCAAACTCTTCTAAGTACCCATCGATGATAGTCAGCGGGGTCTTGATATCATGCGAAAACGATCTGATCATGGTGTGTAGGTCTTTGTTGTTCTTTTGAAGTTCCGCGATGCTCTCTTCAAGTCTGAGGGAAAGATGATCGATGGCGTCATGAATGCTTGTGATGTCTTCTATCTTGTCTTTGTGTTTATGCTTTATGAACTTATTAGCATCTATATCATCAAGGCGATGAGAGATGTACTCAAATTTCTTAGATAGATATACCCCTATAAAATAACTGAACATAGCTACTATTGGCAGTGTACTCAAGACGACTATACTGATCTGTGATGTCATCTTAAAACCAATAGGCTCATCGATGATGACATAAGTCATAATAGCTGTAAATAGCGATATGCCAAGACCTGCCAAACCATAGATGATCTGTAAAAATGGTTTAATTCTCATATAAAGTAAATCCCATGCCTCTTATAGTCTTGATGACCTCTTCATCAGTATAGTTCGCGATCTTTTTTCGTAATGTATAGATATGGGTCCGTATCCCATCTCTATCGATATTACCTATGTCATGATCATACAATATTTGAGACAACTCATCTTTTGAGAATGTCCTTCTATTGTTGAGAAAAAGCGTCTCAAAGAGCACATGCTCACTAGGAGTCAGTAAAAGCTGTCTGTTCTCGATGTAAAACCTCTTTAAGGTGTTATCGTACTGGACTGATCTGTTGACGTCCATCTGTGTATGGATAAGTTCAAATCGTCTTTTGAGTAAAGAGTCGATCTTTAGTGCTACTAATTTAGGTGAAAAAGGTTTTGCTATATAATCGTCCGCTCCCAGACTATATGCTTTTTCTTTACTCTCGTCGAGATCTAGTGCACTTATGATGACGATGAGTGACTCTTTATTATCTTTACGAATCGCATCACATAGTGTCAGACCATCAATATTTGGCAGCATGATATCCAGTGAGATGAGATCAAAATCTTCTGCTTTTATGAGCTTTAATGCACTATTGCCGTCTGTAGCAATAGTGACATCATATTTTTGCTTATCTAAACGGTTCGATAGTAGAGTGACTATCTCCAGTTCATCTTCTACGATCAGGACCTTATATCTCATCTAGTTAAAAGTATCCTGTATTTGCGTAAAGAGATAGTCATTGTCTTTGACGATACTATGACAACTTATACACCCATCGGTGCCTTTATCCCAGCTCACAAATCTATCTCCTTTTTTTATAAACCTTGCATAACCCCAATTGTCTCCATCTGCATCAAACTGCTTAGAGTCTTTGACCATATATTCGACCCTTTGAAGCTTATCTGCTTCGAGTGCTGTCGGAAAACGTGGCATCTCTCTTACAGACCATCCTATCTTTACTATTTTACTGCCCTCAGGCATAGTCTTGCGTCTCTCTTTTAGCGCATCATATCCTATTTGGTTTGCTAAGACGTATCTCAACTCATCTTTATCAGTTCTAAAATGAGTTGCGACTATCTTATAGTCTTGATAGCCCTCTATCATCTTAAACATCAGACCATTAACCGGCATCTTAAGCTCAGGCAGTTCTACCCTGTCTCTCTTTGATACATCGTCAGCCACTATGGAACTGACTAGTAAGCTTGTAAGTATTAGTAATGCTATCTTCATCTGTTACTCCATCTTGATTAATTTTCAAACTAGAGTATATGACCGTTCTGTCAAGATTATGTGAAGAGTAAAGTCGAAAGTCTCTGCTTGATATAGAAGTGACGATCACACCAGCTGTCGGCACATCATCCAGATTCCCTACTGCTTGTATAGCGGTGTCGGCCTAAGTGAAAGGGTCAAGTACGGCGTGTCTATACTTTTTCCCTATTTGACAAGATTAGTGTTATAATCCACAATAGATACATCAAGCACGTTCTATCACCTTAGAAGAACCTATCAATACTCTTTACCACTGGAACGGATAACATGGCAGACAAGACGAGCAAGGTCACAGACGATCCATCAGACAACACGACTATACAGTCTAAAAAGAGTGATAGCGGCGATTTTCCTATTATCGGGATCGGTGCATCTGCCGGAGGTCTGGCCGCTTTTGAGGCATTTTTTGCAAGCATGCAGTCCTTCACTGATGTCAAGGTCGCCATCATACTCATCCAACACCTTGCTCCAGACCATAAAAGCATCCTGACCGAGATCATCCAACGCTACACAAGGATGAAGGTCTTCGAAGTCGAAGATCAGATGTCGGTACGAGCGGGATGTACCTACATCATACCTCCCAACAAGGATATGGCACTCTATGATGGGACACTTCAACTAATGGAGCCTAACAGGGCTCACGGGCAGCGTCTTCCCATCGACTTCTTCTTCCGCTCTCTGGCACAGGAGAGAGGTGACCATGCGATCGCGATCATCCTTTCAGGAACAGGAAGGGACGGCACACTGGGTGCTGAGAAGATAAAGGATGAAGGAGGAGTAGTCATCGCCCAGAGCCCTGACAGCGCCGAGTTCAACGGCATGCCAAGCAGTGTCATCGCAACAGGTCTGGCAGACTATATACTTACTCCTGATGCGATGCCTGAACAGATCATCGAGCATATACTTCACACTATCGAGCACTCCCCTGACGAACATCCAGCAGCCAAAGAACAGAACACACTGAAGAAGATATTTTTCATACTCCATGATCATACCGGACATGATTTCTCGATGTATAAACCCAGCACGATCAGACGCCGCATCGAACGAAGGATGAACGTGCACCAGATAGAGACGATAGATGAGTACATCAGATATCTACGGCAGAACGATGATGAGATCGATGCACTTTTTAAGGATCTGTTGATCGGTGTGACAAACTTCTTTCGTGATAGTGAAGCGTTTAGCGTCTTGGAAAAAGAGATCATACCCGGACTCTTTAAAGACAGAGCTGCTGATGCTCCTGTACGCATCTGGGTGTCGGGCTGCTCCACCGGTGAGGAGGCCTACTCCATCGCTATCCTTATCAGAGAGTATCTCGATGACCACAAACATAGTCATCCCGTACAGATCTTCGCTTCTGACATAGATAGCGAAGCTATCGCCAAAGCACGCTCGGGTCTCTATCCGGCTTCTATCACCATGGATATCACCTCACAGCGTATGCGGCGTTTCTTCACCTCTGAGCACGAAAGCACCATGTACCGTGTCAACAAAAGCATACGTGATATGCTTGTCTTCTCAGAACACAACATCATCAAAGACCCTCCGTTCTCCAAACTTGACATGATCAGCTGTCGTAACCTTATGATCTATATGAACGTAGACCTGCAGAAAAGAGTACTACCGCTCTTTCATTACGCACTCTACCCTAAGGGCATACTCTTTCTTGGCAGTTCTGAGACTATCGGAAGTTTCACTGAGCTCTTCACCGTACTCGACCAGAAAGCCAAGCTGTTTAGGCGTAAAGACAATGTCCAAAAAGACTGGCAGATATCACCCAGCCGTCTTCTGCCGACACATAGACCAGATACGACCTATCCCCCCCCCGTTGACAACAAGAGTCCGCATGCCCTGCCGCTTCAGAAGCTGACAGAGCAGGCGATCTTGCAGCAGATCGCCCCAGCCGCAGCACTGGTCAATGAACAAGGTGACATCCTCTATCTGCATGGACGTACAGGTATGTACCTTGAGCTGCCATCGGGAGAGAGCGGTATCAACAACATCCTGACCATGGCCCGTGAAGGATTACGACATGAACTCTCCCTAGCCTTGCAAAAAGCGAAGGATGAAGCTAATACTGTCTATGTCAAAGATGTCCATGTGAACACCAATGGGCATCATACCACGGTAGACCTCACCGTGCGTACCGTCACTC
>JADGEC010000098.1 GCA_016744575.1 Sulfurimonadaceae bacterium | reverse complement strand
CGGAGCTTCTGCGACGGTGACGATCCGTGTCATCCATGCCAATATCGATGATGCTTTGACGTATCTACCAAATGAAAAGGATAAGAAGTGATGAGAAACGTATTATTAGTGTTGAGCCTGTTATTAGTCGCAGTAGCGATGAGCGGCTGTGCAAGCAAGTATATGGCAAAGAAGTACTCTACCGGTGCCATTGGCTGCGTGTCAGATGAGATTATGATAGAAGATGAGAAGCTGGATATACTGGGCTATACCACCTGGGTCGCGACTTGCAAAGGTCAGCGTTATATCTGTAATCATCATGACGATGAAGGTACGAACTGTAAAGAAGAGTCGAAGTGATATCATGACGATACTAGACCAGATAGATGAGCTGAAAAAACAGATGAACCGCTCCATCATCGGACAAGAACATATAGTCGAACGTCTTGTCATCGGACTGCTATCCAATGGTAATCTTTTAGTAGAGGGTCTTCCCGGTCTGGCTAAGACGCGCGCGGTCAAAAGTATGGCCCAAGCGATCGAGTCGGATTTCTCGCGGATCCAGTTTACGCCGGACCTGTTGCCTTCTGATGTCACGGGAAGTGAGAACATGTATGATGAGAACGGAAGTTATGTCTTCAAGTTCGAGCCAGGACCGATCTTTGGCAACATCATCCTCGCCGATGAGATCAACCGTGCTCCGGCAAAAGTGCAGTCTGCCATGCTTGAGGCGATGGAGGAGCGACAGATAACTGTGGCAGGAAAGACCCATAAGCTGCCAGAGCTTTTTATGGTCATGGCAACGCAGAACCCAGTTGAACAAGAGGGGACTTATCCGCTTCCCGAAGCGCAGATGGACCGTTTCTTGATGCATGTCTACATCGATTACCCTAGTGAGGAGTCGGAGCAGCAAGTGATGCGTTTGGTGCGTGCAGAGAAAGCGAACAAAGCAGACTCAGAAACTAAAGGGAAACTTAGTCAGGAGCTCATCTTTAAAGCACGTGAAGAGATCCACGCTGTCACATTGTCTGATACGATCGAGCGTTATATCGTCGATCTGGTCTTTGCGACACGTTACCCTGAACGTTATGATGAGAAACTCGCTTCCTATATTGAGATAGGCTGTTCACCACGAGGGACTTTAGGACTAGATCAATGTGCACGGACCTATGCCTGGCTGCAAGGAGCTGAGCATGTCACACCCGAGGATGTTCGTGCTGTCATCCATGATGTGTTTCGTCATCGTATCACGCTGAGTTATGAAGCGCAGGCAGATGGTAAAAATACCAATGATATCATCGATATGATCCTGACACAGGTCATGCTTCCCGCCTGATGGAGAACATCTATGTGAGCCTTGATGAGCTGATAAGGCTTGGTGGCAAGGCTAAAGGCTTCTCCTTTTTACCACGACAGCCCATCCATTCGCTTCTAAGCGGTCGACACGGCTCAAAGTTTCGCGGCCGCGGCATGGATTTTAGCGAACTCAAACCCTATGTCCAAGGTGATGACACTCGTCAGATCGACTGGAAAGCCACACGGCGTACCCGAAAGCCCTACATCCGTCTTTATAATGAAGAGCGTGATCGCAGCGTATGGATCGTGCTCTCTCAGCGCAACTCGATGTTCTTTGCCTCAAAAGGATCGATGAAGTCTGTTCAGGCGGCACGTACTGCGGCTTTGACACTATTTCGCACCCTCAGTGTCGGTGATCGCGTTGGCGGAGTCATCTTCAACGATAGCTCACTTAAGAGCTTCAGACCGCAGCGAAGCCAGACACTTCTTATGCAGATGCTGCACGAGATAGTCGAACAAAACGGTGCGCTGCATGCTGAGAACACCAAAGATGAGCAGGGTCAGCTTAACAAAGCACTCCAGCTAGTCTCGGCATCGGCAAGGCATGATGACCTTGTCGTGCTCATCGGTGACGGACAGGGTTTTGATGCAGAGACAGCCCGGCATCTGAGCGATGTTGCCCGTCACAATGACATATTGGCGGTGACCATCTATGACCCGCTGGAGAGCGTCTTAAGAAGTGAAGGTCCGATAGTCGTAAGTGATGGTGAACACTTTGCAGAGTTTGACAGTTCAGATAAGCGCTTTCACAAACATTTTGAAGCGAGTTTCGAATCACATCTTTTGCATCTGGAACAACTCTCCAAACGCCATAATATCGTGCTTATGAGACTTCGGACTGATGAGGACCTTCTGACACAGATCCAGCAGCAGCTTGGTTACCATCCAGGGGCCAAGCGATGAGCACCTCACTTGACCAATATCATGACGTCATCGTCCCGCCGGCCATAGGGCTTTTCCCTCTGGCAGAGGGCTTGTATATGCTGCTCGCACTTATAACGGCACTCTCTTTATATCTTGCTATCAATGCTTTACGCGCTTATCTTCGTAACAGCTATCGGCGTGAAGCACTCGCGGAGTCGCGTGTCATCCATGCACTTAAAGATGATGGTGCCCGTTTTCATCGTCTGCTTAAACTGTTACGGCGGACGGCTGTGGCGGCTTATGGACGAGAGAAGATCGCAGCGCTTGATGGGAAAGTCTGGTGGTCTTTTTTAGATGAAGAGCAAGAGCTGTTTACGGCTGAGCATGTTCAGGCAGCCCAAAAGCTTCTTTATAGAGATATCATACCTGCATCTGAATTGGTCATCTCGTTCGAGCAGGCGTGTGAACGCTGGATACGACAGCATAAGCGAGATGATCATGATCACCTTTGAGTCTCCCTGGGTAGCATTGTTGATCATCCTGCCATGGCTTATCACTCGCTTCGCGCCGCCTTATGAGCGCCGCCGTGCTGCTTTACGAGTCAATTTCTATGACCGTATCCTTGCTGCGTCAGGTGGTGATAGTAAAAGGCAGGACGGGGTGCTGCCGATGAGTCTGGCTCAGCGCTTTGTGTTAGTGCTGACAACGGCCTTGATACTTTTAGCCATGAGCGGCCCTACGCTGGTCGGAGAACCGAAGATCAAAGAGGAACCGATGCGTGACCTGCTCATCGCTATCGATCTCTCTGGCTCGATGGAGACGCGCGATTTCCTCTCAGAGAGTGGGAAGAAGATAGACCGGCTTGAAGCAGTCAAAGAGGTATTACGCGTTTTCTTACAGCAGCGCTCTGGTGAAAGGATCGGACTTATCTTCTTTGGCAGTGCGGCATTTGTGCAGTCTCCGTTCACTACAGACATCAAAGCTCTGGAGCGTTTTCTGGATGAGGCACAGGTCGGTATGGCGGGTCCTCAGACCATGCTCGGTGATGCGATCGGTCTGGGACTGAAGATGTTTGAGGAGTCGAAGATAGAGGAGAGGATGTTGATCCTCATGAGTGACGGTGATGATACCGGCTCACAGGTCCCACCCATCAAAGCTGCTGAACTTGCGAAAAAAGCCGGTGTGAGCATCTTTACCATCGGTGTCGGTGACCCTGAGAACGCAGGTGAACATCCGCTTGATACCAAGACATTGCGTGAGATCGCCACTTCTACGGATGGGGCGTTCTACTATGCGCTAGATAGGGACGAACTGATCAACATCTATAAAAAGATCGATGACCTCAGACCCAGACTAGTGAAGCAAAACACACTTCGACCGACAAGAGAGCTCTTTATCTATCCGCTCTCAGTGGCTATGCTTCTGCTCTTTGCTTACACGCTGTTTGCCCTTATCAGAAGAAGGAGAGTGTGATGCAGAGCTTTCTCTTCTTACGTCCGGAACTGCTCTTACTCTTTATCCCGCTGGCTATGTTGATGTGGCTTTTACTTCGCAGGCAGGATGATGAGGCTCAGCTCAAACGTCTCATCGACCCTGCGTTACTAAAGCATCTTCTTATCAGACCTGAAGATGATGCCCGTCGCGTCAAGGCCCCCTGGTTACTGGCGGTGACGCTTGGACTGATGATCTTTGCCGTGAGTGGTCCATCGTGGCGGCTCAAACCTGACAGCATGCGTGAGAACGAGACGATGATCGCGGCAGTGATGAAAGTCGATGAGAGCATGGAGAGTACTGACCTGCGGCCTTCACGTCTGAAGCGTGCCGTCTTCAAGCTTAAAGACCTAATGGAGGCTCAGAGTGATGCGAAGACGATGCTTGTCGCTTATAGCGGCAGTGCACACCTTGTGATGCCGCTGAGTAAAGATGCCGACATCATCTACACCTTTGCCTCCTCACTGAAGGCTTCGATGATGCCCAAAGAGGGAGATGTGCTGCATGGTGCCCTGCGTCAGGCACACAAAGAGATGGATGGCCGCAAGGGCAGTACGATCGTCTTTTGTGACAGCGTATCACCTTCTGAGATCACAAAGTTAAAAGAGGATGCAGCTATGCGTAATATGGCAGTTATCTTCTATGCGGTCGGTTCCCCGGAACTTCTAGACCTTGTCTCCATCAAAAAAGCGGCAGATGTCATCGATGCCAAAGTCATCGTGCACACGGCAGACGAGCGTGACATCAAAGCACTGCAAGAGCAGATAGCCAACGATCTTAAAGAGGCTCGAAGTAGTGACCTCACTGCCCGTGAGGATGGTGGTCGCACGCTTTTACCTTTTATCTTTATTGCCTTGCTCTTCTGGTTTCGACGAGGTGTTAGCGCGCAGATATGGAGAGCCTCATGAGAAAGTGGCATAGCTACACGGCACTGCTTATCATCTTTGGGACCGTGCTGTACCTTATCATCGGCTTTGAGGGTGAGTGGGATGAGCTTTTTTTTACACCTGACCAACAAGGATACCGTCACTTCAAACAGGGTGAATATAGAGCTTCGGCAGCTGCCTTTGAAGAGCCGATGTTTAAAGGGGTCGCGCTTTATAAAGCAGGGGAGTTCAAAAAAGCGCAGATGGTCTTAAGTGTGTTGACCTCCAAAGAGGGGCGCTTCGACTACGGAAACGCGTTGTTTATGGGTGGTGCTTACGACAAGGCTATAGAAGCGTATGGTCTGGCACTAAAGATCGATCCGGAGTTCCTGGCGGCAAAAGAGAACCTGGCCCTTACCAAAGCACGTAAAGCGGAGATCGATAAGCATCGTAATAATGATGAAGGTACGGGTGGTAAACTGCCTGCCGACGAGATCCGGTTTGACAATAAGGACAATCGTGGACAGGAGATCGTAGAAGAGGGGACTCAGGAGCGGAGTGCTGGTGAAGCGAAATGGCTGGACAGACTTCAGACCTCTCCGGGAGAGTTCCTGAAAAACAAGTTCGCTTATCAGTACCAGATGCAGGGAGTCGAAGATGCGCATTAGCCTTCTACTTTTTTTGCCGCTTTTCCTCTTTGCGATGCAGGGTGCTGTCAGTGTGCAGGTCCAGCCAAAATCGCGTTATTTTGTAAGCGAGAAGATCGTCTTACAACTCGATGTGAAGAGCACGGGCTTTAGCGTAGGTGATGTACGTGTAGACAGCTCTGGCTTAAAAGACCTTATCATCGTCGCACCGCAAAGTGCGGCCTATGTCCAAAGTGAAGAGATCGATGGTGAGTCGTGGCAGGTGGCTGTGTATGAGTATGAGCTTTATCCTCTGCGTGGCGGCGAGATCTTTCTGGCACCGTTAGAGGTCTCCTTTACCGGCTCTATGGGTTATGGGCAGCCCAAGAGCGCCTTTACAAAGAGCACAGAACCTTTTACGCTGCAGGTAGATTCACCCGATGGCATCGATGGTTTTGTGCTTTCGACACCAAAGTTGACCTTGGACGTAACCTATAAGCCAGACCCTACATCACTGAAAATAGGTGATGCTTTTGAGCGAACGGTCACTATCATCGCTACAGATGTACCTGACCTGCTGCTTCCTTCGGTAGCTATCGAGCAGCAAAAGTCTCTGCGACTCTATGATGATGAACCGCGACTCTCTATGGAGCAGGGCAGAGCAAAACGGGTAGAACATCAGACCATCATCGCTTCGCAAGAGGGTAATGTGACGCTACCAGAGCAGCGACTGTATTGGTATGACAGTGTCAACGGTATCTTGCATGCGGAGATCATCGAAGCCGTTGAGTTTGAGGTAAGCGGAGGCTCTGTCACTGCAAAATCTGAAGAGCAGGGCAGTTCCAAGACTTTTTGGCTGTTGTTGGGAGTCCTACTTCTTATAGCCGGGTCTGTGACTACTTTGCTTTATATAATACGGTACGAGAAAAGATCGATCATCCATCTTCCCCGGTCGATCAATCCACGAGAGTGATCGCGAGACTCTAAAAGGAGTGCTGCTCTATCCGCTGGAAAGGCTCCCCATCTATTGCATCATCTATAAGATGATGATAACTGCTCTTAGACTTCTTTGATAAAAAAAGATGCTGCTACTTTTCTCCTGATGAAGTGACTATCTTTGTCAGCATAATAAGAAGGTCTTTTTGCTCTGCCTGGCTTAAGACTGATGTCAGATCCTCATTGATCTCCTGTGCATAGGGGAGTAGTCTGTTTAGAAGTATCTCTCCCTCTTGTGTCAATGAGACCAGACGTTTTCGTTTATCGACTTTGTCCACCACTCTTTTTATATGACCCTTATCCTCAAGACGGTTCATCAACCTGGCTGTTGCCGGTTCATCACCACTTGTCTGGTCTGCGATCTCTTTTTGGGTGAGCGAACTCTTCTTATAGATGATGAGCAAGATCCCAAACTGATGTACCGTTACCTTGTGCTCTTTTAACTTTACATCCAGTCTTTGTTTCATATTGAGGCTGAGTGCATTGACGAGATAGCCTAAGGATCTATTGAGTTCATAATCTTTTGCTTTCATAGAGGAATTGTAACAGAAAGATATATAGGGCATCTCTAATAACCCTGTGCATCATCAGCGTCACATACGACTTCGTGATCAAGACAGGCTCTTGTTAGCGTAACAGGTTACGGTGGCAAGAGCCTAACGCAGACTCACGATGTTGTATGTGATGCCCTTCGGGAGGGCAAATAAGGCGCAAGCTATCGTTCTAAGCTCTTTTGAATTACCTACGGGTAGTCCTACAAGACCTTAAGACAATATCTCACACCTTCTTTGACCTCTGATGATATACAGGGTTATTAGAGGTGCCCTATACTTGTCCTTAACAAGTATTTAAGCCAAGAGTATATATACTTGTCATTAACAATTAAATACAGGGCTCTTAAGAAGCTTTGATAAGGATAGATGATGATAAAAAAGATAGCGCTTTTTCTAGTGAGCACAGTGGTCCTGATAGCAGGAGACTATACTTTGGACAGCAGCAAGTCTGAAGCCTACTATGAGGCAAAAAAAGATCAGTTTTTTAGCACCTACACCATTCTAAGTGTGAACAAAGGGCTTAGCGGATTTTTACAAGAACTCCCTAATGGCCACAGAGGAGAGTTGAATGTTGATGTCTATGCCTTTGATAGTGATGATACGCGTAGAGATGAGAATGTCGAAGAGGAGCTAAATGCTGAGACATTTAAGGCCATTACTTACAAGTATGAACTGCATGACAATGAAGCCAAGGGCATGATGACCATTAACGGTGTAAGTCAAGAGATCGTCTTTCCCGTTGAGATGAGCGAAGCGGATGGTCAACTGTTGGTAGAGGGTAATATCACTATTAAGTATACGGATTTTAATATTGAGACACCTTCTAACTTTATCTTGAGCGCACATGATGACTTGCTCATCGGTGCAAGACTATATTTTAACAAGTAGGTGGATGATATGAGAGATCTGATGATGATAACAGTCTTAGTCGTTATAGGCCTGATGAGCAGCGGTTGCGCAGGAAAGTTCAGAGGCGGTGATATGAGTTCACACATGTTCAACAAATATGAGCAGACAGAAGAGGGCTTAGTCACTGAAACGTCCTATACCGAAGTGGCAGTCTCACGTTTTGAGCGACTTGATAGCGATGATGATGACAATGTCACAAGAGCGGAGAGTACAGAGTCACGATTTGCTCAGTTCATGCCGGGGATCATGGAACATTGGTTTGAGAAAAATGACATCAATAGCGACGATGTCGTCGAAAAGCCTGAGATGTCGACAACGACGGCAAAAGAGTTTATTGCTATGGACACTAATAAAGACGATCTGTTAAGTAAAGAGGAGATGAAGAGCTACCGTAAAGGTGAGCTCTTTGACGCCATGGATAGTGATGGTGATGGTGTGTTGACACGAGCTGAATTTCAAAGTTCTAAGTCACCTTTTGAGACAAGATAAGATAAAAAGGCTTTAAGATGCGTAGAGTGATAGACCTCATACAAGAGATAGGCACTATCATGTATGTCGGCGGCATACTCTCTCATATCATCATCGGTACCAATTTTGGCCACCTAGACCCGCAGACAGCTTACACGGTCGCGATGTATAAAGAGATCAGTGCTTACATCCTTATTTTGCCGGGTCTGGGACTGAAGATAGTCTCAGATATCTTTCTCTACTACAGTTATGAGGTCAAACCAAACTGGTTAAAAGTCAAATTTGTCCTAATAGCCTTTCTGTCGATCAATGCCTTTGTCTTTCTAGTACCGATGATGCCCGAACTGGTAGCTTTGGCAAAAGAGTCCGTCGAAGCAGGTGAGTTGACGCAGGCCTTTTTAGACCGGTCATATATAGAAGGACTGATAGGCATGTCAAATGCCATTCCTCTTGTACTAGAGATACTGTTAGGCTCTTTGCGACCGAGACTGTTTAAAGAGAGATGAAAAAGCTCTGTTGAAAGTAAATAGAGTGAAATACACGTCATTATCAGCATTGAACATTGAATAGACTTGGCTGGTACTTCTACAGATGATCTTTCCTCTATTTTTTCAAACCTTAAAGAGGCATCGACTTTTTGGAAGTCATTCAGATCTGTTATGTTAGACTTTACCCATTTTAATACTTCTGTCTATTTTAGATAACGCGTTACTTATAGATAATAAATATGTCGAGATATTGATATTTTAGAACAGCATCACAAGTTATCATCTCTGTACTATTTACAGAAAAGGAATAACATGTATAAAACCTTACTTTCAACAACTGTTGCAGCAGCTGTTACGATGGGAACACTTCAGGCTAAACCTATTATCCATGATTCAGAATACTATATTTTGAAAGCACAACATGGCGCTGATTGGGCTAAAGAGGATAAAATCATCGAAGAGAAGATAGCAGCACTAAAAAAGAGATTTGGACGTGCGCCTAACATCATCCATGTCATGTGGGATGATACGGCTGTCGGTGAGATCGGGATCCCTCAGATCCAAGCACCTCGTGGTTTTAAAACACCAAACATCAATCAATTCGCACAAGAGGGTCAATACTACTCTCGTATGTATACAGAGCCGTCATGTACGCCAACGCGTGCTGCATTTCAAACAGGTCGTCATGCTGTACGTTCAGGGATGTATACGGTAAGTTTTCCTTATGAATATGGTGGTATGAGTGAAAAAGAGACGACTATCGCTGAAGTACTTAGTGATGTAGGTTATGCGACTGCGTTCTACGGTAAAGGTCACCTTGGTGATATTGAAGAGAGTTACATGACGAACATGGGTTATGATGAAGCACTTTGGGCTCCATACAACCAAGTGCCAAGTCTCTACGTTCCTCGGGGAGACTTAGGGCCGATGTTCCCAACATCAGTCGATCCTAAGTTGTATCCAGAAGATCCGTATGATATGGACCCTGACTGGAGACCAAATGGTTATGTTTGGGCACTTGAAGGCACTAAAGGTGGAGAGATCAAAGAGTGGGGAACACCTCCAAATGAAGATGACTATTATGCGATGGAAGCAGAGCTTCAAAAACGTACCATTGATTTCATTCGTAAAAGTGTTAAAGCAGAAAAACCTTTCTTTGTAGCATATCATCCTATCGCAGCTTCGTTTTTAGGAACAAAACCTGGTGAGCCTAAAAAGAGTGTCTCAGGAAGTATGCTGCCTGAATTTCTTGTCAGTTTTGATCAGTGGCTGCCAACACTTACTAAAGAGCTGAAAGATCAAGGGATTGAAGAGAACACACTTGTCATCCTAATGGCAGACAATGGTCCAATGACACATCATGGCCCTGATGGGATGGTCGAGACACTTTACAGAGGTGGTAAAGGCGATGCTTGGGAAGGTGCTGTTCGTGTACCATTCCTTGTACGCTGGCCTGGTGTGATCAAACCTAACCAAGTCGTAGGTGATATTATTCATGTGACAGATCTTTATACTACATTTGCAAATCTAGCTGGAGCGACAGAAAATATCCCAAGAGATCGTATTATCGATGGTGTCGATCAAACGTCATTGCTATTCAATGGTGATACGCATAGTCGTCGTGACTACACCTATATCTATACCGGTGATATCTTAGCTGCTCAAGTCAAAGGTCGTTTTAAACGTCGTTGGGTCGGTGAACTTCCTGGCCTGAGCGGCGCTTCGTTTTATGACCTTTACAATGACCCTCGTGAGGTGTTACCAAAAATGCTTCCAGGATTTACGACTAAAACGATGTTTGATGTCATGAAAGCACGTCATGAGTTATGGAAGCAAAAATATCCAGATACAAAACATGCAAGAGGTATGCCTTTGACAGGCATAGCAAATGCACGTCCAGAAACAAAAGCAGCTTCTTTACCAAGAGTCGATAAAAAAGACCTCCCTTTTGAACCTGAAGAGTTTTTAGAGTTTGAAGTCCCTTATAATCCGGCAATGGAAAGCTGGGGTGCAGGTCAGTAGAATACCTACTATCTACATCTTAACGATGTAGATAGTCCTAACTTTTTTTATGTGTTCTTTTTGCAGAACATATAAAAAAGAATACGTATCTTAAAATAAGGGCATCTCTAAAAATGCTGATGATATACAGGGTTATTAGAGATGCCCATAAATGATGAGCTAAAGATGATAAAACGATTCAAATTCCTAACACTTATACTTACACTTGGTCTTTCTAGCACTTATGCCGGAGAACAAGCTGCCGCACAAGAGCTTGCCAAACAGTCACAAAACCCGGTAGGGAATATGTACAGTGTCCCGATCGAGTATTGGCATCACAATGGCATAGGCCCTGATGGTGATGGTGCCGCCAATATGGCTATGTTAAAACCAGCCATACCGGTGACCATAGGTAAGGTCAACTTGATCAATCGCTTCATCGTCCCTTATATGGGAACCGACCCGCATAATGGTGGAGACTTTGGAAATGTGATCTTACCTTCATCAGAGAGTAAAGAGAGTGGTCTTGGGAATATCCAGTATCAGGGGATCTTCTCTCCAAGTGAGCCGGGTCCTGTGATCTATGGTCTTGGCGCGATGGTTGAGTTTCCGACGCATGCGAAGGGATTAGGTTCAGACAACTACTCTGCAGGTCCTGTATTTTTGGCATTGACTATGCCGGGGAATTGGGTCATAGGGACGATCGTACAAAACCTTTGGTCTGTCGGAGGTTCCTCCGACCCTGATGATGATGTCAATAGCTTTCTTTGGCAATATTTTGTGAACTACAACTTTGATGATGGTTGGTATCTTACATCCACGCCGATCATGACAGCGGATTGGAATGCGAAGAGTGGTGAGAAGTGGACAGTGCCCATTGGTGGTGGTGTCGGTAAACTCATGAAGTTTGAGAGTTTTCCACCACTTGACTTTAAACTACAGGCTTTTTCAAATGTCGTCAGACCCACATATGGAGCTGACTGGCAGATGATGTTCTCTGTTAAGATGATCCTTCCGAAAGCTATGTTCCAATGATAAGGTATCTTCTCTTCTACCTGTTCCTTATGAATATGCTCTTTGCAGTAGACTCAAAGGTATTGCCTTTAGTCTCATCCAATCCGAATTTCGGGACAAGCCTTGCTGTCGTAAAGACAAATATATCATAGTATGCGAGTGCTGGTGTCGGCATACGATACGCAATACAAGAAAAAGCCGGCATAGGTCATAGAGTAGACTATGCCTATACTATACTGATCAGGCTTCATAATGTTTGGAAGAGCTGATGAGTACTCTATTCACATATTGACTTTGTGTAGAAGAGAGCGATCTATCATGAGCTCATCTTTAGTTGATCACAAGTCAGGGACTTTCTGTCAAGCTCTGCAATACAGAGTATCGTTGAGGGTTTAGAAAAAATGGGATTTTGGGTATCATTCCCAGAGATCAAGGAGAAAAAAATGTTTAATAAGATCTTAACTGCATCGCTTATGATGCTGTCTGTGTGTAGTGCTGACACCATCTTTTTTAATAATGGTGCTGAGCTGGAAGGAACGATCACCGAGCGTAATATGCAGACGGTGACGATCAATATTGATGGAGCCAATACGACTTATGCGATGAGTGATATTAAGAACATCGTCGTGTTTGAGATCTCCTCACCTCCACCACCACCGCCTCCTTCACCGGCGGTGCAGGAGCAGTCACTCTATATTACGCTTCCTGCAGGTACGCTCATCCATACGGTGATGAGTACCACACTCAGTACTGCGCAGCATAAAGCGGGACACCAGTTCAAGATGGTGCTTGAGAACGACATCGTCTCTAAAGGTATTGTCGTCGCACCAAGAGGCAGTGATATCTACGGCATCGTCACTGAGTCCAAACAGGCAGGACGCATCGCGGGAAGCTCTAGTATGATCATCGAGCTTACGGCACTTTCCGTGGAAGGTCAGCGTGTTCTTATTCGCACCAATAAGATCAATGCCATGACAGCGAGTTCTCAGGGACAAAACAGCGCGGGAAAAGTCGTAAGAGGAGCAGCCATTGGCGGACTGGCTGGAGGTCGAAGCAGTGCAAGAACCGGTGCTAAGATCGGTGCAGGTGCAGCCGTTTTGACGAGAGGGTCAGCGTCCGGTGTCCCATCGGGAACGATGCTGGACTTTACGCTTACTGCTGATGTTCAGATGCCACGTTGATAGATGCTTAAGATGATGATAGATCTAAAACGTATTCCAATGCTCTTTTTACTCTTGTTGAGTGTGATGGACCTGAGTGCTGAGAATCATGTCGGCGATGATGCCTGTAAGAAGTGTCATACTCAAGAGCACAAACAGTGGCAAGGCTCACATCATGACCTTGCGATGCAAGAAGCGACTGAGAAGACAGTCCTGGGTGATTTTGAAGACGCCACTTTTGACTATAACGGCATCGTCTCCACCTTTTTCAAAAAAGGTGATGTCTTCATGGTCCGAACCGATGGACCAGATGGCAAACTGCAGGACTATGAGATAAGCCATACCTTTGGTCTGTATCCGCTTCAGCAGTATATGGTGCCGTTCGAAGGCGGTAGATTGCAAGTGCTTGATATTGCCTGGGACAGTCGCTCAAAAGAGCAGGGTGGTCAGCGCTGGTATCATCTGCATCCTCATGAGGATATCACAGCGGGAGACATACTTCACTGGACCGGACCGAACCTGAACTGGAACTACATGTGTGCGGACTGTCACAGTACCAACCTCAAAAAAGGTTATGATCCTAAGACAAAAAGTTATCATACTACTTATGATGTCATCAATGTCTCCTGCGAAGCATGTCACGGTCCGGGATCAGAACATCTGGAATGGGCAAAAGAGCCAAAAGCCTACAAAGGCACGCTCAAAGAGGGCTTGAGTATAGATCTCTCGACTTTTGGAAAAGAGCGCTGGAAGATCGATCCTAAAAGCGGTAAGCCTGTACTGTTGACAGATATAGACCACAGTGAAGTCCAGCTTTGTGCCAAGTGTCACTCCAGACGCTCGCAGCTTGATGATGACTTTGTCCCAGGGGACGCTTTTGAAGAGCATTATCTTCCCACAACA
>JADGEC010000097.1 GCA_016744575.1 Sulfurimonadaceae bacterium | reverse complement strand
CACCCACTTCATGTGCACCTCCACTGTTTAGTCCCATCCCGGTAAGTTCATGTGATGGGATGTGATAGATACTGCCCGGTTCATCTTCGATCTCAATAGCATCGAGGATCAATATATGCTTATACTCCATAAACAGGTTTAAGAGATTGATGCCTTCGACCCCGCCATTGACGATGTCGATCTCTGGTTCAAATAGATAGTTCTGTTTTAGGTAGGAAGTCGCATAGACGGCGACCCCGTCATCTTTTTCCAAGATATTGCCTACGCCTAAGACACAGAGGTCATTTTTTTGCATTTATGGGTTCCTAAAGTAGTAGCGCTCTAAAAGGGTCTGTTGACTATCTGGCGCATGATTGAACTTAAACTCGATCTCTTTGAGATAGAGAGGGAAGTTCTCTGATGAGACACCTTTGTACCGGACGATAGATGCTTCAAAGAAGTCCCAGAACGCTACGATCTTGTTGAGATGTCTGGTCACCTTGATTATACGGCTTTTACGTTTAAACCGGTTGAACTCACTCGAATAGACTTCGACAAGGTCATCATCGATGAACTGGTCTCTATATCTTTGCAGGGTAGGCATGAGTATGTTGTAGATATGTCCGTCATAATCAAAGGTGAGGAAGTTATGCGCATCAAATACGGCTTCAGGGCGGTTCCGTTTGGCGCGTTCAAGATAATAGTACTCCTCATACTCACAGGTGATGTGTCGAAGTGCCTCATACTCGTCCTCAGAGATCTTGGCACTGTACTGTCGAAAGATATCGAAATAGTGGTGCACTGATACATAGGAGAGTCCAAGACGTTTGGATGCCTGTCTCGCGCTCTCATCATGCGTAAAAGAATCCATGATGCTAAGGATCTTCTCTACGCGTTTGGGACTGTACTTTTTTTTACATCGGCTGCACTTGATCCTGCCATCCTCTAAGAGGTAGAGGTGATCATGTTCACAATAAATACAACGTTTATGACTATGCATAAGTGTACTATACGTATATTCACTTAGGTTAGGTCCATAAACTATATAAGAACAGAACTTATTTAGCTTGTTTTTACAAAAAGTAATTATAATCTTCCCAATACTGAATAAACATTCACTTAGAATGGAGGCAATCGTGGAACTGGGTTTTCTAATCATATTCTGGTACGGTATCTTACACGCTTTTGGGCCTGATCATTTGACGGCGATCGCGGACTTCTCCATCGGTAAATCGATGAAGAAGACGATGACGATCACGTTGATGTTCGCATTTGGACATGGATTGATGCTGTTTGTGTTCGCTAAGGTCTTGGAAGTCTACACTCTTCCTGCAGCGGTGACGGATTATGGGGATATGATCTCATCATCCGTCATCATCTTGATGGGAGTCTATTTACTGTTCATGGTCGTCACAGACCGCATACAGCTTAACCGGCACGTCCACCATGATAAAGAGCATATTCATATCTATTTTGGAAAAGAACATGCGCATGATGATGCTGCGATCCCTGCATCAGCATGGAGTATCGGTGCCTTGATGGGTATCGGCGGTGTCCGCGGTATGCTGGTGACACTAGGTATGCTCGATGGGACTGCTGTCGAATGGACGTTGGTCTTGGCATTTGTCGCTGGAGTATCACTCATCTTCATAAGTTTCGGCATGGTCATCCTCTACATGAACGACCGTTTGCTAAGAAATCTGACAAATGTCCGAAGGACGTTCGCTGTAGCTGGGCTAGTCTCCGTCGCAGTCGGAAGTCAGATGTTGTTGGCATAAATAAAAAAATATAGGAGAACATATGTGTAAAGATTGCGGCTGTTCCATCACTGATCACGAACATACTCATGATCATCATGACCATGACCACTCTCACGAGCATCATGCTGCGCATGAGACATTAAGCCATAACCCCCAGTTGAACGATAAGAAGACTATCGATGTCATCACGAAGATCCTGGATAAGAACGACCAGGAAGCGGGTCATAACCGTTCACATTTTGATGGACATGATGTCCTCTCTATCAACCTGATGAGTAGTCCGGGAAGTGGAAAGACGACCTTGTTAGAGCATATGAGTGCCCTGGCATCGTTCAAGTTTGGTGTGATCGAGGGAGACTTGGAGACCAGTAGGGATGCTGATCGTATTACCGCAAAAGGGATCCCAGCCTATCAGATCCAGACTGGAAGTGCGTGTCATCTTGATGCCTTCATGGTCCATAAAGGATTACATGCGATGCCGCTCGATGAGATCGATGTCTGCTTCATCGAGAACGTAGGAAACCTCGTCTGTCCGGCCAGTTATGATGTCGGATCGCATCTCAACATCGTCCTGGTCTCCATCCCGGAGGGCAGTGACAAGATCGAGAAGTATCCGGTGATGTTCCGACAGGCAGATCTGATCTTGATCACGAAGACAGACCTACTACCTTATTTCGACTATGATATCGAGCATGAGAAGATAGAGGCGCGTAAGCTAAGACCGGGTGTCGACATCCTGGAAGTAAACGTAAAAGACGATGCATCCATCCAACGCGTTATTGAGTGGATAGAGTTTAAAATAAAGATGAGAGGTTAATAATATGTGTCTATCGATACCATCGAAGGTCATCAAGATCGATGAAGAGACGAATATCGCTACAGTAGATACCATGGGTATCACACGTCAGGCAGGACTGGAACTTGTCGAATCAGAAGATGTGAAGGTAGGAGATTATGTCCTGTTGCACGTCGGTTTTATCATGAACAAGATCGATGAGGTAGATGCACTGGAGTCTTTGAAGGTCTATACTGAGATCTTGGAAAAACTTGATGAGGAAGAGCGGGCACAGGCAGTATTGGACGATGATAACTGTGAGAACCGTGGTACGACATGAATGAATTGCAGTTAAAGGACCTGTACGATGGTTTTCGTGATCCGAAGACCATCCGTATGTTGGCTAAAGAGATCGAAGAGTTAGCAAAAGGACTCGATGAGACACTAAACATCATGGAAGTGTGCGGGGGACATACGCATACCATCATGAAATATGGTCTGCCACAATTGCTTCCGGCTAACATCGCGTTCATCCATGGTCCAGGATGTCCAGTCTGTATCATGCCTAAAGAGCGGATAGATCATGCAATCGCGTTAGCGAAGATGGAAAACACCATCTTACTGACACTTGGCGATATGATCCGTGTACCGGGTTCTAAGACCTCCTTGGCAGTCGAACGTGCCGCAGGTCATGATATCCGAGCACTCTATACGCCTATGGATGCTCTGAAGATAGCCAAAGAGAACCCAGACAAAAAAGTGGTCTTTTTTGCTATCGGTTTTGAGACGACCACACCGATGACGTCAGCCGTTATCAAACATACGGTAGATCAGGGTATCAAGAACCTGTTCTTCCACATCAATCATGTCTTGGTCCCGCCGGCAGTCGATGCTATCATGGCGGATGGAAAGGCTAAGATCAATGCGTTTATCGGTCCCTCACATGTGAGTGTGATCACCGGAGCAAAGATCTACGCTTCACTGCCGGAAGATTACAATACGCCGGTCGCCGTCTCAGGTTTTGAACCCGTCGATGTGCTGCAGGGTATCTTGATGATGGTCCGTCAGAAGCTTGAGGGCAGGGCAGAGCTGGAGATCCAGTATACGCGTGCTGTCACGATGGAGGGTAATCTAAAAGCTCAGCAGTTGAACGACACCTATATGCGGCCTAGAGCACATTTTCGCTGGCGCGGGATAGGGGATATCCCAGACAGTGCACTTGAGTTAAGACCAGAATATGACTATCTTGATGCTGAGAAGCTGTTTGCAGACATCCTTCCGACAGAGCCGATCGATGATCATAAACTCTGTATCTGTGGTACGATCCTAAAAGGGCTCGCTAAACCGATGGACTGCAAGGTCTTTGGAAAAGCATGTACGCCAAACTCTCCGCTGGGGAGTTGTATGGTCAGTAGTGAAGGCTCTTGTAATGCCTATTATCGTTATGCAGGAGTATTAGGATGAAAAGTGTACAGTTAAGCCATGGCGGCGGTGGTGAGGAGACAAATACTCTTATCAACGATCTTTTTTATCGTTACTTTGAGAACGATATTCTGATCAAGGCAGAAGATGCTGCCGTATTGGAAGTCAAAAAGAAGATCGCTTTTACGACAGACAGTTTCACTGTCAGTCCAATTGTCTTCAATGGTGGAGACATCGGTAAACTCTCCATCGCCGGGACTGTCAATGATCTTGCGATGATGGGAGCAAGACCGTTATATCTTAGTTCTGCGTTCATGATCGAAGAGGGTCTCTCTTATGATACTTTGAAGCAGATCGTCGAGAGTATGGCTAAGGAACTGGCCAAGTCTGGTGCGAAGATAGTCTGTGGAGATACCAAAGTGGTACCACGAGGCAGCCTCGATAAGATCTTTATCAACACGGCTGGGATCGGTGAGATCGAGCAGGAAGATATCTCTGTAAGTAATCTGGAGCAGGGTGATGTCATCATGGCATCACGGGATGTCGGTCGTCATGGCGCGACGATTCTGATGGAACGTGAAGGACTAGATATTAGTTCTGACCTTCAAAGTGATTGTGAGACGCTTTGGCCGGCAGTCGAGGGTCTCATCAAAGAAGATATCGCTGTACACTCCTTACGAGATGCGACACGGGGAGGGCTATCTGCCGTACTCAACGAGTGGGCGCAGGCCAGTGATATCTGTATCGAGGTCGAAGAGGACTCGGTAGGGATCAGTGACCAGGTCAGAGGTATCTGTGAGATGTTCGGCTTTGAGGCGATGGACCTTGCCAATGAAGGTACCTTCATCCTGGCAGTAGCCTCTGAAGATGCTGAGAAAGCACTGCAGGTCTTGAGACAGTATCATTTTTGCGAGAATGCTTCGGTCATCGGAACGGTATCTGAAAAGTATCCTTCAAAAGTCGTCTTGCACTCTGCTCATGGAACGAGTCGTTTCCTTGATCTGCCAAAAGGTGAACTGCTTCCGAGGATCTGCTGATGCATGAGTATTCTGTAGTCCAGGCTCTTCTTGAACAGACGGAGAAGTTTGCTGCCGAGAACGATGCGAAAAAGGTGACAAAGGTCGTGGTGAAGATCGGTGCTATGAGTGGCATCGAGCCTCACTTACTAGAGGTCGCGTTTAACACGTTCAAAGAGAAGAGCATCTGTGATGGAGCTGACTTTGTGATGAACTTACAACCTTTGACGATCACTTGTCAGGAGTGTGGTGTAAGGAGCGAACTTGAAGCTATCAACTACTGTTGTCCAGAGTGCAGTAGTATCAAAGTGGATGTCGTCGATGGTGAGGATATGTTCCTTATGAGTCTGGAGATGGAGTAGTCATGCAAGATTATTGGGAGACTTATGTACGACAGATAGAGGGACATCGGGCATTGGTCTCGTTTAATGCCAGTGTCTCAGACTATGTCCCGGACCCTGAGTACGGATACGCCGCATTTGTGAAGCTCTTACTGAAGAGTCCGAGTGAAGAGGGACTGGTATCTTCTGATGAAGAGCAGACACTCTCCTCCATCGAAGACCGTATAGAGATGGAGTCTCTGCGTTATCGTTCCGGTAAATATATCGGCAGGATCATCACGCAGGGTGAAGTCAACTTCATCTATTACCTGAAGATGGACTTTGAGTGGAAAGACACAGCGGACGCGGCTATGAAGCATTTTGACAGCTATACCTATGAGGCTGGCTCAAGGGTAGATAGTGAATGGGAAGTGTATGAGAAGCTACTGTTCCCAACACCTCAAGAGTGGCAGATCATTCAAAACCACCATGCCTGTGATCAGCTAAAAGAGGCGGGTGACAACCTCCGGATGACACGCGCTATCGAGCATAAGATGTTCTTTGCTGATGTAGAGAGTAGAAGTGCATTTGCAACGTCCATCTTAGAAGATGGTTTTAGTGTCCAAAAAGAGATGCCACCTACGGATGATGTAGCTCTGTATGGAGTTCAGTTCTACCGTATTGATTCACCCTATTATTACGATATCGATGCTTTGACACTGGCGATCATCGAAAATGGTGCACGCTTTGGTGGACAATATGATGGATGGGAGACAAGTCTGGTCAAGCTCTGATCTCTTCACAGCATAGACCGGAACGTAGCTTTCCGGTATCTTCATCTACTTCTTTTTAATGTAAACCCTATAGATATTTCTTGTATACTATAATCTTTTATTATAAAAGGATGTCTGATGAAGATGATAGCATTACGCGGACGTGTATTTCCTGCAGACCTAAATCATGCGGGTACTGTGTTTGGCGGTTGGATCATGGGCAAGATGGATAAAGCTGCTTCCATCGCAGTAGAGGACATCATCATCTCCCCTGCCGTGACAGTGGCTGTAAGTGATATGAGTTTTATCAAACCGATCCATTCCGGTGCGATCTTTACTATTTACACCCAGATCAAACAAATTGGCAGGACCTCTATCAAAGTCGATGTGGATGTACAGGTGAAATCACGTGAGACCCATGAAGAGTACAGTGTCACGAAAGCGATGTTTACATTTGTAGTCGTCGATGGACGTAATGTCCCCAGAGATGTACGCTGTGTCATACGAGCTGATATTGATGATTATGTCAAAGCTATGCTGTAAGACTGTCACTGATGCTAAGTCCATCCAGATCACAAAGTCGTTACGTCATGACAGAGATATCTTAGCACCTCACTTGAAGGACTCAGTCGGTATTAGGAAGTAGTGTCTTTAGTCAAGGACCCTTGAGCCGGTCTCTGTAGGAAGAGACAGCTTATAGAGGGGACTTTTTACTTTGCAGTGACTGTGACTGTATGGACACCAAAGGTATTGAAAGTAAGATCGGCAGTGTTCTTATCGATCCTTTTCTTTTTATCAGCGCCGGTAAACTTATATTTTCTGATCTTGTTCTTTAGAGCCACACGGACTACTCCCTCACCTTTGAAGCTAAAAGACAGAGTGTTACCATTGCCATTGAGTGATAGTAGTTCTGCACGCATAGGCAGTGATGTTATGTGTGTCACGTTCGTCGCAGTCGTTGCTTGATGGATGGTAAAGCTACCGCCGTCTTTGTCAAGGAAGACACGCTTGTCATCATAAGCATACCATCCATCGACACCCTGTATGACGTTACCCGCTGATAGATCGGCCTTAAGAGAGAACTTACCAGCATTGTTGGAAGCTACATCGACAGTGACACTGCTGCCGCTCTGCGTGACGGAAAGGCTACTTTCCTTAAATGACTCCATGCGCTGTGCAGCATCGATGGAAGTCATGAACTCAGCATCATCATCATAGGCTGTCTTGATGGTATTGGTAAACATCGAGAGCGAGTAAAGCCCCTGAGTCGTACCTGTCGTAGGACCGTAATCATGCCAAGGCCAGTGGATGATAGGCTGTGAAGCATGTCTCATCAATGTTTGATACTCATCAAACCAGTAAGCTTCAGCCTGAGTAGCGTTCATCGGCTGAGGGACCCATTGACCGCTATTTTCGTCGTAGACAGGGATACCATACTCTATGAGGGTGTAATCAAAGGACATATTAGGGCTGAGATAGACTTTATCAGTAGTTGGTGTAAGATAACCAAAGGCTCCCGGATAGCCTGCCCCTACGCTGGAGTAACCACCGGTTAGGTAGTCGACATGTCTCATGATCTCCAGAGCGATATCAGTGCCTTCTGGTGCACCAGGGACAGCACCGCCTCTGATGTTCTCTGTCTGCCATGTCGGGTTCAACTGTGCAGAGATGATATCCATAGAGTCTTTAAACTCAAACTCTATACCTGCAGATGTAAGTAGGTTAGTATCATGCGGATGAGTGTAGGAGTGAGTCCCTATCTCGCTGCCCAGATCTATGTACTGTCGGTATAAAGGAGCGGAGTAACTCCAGTCTGTCTGCTGGTCAGGAGGATTGTTACCTATATTAAGATAGTAACTTCCTACAAAGTTGTAGTCTTTCTTCCACGTTTGCAGTATAGGCAGGAGTGCACCGTCATTGGCTACGACCTCATAGATCTCCTGTGACTGGTCCATATCGTTTCGTGAGATGAAGAGGTTGTTTTGACGTCCCATCTTCAACGCGACAGGTGTCTCAGCACCATAGACTGACCACTGAAGTGCTGACCAGAGCAGGTTGGTGTCACCCATGAACTCTAAAGAGCTAAAGTGTACATGACGGCCGCCGGTCTCGACAGCCAAGACCGCGTCATAGGTCCCAGAGGAGCTTCCTGTGACAGTCTGTGTGGCAAGGGTCGTCACAGGCTGAGTGATAGATCCATTACTTGCTGGTGAAAAGTAGCTGTACCAGCGATTCCCGCTATAGTCATAGACAGTCTCGTTCTGTGTATACTCATCCATCGCAGGATGGCTTACATCACCGGCTTTTAGTGAGATGGCGACTGGACCCTCACCTGTGACACGGCCTATCCCGAGAAGCAGTTTCATATGGCGGTAGGCATCACCCTCTATAGAGCTGCCATCTGAGCCATTAGTCATCCAGTCACCTGCGGTGATGATACCGATGCCGTAGTTGTAGACTGCCTGATAGAGGTTGGAGACGATGGTCTCTGCCTTATCAGTAGGTGCAAAAGCAAAAGAGGGAAAGATCAACGTGTCATAATTGACAAGTTTGGAGAGATCGGTAAGATCGTCTTCGCTCAAGAGGTCAAAAGGGATCCCTGCCATCATGGATTGGTGCTGCATTGCCATAAAGAGCTGTGAGTAGGCTTTTTGGATTGGCAGATCAGCATCGAAGAAATGTGCCTTACTGGTCTCTGAGTAGACGATACCTACACGTTTACTAAAGTCAGTACGCGGTGGTAAGACGACGCTGCTGTTAGCAACACTGAACTGCCCTGAAGAGTAATCAGTCGGGAAGAAGATCGCATTGTTGATATCACCGATGAGGCTGATCTTCTGTTGTGGTGAGCCGATCAAAGCAGAAGGGATAGCAAACTCCAAGGTAGTGCCATCTTCGCTATAGCTGTGGGGCAGCGGCCCGGCTGCGAACTCTCCAAAAGGGTTAGCTTTGTAAAGATAAGGCTGCTCATCACTATGGATGTTGACATAGTACTCAGCGCCGCCATAAGCTCCCCAGACCTGGTAACCGGTAGTGACATCATTGTCAGTATTGAGCCAAAAAGTCGTATCTGCACCAATGTCAGCTGCATCTGTCTGTACGGAAAAGACGTAGGCATTCTCCGGTGTAGTCACATATTTACCGTTGATGATATCTGAACCGTCAGCCATTGTCGGTGGTAGGTCCTGCGGAAGATTGATGCGCTCAGTCGCACTCCACTCATCGACATCTCCATCGATGACGATGTTCCCATAGGTATAGATAGTCAGTTCAGGTGGTAGGACTATAGTCGGTTCATGAAAGATAGTGAACTGACCGGTAGAGTAATCCTCTGGTAAGAAACTATCATTGTTAAGGTCAGCTATCAGGCTAATACTGTCTACTGGGCCGCCGATGAGTGAAGCGGGAAGGGCGAGCTCTAGTAGCGTACCATCAGTATTATAACTATGCTCAAGCGGACCGGCCAGGTAAGTACCGAAAGGGTCGCCACTGTAAAGATAGGGCTGGCCATCACTATAGATGTTGATGTAATATTCTACGCCGCCGTAAGCACCCCAGATGAGATAACCGGTGTTGACATCATCATCGGTGTTTAGCCAGAAGGTCGTATCAGCAGAGATGGCAGTCCCAGTGGTCTTGAGAGCTAATAGATAGATCGGTTCCGGAGAAGTCTCATATTTTCCATAGATAGCATCGGCATCACCGTTAAGTAGTTCCGTACTGTTCCAATCACTTGCATCACCATCGATCGTGATCGAACCGTAGCTGGCTGCTAGGGAGTTGTGTCCTAAGAAGAGCCAGACAAGGGCAAACATTCCCAGTGATGACAAGATACCTCTATTTTTCAAGTCCATAATTTTGAATCTCCATCTATAGTGAAATATTTTAACAAAGTCAGTTATATACAGTTAAATAAACTGAATTTGACCTTTATAAGTCCGAAATGGTAGCAAAATATAATATAAAAGTAAAGAGTTGTTACTTACTGAAACATATATTATTGTTATATTAGGACTTGCATACTATTTTACGAAGGTCTTACTGCATTTGGTGTGTACATTAACACTATATTAACAGTTCGTATTGCATTATCTGCGACAAAACAACATCTATCAAATGTATTTAAAAGGAGAGATGATGAGAATACGTCATATTCTTATAATAGCAGCCATACTCACCATACTGATCGCGTTAAGTGGATGTGGCAGTAGTAGTGAAGATGTGTCTCCCTCAGTAGAGAGCGTGACTGGGACATTTGTCGATGATCCGGTCGAAGGACTGGTCTACGACTGCTCATCAGGGGCATCGGGGGTGACCAATGCTGATGGTGAATATACCTGTGCTCTCGGTGACGATGTTACTTTCTCCATCGGTGATGTCCTCATCGGGACAGCTACTGCGCAAAAGGAGATGATCACTCCATACAGTATGTTTCCTGAAGACCCTGACGCTGCACTGAACCTTGCGAGACTGCTACAGTCCGTCGATGCTGATGGTGATACCCAAAACGGTGTTATCAGGTTAGACCCTCTTTTGACAGCGTTACTACCTAAAGAGATAGATCTTAAAAGCAGTGATTTTGTGAGTTCTGTTGAAGCACTATTTCCTACGGCATTGATAAGTGCAGATGAAGCACAAGAGCATCTAAACAGAGTGATCCTGGCTGCTGGTGGAGAGATCCCCGTCTCTAATGATGTCGAGGTGATAGATGAAGTCCAGGGATGGTATAGACCGGATATGGACACCTCTTGGCAATGGCAGCTACTACCAGGAGAAGATGGGAGTATCAATACCGATCATGATGCAGATGTCTATCTTATTGATCTGTTCGATCCATCTATAGATATGATCCGTTCACTTCATGATGATGGGAAGTATGTCCTTTGTCATTTCAGTGGGGGCAGTCATGAGCTTACTGATGAGAACATCGATGACTTTCCGGAAGTAGCACTGGGAGATCTTTTAAGTGAAGAGTCCGATGAGCGCTGGTTAGATATCAGTGATCCGGACCTGCGCCCCTTTATGACTGATAGATTTGACCTCGCAAAAGAGAAAGGGTGTGATGGTGTCGTACCTGATAACGTCGATGGCTCAAGTATACGCAATGAGACAGGCATAGAGTTAAGTCATGATGAGCAGTTGACTTATAATCGCTGGCTGGCAGATCAGGCACATGAGCGTGGTCTTGCTATTGCGTTGATGAACGATCTTGAGCAGATAGAAGAGCTCGAACCCTATTTTGATCTAAGTGTGAACGAAGAGTGTAACTATTTTGATGAATGTGATAGGTTAGATGCTTTCATCGATGCAGGAAAACCGGTCTTTCACGTCGAGTATGATGAGCGATATGTTGAAAATACCTATGATTATAGAGACCGATTATGTGCCGAGATGGAAGAGAGTTCTTTTCAGACATTGGTCTTGCCAGTGTCACTCGATGATAGTTTTCGGATCACATGTGATCAAATAAGTCTATTACCAGATCATCTATAGTCTGATCTTTAGGAAGATCTGTTAAAATCTCACTACTTTATAAGGGTGAGGTATCATGCGCAGGATCTTCTTCTATCTACTGCTGGCATCGATTCTCTTCGCTGAGCAATTTCCTTTACATGAAGCTGTCTTTGAGGCAGATGAACACAAAGTCAACGCCCTTTTGCATAAAGGTGCTGATGTCGATGAGGAAAATGGTGCTGGATTGACCCCCTTGCATGTAGCCATAAAGAAACGTGACCTGCGACTGGCTGCACTCTTACTCAAAGCTGGTGCAGATATTGATGCACAAGACCTTAATGGTAACACCGTACTGATACTTGCCGTTAAAAAAAAGAACCTTGAGATGGTGCGATTTATCGTTGTCCGCGGTGCAGATGTCGACTTGGCAAACGATACAGAGATCTCTCCGCTTCATCAGGCTGCTTTTACCGGAAGGGAGAGGATAGTGGCATTTTTGCTAAAGACTGGTGCAGACCCCTACGCGTTGAGCGAAGATGGCTATACCCCTTATGATTTTGCTATTGCGAAAAAGAACCTCGCAGCGGCAAATGAACTGATGACATATATGAAAGGAAAAAGATGACAGTTATTGTAAATGGAGAAGAGAGGACGTTCTCTGAAGAGGATACGATGGAGACACTTATCACAGTATTGGGCCTAGAGGGTAAGGTGATGGCTGCGGCTGTGAACATGGATATAGTAAAGAAGGAGAATTGGGACTCACACCGATTGGCTGATGGAGATAAAGTAGAACTACTGGACTTTGTAGGTGGCGGTTAAGCGGTCATCTCCGAGGAATCTCTATATAATGATATCTTAAGTAAATAGATCATGGATACAGCTATATTAGAGATCCTCTAAAGCCTGTTTATGGCAATATATACATAATACTTTTGAACAGAGACTCAGGAGATACATGCGAATCATCTTACTCTTTTTGACCCCACTGATACTATTTAGTCAAGATATCGACTATCTTCTTGAAGCACCACCTCCTGTTGCAGGAGAGTTAAGTGTCTATAGCGGTGATAGTGATGATACGAATATAGTCGATTCGAACCCTATGTCTGAACAAGAACAGAGGCGTATTGAAAAACGTGAGATGTTACAGGGTACAGGGACTAACGAGGGGACGGATGCTGAAGATCAGCTCAAGAACCCTCGCATCAATGTCAATATAGCGTTTTAGAAGTACTGCTCTCTATGGCTACTACAGCTACTGCGTAATCCCCATCATGGGTAATGGAGAGAGAGATATCGCTAATATGGTATCTCTTGAGAAGATGGTCTGAAAGAGCGATGACCGGTGCACCTTTGGAGGTCTTTGAGATCGTCATATCATGAAAAGTACACTCTTTGCCTATGCCTGTCCCTAAAGCTTTAGAACAGGCTTCCTTTGCTGCCCAGAATCCGGCAGCAGTTCGATAGTTTTTCACCATGTCGATCTCAGACTGACTCAGAAAACGTGCAAGTGCTTTATCGCCAAAACGCTCCATCATGCGTTTCATACGAGGTGCACTGATGAGATCGATACCGATCACTGAACGACGAACTCTGAGTAGATTTGTAACATATTTGTCCTTCAAATGCCGTGTACAAGGGCGTTACAGAGGATTTAAAAAATCTTAAAAATCTCTCAAGTCCGCTATAAGTCCGCTCGATATTAAAAAAATCTCACTTCTAACAGTCAGATTCATACGCAGTTTTTATTGTATCTAGTGCCTAAAATCTAATACTATATTAGATTTTCAATCTTACATTTTGTATATTATATATTCTAAGTGATTAATGGCCTATTAGAACTCTTCACGCGCTTCACTTGTGCTCAAGTCATGTTCTATTTTACAGACTTTCATGTCTATAAGCACTTTCACAAATAGTGATATTTCTTGATTTTACGAGAAATTAAAAAAAAGTAAAAGAACTAAATCTTATAAATCATTTTAATGTTCTCAGTATCTGAGCCATCCTCATCGGTTCTCAAAATAACAAAGTCATTCTTTTCATAAAAGTCGATTACTTTTTTATGATTTACAGCATCCACTAAAATAATTCGACCTGCTACAAGTACTCGAGCATTTTTTATAATCTCGTAGGCATCATCTAAGAGTAAAGTACCTAACTTGAATTTATCGTATGGGTCTGATATCCCCAATTG
>JADGEC010000005.1 GCA_016744575.1 Sulfurimonadaceae bacterium | reverse complement strand
CTGCAAGCTATTCCTGCTGTTGGTGATAGGTCTTTTACTCCTGACGCAGTCAATGGAGTCGTTGAAGATGGAGACCTTGGTCTGGTATGGCAGCAAGATGAGCAAGGAGAACAGTCTTGGGCTGATGCAACCGCGTATTGTTCAGACTTAACACTCGATGGTGATACGGACTGGAGATTGCCAACTATAGAAGAGCTGATCAGTATCACAGATAAGACAAAGTCAGAACCAGCGATCTATTTAGATTTTGATCAGGAATATAATGGTCACTTTTGGTCTTCTACTGAGTTTATAGACAGTGAAGATATTGCTTGGTCTGTAAGTTCACGAACAGGCTTCTCTGCTACGATACACAAAATAAACGACTCGGCTTGGGCCCGTTGTGTCCGTGGGGAACCTAGTAAAGAAGCTATATTAATTGATGATTCGGCGACAAAAGTTGTCTATGATACGAAGGCATCATTGATTTGGGATAATTCTGACTTGACGCAAGACTCATCAGATTTGACGTGGGATGAAGCAAATGCTTATTGTTTAGCCAATAATCTAGGTGGGTATACGTGGAGGCTTCCTGAGGTCAGTGAGCTTGAAAGTATTGTTGACTATAGTAATGAGACACGTCCAGTCAAAGAGGTCTTTACTGGAATACAAGATGCTGGTTATTGGACGAGTACCGTGGATGCAGATGCTTCAACAAAAGCATGGATGATACGTTTTTCACATGGTGCGAGTAAAATTGAAGAAAAGAGTTTAAATAATACGACATTTGTCAAATGTGTCACTGATCTATAGTGATTAACTGATAAGAACTTAGAAAACGAAGAGATTCGTGGACTAGGTTATCTAAAAGATCAAGATCGAGCACTCTTGTTAAGAGCTGACGATCTTGTCGATCAAAAAGCTTCTTACTTTCTTACCTTCAATACTTTTCCAGATATCGATTATAAATATTTTTTGAAGAGTCTATATATTTTTTTCATTACATCGAATTATGCTATGATTCCGTTTTGATCTGGGATGATATATATGCATTTATCTATTTTACTTTTCTTTATGACCGTTATGCTCTCAGCCGCTGAGTTAGAGTGGGCAGATAGTTATAGTGAAGCTGTCGAACAGGCTAAAGAGGAGAAGAAGTCGGTGTTTGTCCTGATAACCTCAGAGACATGTCGCTGGTGTCGGAAGCTCGAAGAGACCACGTTAGAAGAGGATGAGGTCATCGCTACGATCGATGCGAACTTCGTCGCTGTAAATGTAGTACGTGATATAGATGATTATCCGAAGTACCTAAAGGCAAAGATGATGCCAATGACCTATTTTATGCGTACGAACGGACGTGTGGCTCACGGTGTACCGGGCTATTGGGTCGAAGAGGATTACCTCTCGATCATTGGTGATGCGGTAAGAAAACTAAATAAGAAAAAGAGGTAGAGAAGATGATGCGTTATGTCCAGACAGATGAGGCAGCACAGGCTATTGGGCCATACTCTCAGGCCGTCGTAGCAAATGGGATGGTCTATGCATCTGGTCAGATAGCTTTGACTCCTGAAGGTGAGATGTTGCAAAATAGTGCAGTCCTTCAGACAGAGGAATTAATAAAGCATGATGTCGTAATACAGACAGAGCAGGTGCTGAGAAACCTTGAAGCAGTCCTGAGAGCAGCAGGAAGTTCACTTGGCAATGTAGTCAAGACGACGATATTTCTTGATAGTATGGATGATTTTACCATAGTCAATGAGATCTATGCAAAAGCATTTGGTGAGCATAAGCCTGCACGTGCGACAGTCGCAGTAAGTACTCTGCCAAAAAACGCACTAGTCGAGATAGATGCTATTGCAATTGTAGATTAAACAGCAATTAAAATATATTCAGGTATAATTCGCGAACTTTTTACAGACTGATAAAGATTTAAGGAAGCGCACATGTACGCAATCATAAAAAACGGTGGCAAGCAATACAAAGTCGAAGAGGGTGATATCCTTCTTCTTGACAAGATGGGTCTTGAACCAAAAGAGACTGTTGAGATCAAAGAAGTCCTTGCTGTAAACAACGGCGAGCTAAAAGCAGGTACCCCATTCGTAGAGGGTGCTGTTGTGACAGCAGAAGTGATCAACGAAGGTCGCGAGAAGAAAGTCATCATATATAAGAAACGTCGTCGTAAAGACAGTAAGCTAAAGCGTGGATTCCGTAGAAGTTTCACTCGCGTTCGCATCACTAAAATTGCTGCATAAGCAATAAACTAGCAGGAGAGAGATATGGCACATAAAAAAGGACAGGGTAGTACACAGAATAATCGTGACTCAGCTGGACGTAGACTTGGTGTTAAGAAATATGGCGGCGAGACAGTAAGAGCTGGTAATATCATCGTTCGTCAGCGTGGGACTAAGATCCATCCAGGTAATAACATGGGTATGGGTAAAGATCATACACTTTATGCTCTTATTGATGGTGTCGTTACGTTCGAACGTAAAGACAAGACACGTAAACAAGTCTCTATAGTAGCGGCTTCTTAATCTCTTATTCACTCTTCCGGACGTAAGTCCGGGAACTCTTCGATCCATATCAAGATTTAATAAAACACTTTATTCATAGATAGTCTTCTATTAAATATTGACAGCGAAACGATAGGCAGTGGGATCGATGCCATTACAGGCTTTAACATCATCTCCCTCCTTTATTGATCATCGTTATTAAAAGGGAAAATCATGTTTACAGACCATGTCACATTGACACTATCTTCAGGTAAGGGCGGCGCAGGTTGTGTGGCCTTTCGTCGTGAGAAATTCGTGACCAAAGGCGGACCAAACGGTGGCGATGGTGGTCGCGGGGGCGATGTGTGGTTCCGTGTGGACAATAACACCCATACCCTTGCCCATTTCAGAGGTTCAAAAAAGATCAAAGCTGATAATGGAAAGCCTGGTGGCGGTTCACGTATGACGGGTAAATCGTCAGAAAGACTTTATATCACGGTCCCTCCCGGTACTCAGGTAATCGATGTCGAGAGTGGGGATGTCCTGTTCGATCTGCTTAAACATGGTGATGAAGCCCGTTTTCTCAAAGGTGGTCGTGGAGGCCTTGGAAACTTTCACTTCAAATCATCTACAAATCAGCAGCCCCGATATGCGCAACCTGGTGAACCAGGTGAGTTGCGAGAAGTCAAGCTCGACCTTAAACTGATCGCAGATATAGGTCTGGTCGGTTTTCCTAATGTCGGTAAATCCACATTGATCTCTACAGTCTCAAATGCTCGTCCTGAAGTCGCAGATTATGAGTTTACTACACTGACACCGAAACTTGGACAAGTAGAAGTAGGTGATTATGACTCCTATGTGATGGCAGATATCCCGGGTATCATAGGCGGTGCACATGAGGGTAAAGGACTTGGATTACAGTTTCTACAGCATATTGAGAGGACAGAGACACTTCTATTTATGATCGACTTAGCTTCTTACCATGACATCCATGTACAGTATGAGACACTCAAAGAAGAGCTCGCTAAGTTCTCTGAACCTCTCAGCGGCCGTAGATATGCGATCGCGTTGACGCGGGTGGATGCTATACCGGAAGAGGATGCTATTGCGAAGATCAACGACTTCATCGCTGTTCTGGATATGAAGCCGACTGTTCATAGTGAGTTCTCATTTGAAAATAGATTACCGTATTTTGTACAAGATGATAGTGAAGGGACAGAGGCTATAGATGAGAAACAGCCATTCTTCATAGCGCCCATCTCATCAGTGACACATACAAATATAGAAGCGATCCGTTTTGCTCTATATGATCTGGTAAAGATCACACGTAGGTGAGACGTCTTGTCCTAAAAGTGGGAAGTGCTGTTCTGACAGAGCAAAACAGGATCGCACAGGAGCGTATGCAAAACCTTATAGATCTTATAGTTGAGCTGAAAAAAGAGTATGAAGTCATCTTCGTCTCATCTGGAGCGGTCGCAGCGGGTTATACAGAACTTAAACTCGACAAGAGTCTTCTTTCAAATAAACAGGCACTTGCTTCCATCGGACAGCCACTCCTGATGAATCGCTATAAGAAGAAATTTGAGAAACACGGCATCTTACCTTCTCAGATTCTCGTGACTGCTGCGAACTTCAATACAAAAGAGCAGTCAGAACGTGCCAAGAATACGATAGAGACATTACTGAAAAACGGGGTCCTTCCTATCATCAACGAGAATGATGCGACGGCGACGGATGAATTGGAACTAGGTGATAATGATCAGCTTTCAGCTTATGTCGCTATACATTTCGACGCAGATATGTTGGTCATACTCTCAGATATCGATGCCTATTTTGATAAAGACCCGAATGAACATGATGATGCTGTTGTCTTGCCTCTCGTCGACCATGTAAAGAAGTCAGATTTGCTAAGAAGTGTGACACCAAACAACAGTTTTGCTACAGGGGGAATCGTAACAAAACTAAAAGCTGCTGACTATGTCCTTAAGCATGGAAAGTCCATGTTCCTTGCCAGTGGTTTTGATCTTAGTGATGCCAGAAGTTATCTGTTGCACGGTGACCATCAGGGTGGGACACTTTTTAAAAAAGGGTGATGATGAATGTGATATTTATGGGGACACCTGATTATGCGGATAAGATCTTAAACAGATTGATAGTCACTGAAGACATCAATATTGTCGCAGTATATACTCAGCCGGATAGACCTGTAGGTCGCAAGCAAGTACTTACTCCTCCTGTAGTCAAAGTATCAGCACTTGAGAACAAGATACCAGTCTATCAACCATCTCGTCTACGAGATGAGGCTGTTGTAGCAGAGCTTTTAAAGATCGATTGTGATCTCATAGTGGTAGCTGCATATGGTCAGATCCTTCCTCAGGAGATCCTTGATCATGCACCATGTATAAATCTACATGCCTCCATCCTTCCACAGTATCGAGGTGCCAGTCCGATCCAGCAGACACTACTAAATAGTGATGCTGAGAGCGGTGTCACAGCGATGTTGATGGATGTAGGACTGGATACGGGCGCCATCTTGAAGATAGCAAGACTCTCGGTCAAAGATGATGAGATGGCTGTTACGTTATTTGATCGTCTGACAGCTTTAGCCTGTGAAGTCACAGTAGATGTCTTACATGACTTTGAGACTTTAAAGCCAGTGCCTCAAGATGATGGTTCAGCTACCTACTGTACCAAGATCACAAAGGCTGATGGCGAGATGAGTCTTGAGGATGCCCAGTCAGAGTATAATAAATATCGGGCGTTCACACCATGGCCTGGTGTCTTTCTCTCAAGTGGTCTGAAGCTTAAAGAGTTTCAGCTTGAATCGACTTGCGGCAAGTCTACACCTGGCGAGATCCTTGAGATAGATGATGAGAGTGCAGTCGTGGGATGTGGTCTGGGCAAGATCCGTGTCTTTCGTGTGCAACCGCCATCAAAAAAAGAGATGTCAGTCATCGCATATCTTAACGGCAGAAGACTTTTAGTTGCAGATACTCTGGCTTGATGAAGTAGATTCGACACAACGTTATCTCGTTGAAGCGCTTAGATCTAAACGCTTGTCCGCACCGGTCGCAGTGACAGCTGTACGCCAAAGTGCAGGTCAGGGGAGTCGTGGAAACAGCTGGCATGGACTTGATGGTAATCTTTTCCTCTCCTTTGCTATTGAACGTTCACGCTTACCTAAGGACCTAAGGCTCGAATCAAGTTCTCTCTATTTCAGTTATCTTTTGAAAGAGACACTTGAAGAATCAGGATCTGCACTTTGGCTGAAGTGGCCAAATGACTTCTATCTTGAAGATAAGAAGATCGGTGGCGCTATCACAAACTTGATAGGTGAGACTCTGATCTGCGGCATAGGTATAAACTTAAAGGCCGCCCCTGAGGGATTCGGCATACTAGATATTGATATTAAACAAAATATGTTATTAAAAAGCTATTTTACAAAGGTTGGACAAATGGTTTCATGGAAGCAGATATTTAGTAAGTACGCGTTAGAATTTGACAACAATAGAGACGCATTTACCCATCATGATGAAAGAAAGATAGCGTTAAAAGATGCTACACTACTCAATGATGGTTCAATCGAGTTTGCCGGACAAAGGATATTCAGTTTAAGATGAGTGAAGTAATAGTAATCGCCAATCAAAAAGGTGGCGTCGGCAAGACGACGACTGCCGTAAATCTTGCTGCATCCCTGGCTGTCGCCGAAAAAAAGGTGCTGTTGATCGATGCTGATCCGCAAGCCAATGCGACGACATCGCTTGGATATCATAGAAATGATTATGAGTTCAATATCTATCATGTTCTAATAGGTACTAAAGAACTTAAAGACGTCATCTTAAAGACCACCCTTCCGACACTGAACCTGGCTCCTTCGAACATAGGTCTTGTCGGTATAGAGAAAGAGTATTATGAAGCTGGCAGTGCAAAAGGGCGTGAGCTTATCTTGAAAAAAGCGATTGCTCAGGTAAAGAGAGATTATGACTATGTCATCATCGACTCACCTCCGGCACTTGGCCCGATGACTATTAATGCACTTGCTGCATCAAACTCTGTCATAATCCCTATTCAGTGTGAGTTCTTTGCGCTTGAAGGACTAGCGCAACTTCTGAACACAGTCCGTCTTATCCGAAAGACGATCAATCCAAGGCTCTCTATCAAGGGATTCTTACCGACTATGTACAGTTCACAGAACAATCTCTCCAAGCAGGTCTTTTATGACCTGAGACAACATTTTAAAGGTAAACTCTTTAAAGGTGAGGATGATGAGTTCATCGTCATACCAAGAAATGTCAAACTTGCAGAGAGCCCAAGTTTTGGTAAGCCAGCCATACTTTATGATGTGAAGTCCACAGGCTCTATCGCTTATCAGAACCTTGCTCAGGCTATCATCGCATAATGGGGAAGTCAAATGCTTTAGGGCGCGGTCTTGGTGCGCTACTTGGTGAGATAGAGGAGGCCTATGAGAACGAGCTTCCTAAACAGCATGCAGTCTTAGAGATCCCGCTGACACAGATCAGACCAAACCCTTATCAACCTCGTAAGACTTTTAATGAGAAGTCACTTGCCGAACTTGCTGACTCTCTGAAGCAGCACGGACTTCTCCAGCCTATAGTCGTTGTCGAAGATATTGACGGTTATGTACTTGTGGCTGGTGAGCGTCGCCTAAGGGCGAGTAAGTTGGCGAGGCTAGATAGTATTCGTGCTGTGGTGGCTAGTGTCGATAGCGACCAGATGCGTCAACATGCACTTGTCGAAAACATCCAGCGTGATGAACTAAATGTCATCGATCTGGCACACGCTTATGCGGAACTGATAGAAGCGCATGGCTCTACACATGATGAACTCTCCCGCATCGTACACAAAAGCCGAGCACATATCAGTAATACTTTACGGCTGCTACAACTATCAAAAGATGCACAGTCTGCCTTGAGTGAAGGCAAGATCACAGCTGGACATGCCAAAGTGTTAGTTGGTCTTGATGATAAAGAGCAGAAGCTGATGCTTGATTCCATCGTTGGTCAAAAGTTAAGCGTACGTGAAGTCGAAAGTATGACAAAACAGATGAAAGAGCCTAAAAGTAGAAATCAGCGACCTGAGGCAAAAGTGGGCCCAGATACTTCACTACTTCGTTCAAAGCTAAATGATCTTGGTTTTATAGCTACTGATAAAGGTAGTAAGATCACCATCACATTCAATGATGATGATGAGTTAGACGCTTTTATGAGTTATTTTCAGTAATTACTCTTGTAAAGGTATTTTGTCAGTGATAGGATACTTTTAGAGTGTTATATGCATTGATACTACATTCTATAAAGTACGGAATAACTCCTCTTTTTTATATCATTTTCTTAAGTTTTTCTCTCTTCAAGTAACTTTTTTCTACTTTCTCTTATACGTTTTAATATTTTATTTAATGATTCATCTCTCTTTAACTATGCCTTCAATTTATTAAGTGTATAATCTCGCAACTTTTAGGAGGTGCTATGTTAGATATAAATCCGTTGCTTTTGGGTATTACTGTGATCGTCTTTCTTACTCTCATTGCCGTTCTGAACAGTTGGCTATATAATCCTCTTTTTGCTTTTATGAACAAACGTGATGCAGATATACAAAAAGATCTCGACGAAGTTGGCAACAACGACGGTGAGATAGCAGCACTTACCGAACAAGCTGAGAAGATAACTATGGATGCCAGACTGGATGCCGGCTCTTTAAGAGAAAAAATGATTGCTGAAGCGAAAGCAGATTCAGATAGCAAGATCGAGGCAAAACGGTCTGAACTGGCGAAAGAGTATGCTGAGTTTGAAAAGAACATGGCTTTAGAAGGTGAACAGTTGAAGAATGCGTTGTTGTCTCAGATGCCATTGTTCAAAGAAGCTGTCAAAGCTAAGTTCAGTCAGATATAAGGGTGGTACATGGGTAAAATTATTCTTGCTTTGCTGATAACGTCCGGTTATCTCTTCGCATCTGGTGATACTGAAAGTAGTGGAGGTACTGACATCGTACAACGTACGGTCAACTTCCTGATATTCGCAGGTATCTTATATTATCTTCTAGCAGATCCTATCAAGAACTTTTTTGGTGGACGTTCAAAAGACATCGCAAACGATCTGGAGAAAGTACAAGAGCGCCTGCGTGAGTCAAAACGTGCAAAAGAGGACGCTGAACTTAAAATAGATGAAGCGAAGAGATTTGCTGAAGAGTTGAAGGTCACGGCTGCAAAAGAGAACAAACTGCTTGGCGAGAAGATGTCAGAGCAGTGTGAAGTCGAACTGGCAAACATCGGTAAGCAAAACGCTTCCTTGATGGAGCTGGAGCAGCGTCAAATGATTCGAGGCATTGTTGATAATGTCATGGATGACCTTCTTGTCCAAGAGAGTGCTGGTTTCGATAAAGAGACTATGGCGAAGATCATTTTGAAGAAGGTGGCGTAGACATGAAAGAACTCATCGCAAAACGCTATATAAGAGCTTTGAAAGAGACAGTCGATGACTCCTCGATGGAGAACATCAGCACGATCTTTGATGCGCTTTCATCAGGTTTTGATGATGCGCGTTTCGCTCAGATGATGCATAGTCCCGATGTCGCAGCTGCTGACAAAGAGGCACTGCTTCTCGAGAGTATCAAAGCTTCCAAAAGTGTTCAGGTAGAGAATCTGATCAGACTCTTGGTAGAAAACGGTAGGATCGACATCATCCCAGCAATTGCTGAAGAGATGAAGAAAGACTCTGCACGTATGAACAAGAGCTACACTGGTATCATCTATAGTAACAGTGACATCGATGCAGCTACTATCTCGGATCTGGGATCAGGTCTTGGTAAAAAGGTAGATGCAGAAGTCGTACTGGAATTTGTAAAAACAGATTTTGATGGTGTTAAAGTGGAAGTAGAAGACCTTGGTATCGAGATCAATTTCTCGAAAAGCCGTATGAATATGCAACTTATCGAGCATATTCTAAAAGCAATTTAATTTTAGCTTATAAAGGAGAAGACTAGTGGTAGCAAAAGTACAAGCTGATGAGATCAGCTCGATTATAAAAGAACGTATTGAGAACTTTGAGTTAAGTGTCGACATCAATGAGACAGGTAAGATAGTCTCGTATGCAGATGGTGTTGCACAGGTCTATGGCCTGAGCAATGTCATGGCTGGTGAGATGGTAGAGTTTGAAGATGGCACACAAGGCCTTGCACAAAACCTCGAAGAGAGCAGTGTAGGTGTTGTTGTCCTTGGACGTGCAAAAGGACTGCGTGAAGGTATGTCTGTCAAACGTCTGAACAAACTTCTTCGTGTACCTGTCGGTGATGCCCTTCTCGGCCGTGTTGTCAACTCTCTTGGTGAGCCGGTAGACGGTAAAGGCCCTATCGAGTCAACAGAGACACGTTTTGTTGAAGAGAAAGCACCTGGTATCATGGCTCGTAAATCAGTACATGAGCCACTTGCAACAGGTATTAAAGCGATCGATGCGCTAGTGCCGATCGGCCGTGGACAGCGCGAACTGATCATTGGTGACCGTCAGACGGGTAAGACTACTATTGCACTAGATACGATCATCAACCAAAAAGGTAATGGTGTTGTCTGTATCTACGTCGCAATAGGTCAAAAAGAGTCGACTGTCGCACAAGTAGTTCGTAGACTTGAAGAGCATGGCGCTCTTGAATACACTATTATCGTAGCTTCTTCTGCTTCAGAAGCAGCTGCACTGCAGTACCTCGCTCCATACACCGGTGTGACAATGGGTGAGTATTTCCGTGATAGCGCACGCCACTCATTGATCGTCTATGATGATCTGTCCAAGCATGCTGTCGCTTATCGCGAGATGTCTCTTATCCTTCGTCGTCCTCCGGGCCGTGAAGCATATCCAGGTGATGTCTTCTACCTACATTCTCGTCTACTTGAGCGTGCGGCGAAGGTAAATGACGAACTTGGCGGCGGTTCTATGACTGCACTGCCGATTATTGAGACTCAGGCGGGTGATGTTGCGGCATATATCCCGACAAATGTCATCTCTATCACTGATGGTCAGATCTTCCTTGAGACAGATCTTTTCAACTCTGGTATCCGTCCTGCGATCAACGTTGGTCTTTCTGTATCACGTGTCGGTGGGGCAGCACAGATCAAAGCTACTAAGCAGGTCGCGGGTACATTGCGTCTTGACCTTGCTCAGTATCGTGAACTTCAGGCATTTGCACAGTTCGCATCAGACCTTGATGAGATCAGCCGTAATCAGCTTGAACGTGGTCAACGTATGGTCGAAGTGCTTAAGCAGCCTCCATACTCTCCTCTGGCAGCTGAGAAGCAGGCACTTATCATCTTTGCAGGTAATGCAGGCTTCCTTGATGACATGGACGCATCGAATGTCGTAAGATTTGAATCTGAGCTTTATCCTTTTGTCGAAGCATCATATCCTCAGATCTTTGAGAATATCAGAAGTGCATTGAAGATCGATGATGAGACTTCTGGATTGATGAAAAAAGCACTAGAAGAGTTTAAAGCTACTTTTGTTGCTGAGTAAGGACCATTATGGCCAACTTAAAAGATATTCAAAGAAAGATAAAGAGTGTTTCCAATACGCAGAAGACAACGCGTGCGATGAAACTTGTCTCTACGGCGAAGCTTCGTAGGGCTGAAGAACTCGCTAAGCGTTCACGTCTTTTTGCTCAGAAGACAAATGAGTTGATCACTGAACTCTCTGGGCGTATCAACTGCCATAAGATCGGTGGTATTAGCAGTCGAAGTTTTGAGATCATTGAAGAGCCTAAGATGGTAGATATCGTCTTTGTGACAGCTGACAAAGGTCTTTGTGGAGGCTTTAATCTTCAAACGATAAAAGCTGTTAAAGCACTTCTACGTGAGCATAAAGAGAAGAAGATCAAAGTACGACTGCGCGGTATCGGTAAAAAGGGTGTAGAGTTCTTTACCTATAACGAAGTAGAGCTAATGGATGCTGTCAAAGATCTTAGCTCTGCACCTGATGTAGCTAGATCGGCTGAGTTTATCCAGTCGTCGATCAGAGACTTCAACGATGGTATCATCGATGGTCTACATATAGTCTACAACGGGTATAAGAACGTGATCACACAAGAGCTTCATGTAAACAAGATCTTGCCAGTCGATGTAGATGATTTTGACTGTGAAGAGAACGTACAAAGCTCTATGGTCGAGATCGAGGCAGAAGATGAAGAGAAGGTCCTTGACTCTTTGATCACAAAGTATGTCGAATACAATATGTATTACGCATTGATAGATTCTGTAGCAGCTGAACATAGTGCTCGGATGCAGGCGATGGACGCTGCGACAAACAATGCTAAAGAGATGGTCAAGACCCTTAACGTGCAGTTCAACAAAGCACGTCAGGAAGCTATTACGACTGAATTAATTGAAATTATCAGCGGCGTCGAGTCGATGAAATAATTGGAGAGAAAATATGATAGGTAAGATTTCCCAGGTAATTGGACCGGTTGTCGATGTTGATTTTGAAGGAACACTTCCAGAGATCAATGAGGCGATAGAAGTTAAGAACATGCTAGACGGTGTCGAACAGCGTCTAGTATTAGAAGTCGCAGCTCACTTAGGTAATGGTCGTGTACGTACGATCGCTATGGATATGAGTGAAGGTCTTGTACGTGGTATGGACGCAGTAGCTACTGGCGGACCGATCAAAGTCCCAGTCGGTGAGAAGGTACTTGGTCGTATCTTCAATGTCATCGGTGAGACTATTGATGATGGTGAGCAAGTCACAGATTCTGAGACATGGTCTATTCACCGTGATCCTCCACCACTGGTAGAGCAGAGTACTAAGACTGAGATGTTTGAGACAGGTATTAAAGTCGTCGACCTTCTTGCGCCGTATGCAAAAGGTGGTAAAGTCGGACTGTTCGGTGGTGCGGGTGTCGGTAAGACAGTCATCATCATGGAGCTTATCCACAATGTCGCACACGGGCATGACGGACTTTCAGTATTTGCCGGTGTCGGTGAGCGTACTCGTGAAGGTAATGACCTTTACCACGAGATGAAGGACTCAAACGTCTTGGATAAAGTCGCACTCTGCTACGGGCAGATGAGTGAACCTCCAGGGGCACGTAACCGTATTGCGCTTACTGGTCTTACTATGGCTGAGTATTTCCGTGATGAATCTGGACTGGATGTATTGATGTTCATCGATAATATCTTCCGTTTCGCACAGTCTGGTTCAGAGATGTCTGCACTTCTTGGACGTATCCCTTCAGCTGTTGGTTATCAACCGACATTGGCTCGTGAGATGGGTGCTCTTCAAGATCGTATTACCTCTACTAAGAAGGGTTCTATTACTTCAGTACAGGCAGTATATGTACCTGCAGATGACTTGACTGACCCTGCACCGGCGTCTGTCTTCGCACACCTTGATGCGACTACAGTACTTAATCGTAAGATCGCTGAAAAGGGTATCTACCCTGCAGTCGATCCACTTGACTCTACATCTCGCCTACTTGATCCGCAGATCATTGGTGAAGAGCACTATGGTGTCGCTCGTGGTGTACAGCAGACTTTACAGAAATATAAAGACCTGCAGGATATCATCGCGATCCTCGGTATGGACGAACTTTCAGAAGATGATAAATCGACTGTTGAACGTGCACGTAAGATCGAGAAGTTCCTTTCACAGCCATTCTTCGTAGCAGAGGTATTTACTGGTTCACCTGGTAAGTATGTCTCTCTTGAAGATACGATCAAAGGCTTTAAAGGTATTCTCGACGGTGAGTTCGACCACCTTCCAGAGAGTGCTTTCTATATGGTCGGTGATATGAAAGAGGCTATTGAAAAAGCCGATAAACAAAAAGCTAAGTAATTCTTACGCCTTTAAAGGATAAATAATGGAAACACTAAAGCTTGAGATACTGACACCAAATGGACTCATCTTCGATGGTCAGGCGCAAAGTGTCACTCTTCCGGGTGAAGAGGGTGAGTTTGGCGTACTTCCTCATCATGCATCGATCACGACACTGCTAAGTGCCGGTGTCATCGACTTTGAGACTGAGAACGGTACAACAGAGTCAATCGTTGTCAACTGGGGTGTTGTTCAAGTAGATGAGACTAAGGTAGTAGTACTTGTAGACGGAGCTGTAGCTATTCGTGGTGAGAACGAGAGTGATGTAGCTAAAGCACTCGAAGATGCCAAGAAACTTATACACGATGTCTCTGACTCGAATGTAGCTATCGCTGCAGTCTCAGCAAAAATAGAATCTGCTGCATTTAGATTAGTCTAGCCAATGCTTGAAAAATTAATAGATTTCTATGATAAGAGTCACGAAGTAACGCTTTTTGTACTTATTTTACTTGCAGTCTATTTCTTAGCTCTTAACTGGGTCTTTTTCTATCGCTACTTCTCCCTGGGGCGATGGGTCTCAAAAGAGTCCGCTTCACTTGAGGCCCTGTTAATGGGCTCATCGCATGTATCTGACCGCTCTTATCTTAGCCATTTCATCAAATCCAATGACATGATATCTAGAGAGCTGTTGGATCTGGGCATGTATGCAGCGACTAAAGAGTCGACCAAAGGTCTTGCCTACCTCTCTTTGGTAGCATCCACATCACCGTTTATTGGTCTTTTCGGTACGGTCGTCTCTATCCTGGATACATTCGATCATATAGGAGAGGCAAGTGGGACGATGTCTATAATCGCAGCAGGTGTCTCAGATGCGCTCATCGCAACAGCTGCTGGTATATTTGTAGCGATCTTCGCATACACGTTTCATCAGCTGTTAAAGCGACGCGCTTTTGAACTCAACAGTCTTATTCGCATGCAAGGTGATGCACTGCTTTTAAATGGTGAGTGAGATGGACTTTGATTGGGATGAGGATCCGGAACTAAACATCACACCTCTGGTAGATGTGATGCTTGTACTGCTTGCGATCTTGATGGTCATAGCACCTAATATCGTCTATGAAGAGCTTATAAAACTTCCTCAGGGTTCAGCACAGAAAGAACTTTCTCAAAAACCGCCAGTGCACATCACTATCAATGAAGATGGTGAAGTGATGGTAAATAAAGAGAAGTTTCAATTAAATGCCTTTGGGGACAATTTCTACCAGTTCGCTCAGAACAATCTAGACAAAAAAGCCTCCGTCATGATCAGTGCTGACAAATCACTTGATTATGGCACCGTGATGGGTGTTTTGGGAGCCGTCAAACAGGCGGGCTTCGCTGAAGTCTCTCTGGCCACCAATGGCTAGAGATAACGATATTTACTTTTACCTTAGTGGTGCGATATCATTCGCTATCTTTGGTCTTGTCATAACACTCTTTTCGGTCCTTGTACTTAGCAGTGAGAAAGTAAAGAGTTATGCTTTAAAAAAAGATAAGTATATAGCTGTCTCTATTGATCTCTCATCAATGAGACCCTCGCCTAACGATACTAAAAAACCTGCACCGAAGCCCGTAGTGAAACCTAAAAGCGTTCCAAAACCTGCTGAGCCTCCTAAGACGCTCCCTGACGTCTCCTCTCTTTTTTCAGAAGTGTGGACAAAGAAGATCACGCCAAAACCTGTCAAAGAACCCAAGAAGATAGATACTAAACGTCTCAGTGCGATCGAGAAACGTATCAAGACTACGACATCTAAAAAAAGTGATACCGCTTCTAAGAGAGTCAAGGAACTTGAACTGGTCCGACCTGCTGCGGAGCTTGTCGGCACATCGGGTTCCTCAGCTTCGGAAGTAAACGAATATTTGGCTAAAATACAGGCTTTCGTATACGGGAATTTCTACCCACCCGTTAACAGTGAGGGAAATAGTGCCAAGATACGGATATGGCTTGATGCTTATGGTCACTTGAGTGACTATAAGGTGTTAGCACGTTCCGGAAGCAGTGCTTTCAATGACGAAGTGGATTCACTTAAGAGTCGTCTGAAAAGTCTCTTGTTTCCCAAGCACCCCAAATCTGAGTCGATCACTATCGATATTATTTTGACAGCAAAGGAGTAGTATGCGTATACTACTGGTATTACTGTTCTCATTGACACTTCTTTTTAGTGCTGATGCGACAATAGAGGTGACCAAACGAGTTGATGGATTATCATCGATGGCAGTTGAGGATGCCTCTGTAGATTATAAAGATGGCTTGAGTAAACGTTTTTTTAAAGCGCTAGTCGGTGATCTCAACGTGCTTTCCCTCTTCAATGTCAAAGATGAGTATACGACTACCTATTTTGATGATGATAATGTAGACAGAAGTAATAAGAAGTCTGATTATGTCCTGCGTTACAGCCTGGAAAAAGATGATAGTGGTGTCTTTATAGTACACGCAAAGATGTTAAGTGATGACTCTACTGTCTTTTCAAAGAAATACCGTCTTCGTAACAGTGAGCAGTATATCTTCATCGTGCATGCTATTGCATACGATGTGAACGCATACATGGGTGCTGATCCGGTTGATTGGATGAAAAGAAAAGTGATCCTGACACGTTTGGTCGCTCCGCAAAAAAGTGAGATATTACTGACTGATTATACACTGAGTTATCAACGTGTCATCATACGTGGTGGATTAAACGTCTTTCCTAAATGGGCTGATAAAAAACAAAGTAGTTTCTATTTTACTGACCTTGATGGTAGGATCCCCACTCTCTATAAGATGGACATATATACAGGAAAAAGTGAGAAGATCACCAGCTCTGATGGCATGCTGATCTGTTCTGATGTCCGACAAGACGGAAAGAAGCTTTTACTGACTATGGCTCCAAACGGGCAACCCGATATCTATCTATACGATATTGAGAATAAGAAGAGACAACGTCTGACGAAATATGGCGGCATCGATGTAAATGCCCAATTTATGTCAGATGACCGTATCACATTTGTATCAAACCGCCTTGGTTATCCTAATGTCTTTGCTAAGAAGATCGGCTCGAAAGCAGTAGAACAGATGGTCTATTATGGTAAAAGTAACGCAGCATGTAGTGCTCATGGCGACCTGATAGTCTACAAGGCTCGTGAGAGTGCCAATGCCTTCTCACGTAACACCTTTAACCTTCATCTTATCTCGACTAAGACTGATTTTATCCGACGTCTTACAGCTACGGGAGTCAATGAGTTTCCTCGTTTCTCAAAAGATGGCGATGCCATCTTGTTCATAAAAAGTTACAAGCAGCAAAGCTCAATCGGTGTCGTGCGTTTAAAACACAATAAGAACTTTCTTTTCCCGCTAAAGATCGGTAAGATCCAATCTATGGACTGGTAAGTCCATAGATCACCGATCCATCCCTCTATCTTCAGTAACAGGCTTATTTTTTATAGATATTTACTGTTTTTATGGATTTCTTCCTGATAGATGTGAAAGTCTACTACTCTTAAGAGTCTTTTGCTAAAATAACAGCAATTTTTTAGATAAAGGTCTTCATATTATGAAAAGTATTTTTCTTTCAAGTGCATTGATAGCACTTCTGGCACTTAGTGGCTGTAGTACAAAAGAGCCTGCGATCGACACGACGGACGATAGTGCAAAGATGGCTGCTACAGATACGCTGACAGAGACGATCCCTGAAGATGTCATGACAGTAGATGCTGATGGTTTTTCCGGTGCAGACAGCAATGAGATGACGATGAGCGGTATTGAGCGCAAGATGCAATCAGTGACCTTTGATTTTGACAGATTTGAAATACGTCCTGATATGCAAGAGAACGTAGAAGGTAATATCAAGCTAGTCAATAGTGATGCACAAGACTACACCATCAAACTTGAAGGTAACTGTGATGAGTGGGGTAGTGATGAGTATAACTACGCACTTGGCCTTAAACGTGCGAACAGTGTGAAGACAGAGATGATACAGAGCGGTGTAGATGCAGGTCGTATCACTATGGTCAGTTATGGTGAGAGCAATCCTGTTTGTACTGATAAGACTGATGCGTGTTGGAGTGAGAACCGCCGCGTAGACTTCAAACTTCTACCGTAGATGCGCGTACTACTACTAGCAGCTTCCCTTCTTCCTCTCACGCTTTTAGCTGCCGAACCGTCTGCGTTCGGTGCAGGGGATCTAGATAGTGACAATCCTTACGGATTGACCTCCAGTGAAAAAAGTATCCTCAAGAACAAAAAGACGCTTGATACTATCAAACGCAAGAGTCATGCCAATGAGAACCAGGTTGGCAGCTTGTTGGAGCGGGTAGATGGACTTCAGACTGTCATTGAGGGTCTGAACGAGAAGTCAGAGAAGAACAGAAGAGAGCTTAAAGTCATCACCGATCAGTTTGATACAGATGATTCCCTTGAAAGACTGCAAGAAGTCGTAAAAGAGAATCAGGCTATTGGTAAGAGCAATGAGGCAAACATCATCAAGTTGCGAGCAGTCCTTGATGAGTTCTCTACTCTTTTGGATACTATGAACAGTGACTATGTCTCTAAAAAAGAGTACAACGCATTAGTCAATGATGTAAACGAGTTTAAAAGTCTCATAGCTAAAGAGCTACGTAGTGGTACAACTACGGTAAAAGCAGCCAAACCGGCAAAGATAAACAGTAAAGATCTTGAAGCACAGGCCAAAGCAAACTATGAGCGACAGCGCTATACCGCTGCCATAACACAGTATCAGACATTGATCGAACGTGGTTATAAACCAGCACGAGCAAATTACATGCTTGGCGAGATGTGGTATTACCGTAAGAACTATGGAAAGGCGATATCTTACTTTAAAGAGAGTGCGAAACTCTATGACAAAGCGAGTTATATGCCTACGCTACTACTTCATTCAGCTATAGCGATGAAGAGTACTGGTGATACAAAAAACGCTGATCTCTTCTTTAAAGCGATCATCGCAAAATATCCATCTACGAAAGCAGCGAAGATCGCAGCAGAAAAGTTAAAATAGAGTAATAGGAGAGAAGATGGCAGTAAAAGTAGATCAGATCGTCTCTATGGAGTACGAAGTACGAGTAGATGGTAGCATCGTAGATAGTAATGTAGGTGGTGATCCATTAGTGTTTTTGACTGGCAAAGGTAAGGTCATCCCAGGACTTGAGGCTGGAATGGCTGAGATGAACATCGCTGATAAGGCTGAGATAGTCGTAAAGGCTGCTGATGCTTATGGCGAATATGATGAAGAGGCGCAACAAGAGGTCCCTAGAGAGCAGTTTGAGGGAATCGACCTAGAGCTTGGAACACCACTTCAGGGACAAGATGCAGAGGGCCAGTCGATACAAGTCACTGTGATCGGTCTTAAAGATGAGACTATTGTAGTCGATTTCAACCATCCACTTGCCGGCCATGACCTACAATTCAATGTGACACTTCTCGATGTGCGCGATGCGACAGATGTCGAAATAGCTAACGGAGGCGTGCTCGACGCCTGATACACATCAAGATAGATGTGTCATATAAAGATGAAAGCATAGGGTCTATCCTTTATCTTGAGCATCTACTGTCTGTTTTTCAGGCAGTTAATAGCTTAATATGCTAAACTTTCCCAAATTTTTTAACTATAAAGGTCTCTTATGGCAATCGAATCAAATCAGGTAGTATCCCTGGAATATGAAGTACGTGATGGTGGAAAGATCGTAGACAGTAATGTCGGTGGTCAGCCATTGGTATTCATGTTTGGAAAAGGTCAGATCATTCCAGGTCTCGAGTCTGGTATCACAGATATGACTATCGGTGAAAAAGGTGATCTTCTTGTAAAGGCTGCAGATGCTTACGGTGAGTATAACGACGAAGCACAGCAGGAGCTCTCAAAAGATCAGTTTGCGGGTATCGACCTTAATGTGGGTATGACACTTTATGGTCAAGGTGAGGATGGCGGTACAGTTCAAGTCACTGTCAAAGAGGTCGCTGAAGAGACTGTCTTTATTGACTTCAATCACCCTCTTGCAGGAAAAGACCTGATGTTTAGTGTCACTATCCACAATATCCGTGACGCATCTGCTGATGAGGCACTTAGCGGTGTCCCTGCTGAGAACCAAGCTGAAGCTAGTGGTAGTTGCTCGACTGACGACGGCCACAGCTGTGGATGCCACTAATTTTATAACCGCTTCAAGTGCCTCGACTGAGGCATTTAAAACAGCAAACCTGTTAAAACTGCTTTCTGTCAACGCTCTTATATCGGGTGAGAAAGCTACAGGTAAGAGTCTACTTGCACGTTATATCCTACCCAATGCCACTATTGTAGATGCTAAAGATCTTAACGAGATCATTCTTGCGCTTCAAAGTAACAGTGAACTTATCATCACACATATTGAGAATATCTCCAATCTAGATGTACTACATGAACATATAGTACAAAACAGTGTCCGTGTCGTCGCTACCGGAAGTGATAGATATGTGAACGAGAAGCTTGAAGAGATGTTCTCAGTACGCCTTTACCTTCCTCCATTGGATGAACGGCGAGAGGATGTACTGGAACTTCAAAAGCAGTATCATCTTGATGCTGAGGCACTCTTTGGAGAGAACAGAGAGCTCGATATGAGTGGAATCGAGCCAGACCTGAGTGAGAACTCCTCCTCGCTGCGTAGACAACTCTTCTTTTACTTTCTTTTGAGTAATATAACTGAGAATGACCTGATGCGAATCACAGAGAAATTCCTCTCAGATAAGATAGGCTCGAACAATGACTACAGAGACCTTTTGTATCTTTATGAGGTACCGTTGATCAGGGCCGGACTAAAGCAGTTCAGATCGCAGTTACAACTCTCAGAGAGGTTGGGACTAAACAGAAACACACTACGTAAAAAAATCGCAGAGAACAAGGAGTACCAACTAGATGAGTAAACGAATAGCAATGATCTTTCCTGGACAGGGAAGTCAGACAATAGGTATGGGTAAGTCGTTTTATGATGAGAGTGCTACAGCACGAGAGATGTTTGAAAAAGCTGGTGCACGGATCGGTGTCGATTTTAAAGCACTGCTTTTTGAAGAGAACGAGCAGATCAATCAGACCGCTTATACGCAACCGGCGATCTTACTTGTCTCCATAATCGCTTACAAACTGTTTCAGGAAGCGCATACGATCAAACCGGCTTTATATCTTGGACACTCTCTTGGTGAGATATCTGCCCTTTGTGCTGCGGGAGCGATCGATTACCTTGACGCTGTTGAACTAGTACATAAACGCGGGACACTGATGCAGGCAGCCTGTGAAGGTATTGATGCGGGTATGATGGCTATAGTCGGTCTGGATGATGAGCGTGTCGATGCGATCTGTACAGATGCACGTAATAAAGAGAACAAAAGTGTCTGGCCAGCTAACTATAACCAAGATGGTCAGTTAGTCATCGCTGGCTTGAAGGGTGATCTTGAAAGCCTAGAAGCAACGTTTAAAGAAGCAGGTGCCAAGCGTGCGATCTTATTGAACATGTCAGTAGCAAGCCACTGCCCACTACTATCGAGTGCGCAAGCGCCACTTCGTCATGAGCTTGAGAGATCTCTACGTGATCCATTTGTCGCCGATGTCATCTCTAATGTAACAGAGAAGCCTTATCATACTAAGCAGCAGGCAGTCGAGCTGGTCACTGAGCAGCTTATCCGTCCGGTACGTTATAAGCAGTCTATCCTTGCGATAGCTGATGATGTAGATATGGCGATCGAATTTGGAAACGGAGTCCTTCTTAAAGGTCTGAACCGACGTATCAACAAGGCGATGACGACGATGAACGTCTCTGATATGGAGAGTCTTAAAAAGGTAGTCGAAGCACTTTGATGAAGACAGCTCTGATACAGAACGCTCCAAGACTGAACCGTTCAAACCTGCAAGCCAGCATAAAGACACTTAAGGAACTATCTGAGAGTGCAGATGTGGCAGTATTTCCGGAACTGGCACTAAATGGCTATATGCTGCAGGATAAGGTCTATGAGGACTCCTGGAGTATTGAAGAACTCTCCGAACTATGTATTGTCTCGCAAGCTATTGACATAGTCATCGGAGCGGCGATCAAGGAGAACGGTCGTACGTATAATAGTGCACTTTATTTTAGCGGCGGCGAGCTTCTCCATATGCATCATAAAGTCTATCTTCCTAACTACGGGATGTTTGAAGAGGCTCGTTACTTCTTTAAAGGTGAGAGCATCGAGACTTTTGAGACAAAAGTGGGAAAGACAGCGATGCTTGTCTGTGAAGACCTTTGGAGAGCTGACTCTATTGCGGCTCTTGCTGCAGAGAAACCTGATATCATCTATGTCATAGCAAACTCCCCGGCACGTGATTTCAGTGATGATGGACTCTTGATCGAGCAGCAGTGGGATGCGATCTTAAGATCGACTGCACTCTTATGTAGTGCCTATGTGGTCTTTGTCAACCGTGTCGGTTTTGAGGATGGTCTTGGTTTCTGGGGTGGTAGCCGAGTCATCACACCGACCGGAGAGATCGAGTATCAGCTAGAGCGGTCTGTGCCTTCAGTCAAGACCGTTGGACTTAACCGATCTCTACATGCAGTACAGAAGTGGATGGCAAAGATCGATTGAAAGATAGAAGGAGAGATAGATGAGACGACTATTGATAATGATCGGCAGTATGCTTTTATTGACTATGGTACTAAATGCCAATGAACGCTCAATACGTAATTATCAGGAGAACTTTTGTAAAGATGTCCCGACTGCTAAATTGCAAGAGCAGTATAAGAGAGTCTCTACAGAGCAGGATGCCATGATCAGCCACGGCACAGAAGTGTGCAGTAATGCGACAGACACGTTTAACACGCAGGAAGCTAAACGTGTCGGCAGAAAGCTTTATGATGATTGTGAGTCCTATCGTCATGGTAAGGTCAGAAAAGAGATCCATAAGAACAAAGTGGTCATCAAGGCTATTGAGCGTGAGCTTAAAAGCCGTGACGCTTTTCAACAGTAAGACGGAGAGAGATGAAGTTAGCTATTATGGGCGCTATGCCTGAGGAAATCGCCCCTATTTTGGAGCGTGTTGGTGACTATAAGGTCACTAAGAGAGCAGGTAACAGCTATTATGAGTGTAGTTTTGGCGGACATGAGCTGGTCATCGCCTACTCGAAGATCGGTAAGGTCTTCTCTGCATTGACGGCCGCGACGATGATCGAGAGTTTTGGTGCGCAAAAGATGCTTTTTAGTGGAGTAGCTGGTGCCATCAGCAAGGACCTCTCTGTCGGTGATCTGATCATAGCGACAAGACTCTGCCAGCATGACCTAGATATCACTGCATTTGGACATCCTCACGGTTTTGTCCCTGAAGGTGCACAGTTCATCGATACAGACGACTCGCTTAAGGATGTCGCACTTCAGGTAGCCAAAGAGATGGATATTGTCTTGAAAGAGGGTGTGATCGCGACAGGTGATCAGTTTGTCGCAGACCCTGTTCGAAAGAGATTCATCGAAGAGACGTTTAATGCCGATGCACTTGAGATGGAGGGTGCTTCTGTAGCTGTTGTCTGTGATGCTCTTGATATCCCAGTCTTTATTCTTCGTGCCATCAGCGATGCTGCAGATATGGATGCCAGTTTTGATTTTGACGCATTCTTAGACAGTTCGGCTAAGGTCAGTGCAGATTTCATCATGAAGATGGTAGAGAAGATTGCTTAAAAAGCCTTCGCTCAAACTCTCCAAGAAGATCATGCGTCAGCTTGGACGTACCAATGCTACCTTCGATCTCATAGAAGAGGGCGATAAGATCCTTGTAGGTCTTAGCGGTGGTAAAGATTCACTGACCATGGTCCATGCGCTCAAAGAGCAGCAGCGTCGTGCTCCCTTCGATTTTGAGTTCCTTGCCATAACCGTGGCTTACGGGATGGGTGAACACTTTGAGGAGCTCTCGGAACATTGTAAGAAATACGATATCCCTCATGAGGTCTATGACACCAATATCTATGATACCGCCAAAGAGAAGATACGTAAGAACTCCTCATACTGTAGCTTCTTCTCCCGTATGCGTAGAGGTGCACTCTATGGTGCGGCTGAGAAGTATGGATGTAATAAAGTAGCCCTCGGTCACCATCTTGATGATGCGGCTGAAAGCTTCTTTATGAACCTTATCTATAACGGTCATATGCGCTCCCTTGCTCCAAAGTATAAAGCGGGTAATGGACTAGTAGTCATCCGTCCTCTGATACAGCTGCGTGAACGTCAACTCGCAGCTGCTGCGATCGAGAACAACATGCCGACTATCGGTGATGAGGCCTGTCCTTCACTGCGATTCGATGTGAAGATGCCACATGCGAGAGCCTCGATGAAGGTGATGCTTGCAGAGATGGAAGAGAAGTATCCTGATCTTTTTGTCTCTGTAAACGCTGCTTTTGGGCATATCTCCGAAGAGAGTTTCTTTGATCCGGAGCGTTTTACGCTTTGATCTAGGATCTCCTTAGACACTTTGAACAAACTGAAAGATCCCTTCCAGACAAAACGACTTCAAGTAATTAGACTATAATCCAAAAATAATTAAATATATTTAAGGATCATTATGAGTATTGATGTCTATCCAGATAAAGCGATGTTAGAAGAGTCAGATATGGTCATCGTAGATATACGTACAAGCCCCGAGTGGCAACAGACTGGTATCGTGCCAAATTCGAAGTGTATTACCTTTTTTGATCAAAGTGGTAATTATGATGCGGAAGCGTTCTTAAAGAGTATGGATGAGCTTGGCGGTAAGACTCAGCCGATAGGTCTGATCTGTCGTACTGGTTCACGTACTTCTCAGGTCGCAAACTTCATGAACCAGGAAGGTTATGATGTGAAGAACCTTGCTGGTGGCGTTATGAAGCTGATGAGCGAAGGTTATGCCCTCACACCGTATGAGTAGTGATCAGTGGGTATCTATATAGCCCTGTTCAGGTAGCTGTTCCGGCACTTCACTCGGAGTGTTCTCGACAGGGACCGCTTTCTCCTCACATCCTAGAAAGATCATTAGTAAGAGTACAAGTATAGTAGTCTTAACCATGAAGTGGACCTCCTTTAAGAGTCAATGGTCTCTTTTTTTTCTCACGAGCCTTCTCCGCTCTTTCATAGTCATCTCTGAGTGTACTGATAAATTCCAGCATATTTAACTGGTATGTGATAGTGTCTTCATCAGTACTGCATTCGATGATAGGTCGTAGCTGGGAGGGGTTAAGTTTCTTGGCATATCGGGGAACGATCTTAAGGTCTTGAACGATGTGGCTGACAAGCCGATCTATATCAAGACCGTTATCATCATGGACTTTTTTGACATACTCTTTTGTTGTCAACAAGAGTGTATTGGTACGGGCTTCGTCATTGTAGATGTCCATCCCGGCTTTTGTGACAAGGTCGAACTCACAATCACTTGCATCTTCGTTGGCTGCAATGATCATGGCAAATACTTTTGCACGAAACTCAAGTGAACTATGGTGATAGATGAAAAGTTCACGAAAAGCATTGGCAAAATGGTGTCTGAATTTGGAGCGAAGACCCATTGTCTCTCCTGTGAGATCTTAGGTTTGCCCTTTAGAAGTCTCTTCGTGTTATTATAGCGCAAAAGGAGTCCAATGCAAAAGATCTTTTTAGGGGTATTCGGCCCATTACTTCTACTGTTTTCGGGCTGTTCCGTCACACCCAAGCCCATCATGCATAAGCCGGCTTGCGAGCAAGGTATCTATGCCATCAAAGGTTCGGAGTGTCTGAGTCATGAGCAGCTTATCAAGAAGCTTGAAGCCTATCCTGTGATCTTTATAGGTGATCATCATACAAGTGCCCAGTCGCATCTCTTTACTGCAGATCTCATAAAGAGTCTGCATGCCGATGGCTTTACTGTCTACCTTGCCAATGAGTGGTTCGTACCCGATGATAAGAGACTTTTGCAGGAGTATATGAAAGATGGTTATGATGGGAATTTCACCAAAGAGATAGGATGGGAGAAGAAAGCAGGTTATGACTTTAGTCAGTATGAGCCTATCTATGATGCGGTACGTGAGAGTGGTGGTACGTTGCATGGTATTAATCTGACAAAAGCGTCCAGAAAAAAGATATCAGATGCCAACCTTACCAGTATGAGCAGTGAGGAGAAGACGTTCTTTGATGGTCTTGATCTCAATGTCTCAGCCCATCGTCAGTTACTTGAGCCCTATTTCTCTCATTGTCATGGCCTTAGAGAAGGTGAAGATGCTGCCGTGTGTAAGGAGCGGATGTACCGTGTACAGGTAGCCTGGGATACGAAGATGGCACAAGAGAGTGCGAAGTTGCTCAAGCAACTGTCACAAGAGCCAAAAGCTAAACTGCTTATCTTTGTAGGAGCAATGCACCTTAGTGATGATCTGGGTGTAAATATGCGATTCTCTCGTCTTTCCAACCTTCCTTATGTTACTATTCTTCCAGAGATCAGTTCACAGATGGGCTACCCGAATGCGGAGGCAGATTACCTATTTCTGTATACACCTCCTGAGGGGACCTTCTAAACGAGAGGTCGGGTCAGGGTCCTGCATCTATATGATGCTTATCTTAAATCATGATCATAGAACAGTCTGGTTCACTGCTTCTAAGATCACATTCATTCCAGGAGAAGATACATGAATCTACCAGCCATCACAATTCCCGTAGAGATACCATTTGAGGTACCCCTTTTACTTCATCCGGTCGTAGCACATTTTGCGATCGTCATCCCGATCATCGTATTGATCTTGGAGATCGCAAATCTCTATTTCAAACGACGTTCTTTAAATATCTTATCGTTCTCGTTTCTGTTCGTGACGATCCTCCTTTTTGCAGGACTCTATGTGACAGGGTCAGCAGATGGGAAAGAGGCGTATCCACTTCTAGCGGAAGCGGGACAGGCTGAGCTTAAAGAGCACAAGTTACTGGGTACCTATCTGGTCTACGCCTCCTTAGCACCGATCATCTTTAAGACGATCGCTGTGCTGGTCATGAACAAATGGGCTAAGATCATCTATTTTCTGATCTTGGTCGGCTTTATCGCTGTCAACTTCGTTCAAGGTAAAGAGGGTGGTGAATTGGTCTATACCCATGGTGCCAATGTAAAGATCGTCCAGGAGTATGAGGATAAGCTTGGAGTAGCCGAAGATGAGATGTACGAAGTCGAAGAGGGTTATGAAGAGGAGATAGACGCACTTAAAGCTGCTCATCAAGAAGAGATAGATGCACTTAAAGCTACTGCTTCATCGGCAGTCGAAGCTGTACCTGCAGCGGTCGAAGAAGCTCCTGCTGTAGTCGAAGAGGCTGCGGCAGAAGTCACTCAGGAAGTAGAGGCAGTTGTCGAAGAGGTCACTGAAAAAGCTTCTGAGGTAGAGGTGACTGAAGAAGTCGAGAAAGCCACAGAAGCAGCCACTGAGACTGCATCGGAAGTCGCCCAAGAGGCTACTGAGGCTGTGGAAGAGTTGGTTCCAGCTACTAAGTAAGTCATTTAGCATCTTCCACTCGTTACCAAGTCTTACTTGGTAACATCTACTGCAAGTCCTTTTCTATAAATAAATACTAAGATCATCTCACCTACCATTCGACTTATATCTATTTTGATGTAGAGCATGTCTACCGATGGCCCTCTCTCGTTTTGGTCCTGTTTAAAATAAAGTAACAGAGAAAAAGACGTTTGCCATGACTTTGTTGTTAGAAGTAGTGCAGAGATGACTGAGGCATTGGATATTTGTGCTTTGCCTTATTAGCTACAGTCGATGAGATCGACTGGTCATACTTATTGTTTGAGTCTACCATCAGGTCTGGTGATAAAATAGCCTCCGAGAAGGATGGGTATGATACCTATCAGCTGTCTAAGTGTCGGTATCTCATGTAGTATCAAGTAGGCAAAGAACAGTGTGAACAGAGGGATGAGGGCTACCATCGCGCTCATCTTGGTGATGGAGATACGGTGCAGAGCTTCTATCCAGAATATCTTGGCAATGACATATATCAAGATCGCGTTTGCCAGGAGGTAGGGCAGGGCATCGAGGACTTTTTCTTGTGTCGGCATAGGTTCAAAGGTAGATGCGATGGCAAAGAGAAAAGGCAAGGCAATAAGATTTCGGTAGGTCAAGATCGTAATAGTACCTACATATACTCTGGCCCGTTTTTGGTAAAGATTGGCTATCGGTGCTACAGCTGCAGCGGTCAGTGCCATAGCATCACCGATGTTAAAGTGAACCTCCTCAGGGAAAAGCATGATAAATGCACCGATCACCATACTCAGAGCACCAATGGTATGCAGTGCTGTCATTCGATCAGAACCAAAGATATTAAAATAGAGATATGAGAAGAAAAGCTGTAAAAAGATCAGTACCGCGATATTACCGGCCGTGGTGTAGCGTAGACTTATAAAGAGAAGTAGAAACAGCAAGGTGATAAAAAAGGAGGTGAACAGCAGGTCCTTTTGTGCTTTGGGGGTAAAGAGTGTCGAGAACTCTTTTTTTATGATCAAAATAGTCAAAAGTATTATAGAGGCGATGAGGACGACATAAGTGTATGAGAAGATGGCCCCGACAAGCGCTATGCTAAAGAGTGAGAAGATAGGGAACATGCTCTCCAAGATGGAGAGTATCACCATAAAGATCTCACCTTCACGCTCTTTTCTCATCGTTTTCCCACTGTTTTTATTGTTGATAGTAGCATTGCGGAGATAAGCTGCTCACCCGAGTGTCAGAACTTATCTCTGCTTAAGAAGTGTCACTACTTTATGATCTGCACCACTTAAAGCAAGTGCTGATATCTCTTCTAAGGTAAACCACTCATGTTCATCTATAGATGCTTCATGGAGATAGACTTCGGCATCAAGTCTGAAGTGTGAGTACTGCTGGCTAATATCTCCGAGTCGTCTTGATACATCCATCTCCTCATCTGAACCGATCTCGGTAAAGCTCCAGAGTCCATGTAGAAAACGGCTACTTCGCTGTCGCATACCATAACGTCCACGATGGTGGTGGACAATGATCTTTTTTTGACGGACAGGAATCGCTCTCTTTACTTTTTTCTGTGGGTAGGCAAATGGGTCCTCTTTACCAAGGCAGACAGATGAAAATGGACACTGCTTACATGCAGTACGCCGACTTTGACAGAGTATGGAGCCCAGGTCCATCATCGCCTGGTTGAAGTCGTAAGGGTGCTCTTCGTCAAAAAGCTTACGGGCATATTCCCAGAGTACTTTATCGGTCGCTTTTTTGATAGCGAATACCCGGTAAAGAATACGTTTGATGTTGGCATCCATGATGGGGACCGGAGTGTGAAAAGCAAAGGCTGCGACTGCATGGGCCGTACTCTCACCTATACCGGGAAGGGCCTTTAGCTCATGGACACTTTGTGGTAGTGAAGGTGTACTTAGCAAAGCGGTCTTATGTAAGTTTCTGGCCCTGGTGTAGTAACCCAATCCCTCCCATTTTTTAAGCACTTCATCCAGATCTGCATCAGCTAGGTCTTGCAGTGTCGGAAAGGCTTCAAGGAAGGGAAAATAGAACCGTTCAAGAACAGTCTTGACTTGAGTCTGCTGTAGCATGATCTCACTGACCCAGATCTTATAGGGGTCGTCGGTATTACGCCAGGGAAGGTCGTGACGGCCATGAGTCTGGTACCATGCTAAAAGTCGTTGATGGGCTTTGGAAAACATATAGGGATTGTAGCAGTATATACCAAGATAGGGCTAAGGCCCTAGATACTAAGCAGTCTGTAGTGCTTTTAACTTCTTGTCCGTAAAGAACGTACCAAAGGGTACTAGCGATGCGATAAAGAGAAGTGAGTTGAACTTAAAAGACCATTTATGCTTTTGTGCTGCTGCAAGCAGGAGCATCATAAAGAGGATAAAGAGTATGCCATGTGTCATGCCTACTATTTTAACGGGGATCGGATTCTCATACATATATTTCATAGGCATCGCAATAAAGAGCAGTACGAGGTAGGAGATACCCTCGATGAAACCTATGATCCTAAATTGTCCAATAGTACTCTTTGTCATGAGTCTCTCCAAATGTTTCTGAGATTTTACAGAAGTAATCTTACAATTGCTTCTGTTCATAAATAGTTTTGATATTTATGATAAGAATTTAATTTTCACAACATGACATATAGTTATATCCTACATAGGCATCACAGTGCATCAGTCTCAAGAAGTGGAGAAAAGAGTGATATAGGCTCCATGCAGATAGATGATGAAGGCCAATAAGATGTCCTTATCTATTTTTTGTTACTATCTGATATAGAGCTAAAGTCTTATATATGATCAGATCAGGAGGCGAATGATGCAATTGGTCCAACAAGTATTGGTGGCATACGATAGATCGGCTATGGCCGAGGAAGCACTCAAACGAGGTATATCTGTCGCAAAGAAAAAAGATGCACAGCTAATGGTCGTCCATGTCATCGAACCCCCTTTTATGGAGTCCCCTTATTTTGCATCAGTAGATGAGGATGCGATAAAAAAAGAGCTCATCACTAAGATCGATGAGCTAAATAGAGATGCAGGTGTCGAGTATATGCTTTTCATCGAGCATGGAGAGCCCGCTGAGGCTATTAAGCTGCAGGTAGAGAAGACCCAGTCTGATCTTATTGTCGTCGGATCACATGGTAAGGGTGATATAGATAGTGATCATATCGGCACGACTGTACTTAAGCTGCTACAAGACTCACATATCCCGGTACTGATCGTCAAAAACAGTACCTTTCAGGTCTACCAGAAGATGATCGAACCGACGAATCTGTCGGACTGTTCTAAAAAGAGCATCCTCTTTGCCAATAGGCTTTTCATCAAACCTTCGCGAAAATATCTTTATGCTGCTGATACCATCAGTGAACTCCAGGCGATGACTTACCGCATAAGTGAGATACAGCGTCAAGACTTACGTAAAAAGATGGCCTTCAGTGCAAAGAGTGCTTTAAAAGTATTTGTCAACGAGGTCGGTGGTGGAGAGATGGCGCTTATCGACTTTAAAGCATCGGTCAATGAGGACCTTTTGGCCTATATCGTAGAAGATGATGCAGATCTGCTTGTATTAGGCTCTGATTGTATGAATAGCTTTCTTCTGAGTTCGACTGCCTCGTATCTGCTGCAGAGGTCTCCTATGGATGTACTGGTATATGTCCAGTAGGATAAGAGCTGAAAAATGTGTTTGATGAACAGAGCAAGATAGATGAAAGATCCTGATAGAGATACAGTGACCCGGCTCGATGCTCTGCCTAACATCGGTAAGGCTATGGCTGAGGACCTTAGACTAGTCGGTATCGATCATCCTCGGAAGCTGATCGGTCAAGACCCTTTTGTCTTATATTCGGAGCTTTGTGTAAAGAGAGAGCAGAGAGAGGACCCTTGTGTGATTGACGTGTTTATGGCTGTCATCGATTTTATGGAAGGTGGAAGACCGCAGCCTTGGTGGTCATTTACAGATAAGCGAAAAAAACTTATCGCACGTCACAAGGAGATGAGCTCTTAGTCAGGCTTGCTGCTGGGCTTCGACATGGTCGGCAAATCCCGTACCGGCCTCCGTATAGACGTTGAACACAGCGGTCGCACCTGCTTGTCGTAATCGCTCCTCCTCATCAGAGTATCTTGCTATTGCTGCGATGCGACCCGGGAAAGTGATCTCACGTAATTGTTCCAGGGCATTGAGGTTTGCCTGTAGGTTGGGCAGTGCAAGCATGACTAGGCTGATGCTATGGTCTTTCTCTATCTTCTCCCAGAAATCTGCATCACTTGGGTCACCGTAAAGGACCTTGCGCCCGGTGGCAACATGCTTTTTGACTGTCTCGGCATTAAAGTCTACGCCGACGACAGTCTCTCCATGGGCTTCACGCATCCTGTCATAGGCTCCGCTGCCTACTCTTCCCATGCCAAAGATGGCGATAGTCGAACCTCGTGTGTTCAAGAGCAGATCGTCTTGCAGCCTTTTCTTACGCTGGAACCTTGACCAAAACGGCCTGAATCGGCTGTAGAGCCTGTCATCGAATTTGTTTAACGGGGCAGCGATGACAAAGGAGAGGGAGAGTGCGATGGCGATCACGACCAGCCACTCAGGATCCATCCAGCCGTTGGCTACTCCTATAGCCGCGACGATGAGACCAAACTCACTGTAATTTGTGAGGTTGAGTGTCGCCAGCAGTGAAGTCCTTGCCCGTAGTTGAAAACGGGTCATCAGTGTAAAGAAGAGTGCTGACTTTATAAAGACAAAAGGTACGAGCAAGATCCCGATGACCAGGGCTTCGAGTGAGAGTTCACCTGACATACCGATAGAGAGGAAAAAACCTACTAGGAAGAGGTCTTTGAAGCCCAACATAGACTTAGCCATCTCTACTGATTTTGGATGCGTGGAGATGAGCACTCCCATGATCAGTGCACCCAGATCATCTTTTACTCCGACTATCTCAAAGAGTTCGGCACCACCAAGTGCCAAGACAAGACCATATAAGATCAGTAGTTCACCATGTCCCGTCTTTTGCAATAGTTGGTGAAAGAGCGGTCGTAGCGGGATAAGTAGAAAAAGTGACAGTGCCCAGAGTGAAGGGATCTTACCGGAAGATATTGCCAGAAAAGCTACAGCCGCAAGGTCCTGCATGACTAGAATACCGATAGCTATGCGTCCATGCAGGGACTTCATCTCCCCTTTTTGCTCCAGTGACTTGACGACGAAGACCGTACTTGAGAAACTTAGCGCAAAGGCTAGTATGATAGAAGTCGTGAGGTCAAGCGTGGAGAAGAGTGGTGCTCCAAGTGTGGCCAGTGCAAAGATGATGACACCAAAGAGTGCGATGACACTTCCTATATGAAAGGTGGTCACTGCCCAGACCTGCGGCTTTAGCAGTACTTTCAGGTCTAATTTCAGACCGACAGTGAACAGGAGCAGGGTGATCCCAAGGTCGGCGAGTTTCTGCAGGGTCTCACCACTTGCAAAACCCATAAAATTGAGTACGAAACCTGTTGCCAGAAAACCGACCAGAGGTGGCAGGCCGATGACTCTTACAAGAAAACCAAGGAGAAAAGCCAGAGATATCCAGGTGACATCCCCCATCGCGATAGCTACCCACTCAAAATCCATCATGATCATCATTTATCCCTATATGTTGTGACTTATTGTGTCATTATATCTTCTCATGATCTATTTCGTTCCATGTATCGGATGATGTACTTCTCCAACTCGACCAGGAACAGTACAGAGGAGGCGACAAGCACAATACGGACCCAAACAGCGAAGTCGATCGCAGTGGTACCAAAGAGGGTCTGTAGTGGTGAGAGATAGGTAAAGCCAAGCTGGAAGAGTAGAAGGATGACGATGGCTATTAGTACATAAGGGTTACCTGTCAGACCTGAGAAATTCAATACCGGAGCAGTGATGTAACGAGCATTGAAGAGATAGAAGATCTCAAAAAGGACAAGGGTGTTTACTGCGACAGTCCTTGCATATTCAATAGAGGCACCTTGCTCTATCGTCCAGAGGAAAAGGCCAAATGTCCCGCCCATCAGGATGATGGAGACAAATAGTACACGCCAGATGAGATGGGAGGTGAGTATTGGCTCATGTGGATCGCGTGGAGAGCGGAGCATGACATCTGATTCTGGTGGTTCAAAGGCAAGCGAGAGTGCCAGAGTGACCGCGGTGATCATGTTGACCCAGAGTATCTGTACCGGAGTCAAGGGTAGCTGCTGAAAACCAAATACAATAGCAGCAAGGATGATAAGCGCTTCGCCACCATTGGTCGGTAGGATGAAAAGGATGGCTTTTTTAAGATTGTCATAGACAGTACGACCCTCCTCTACGGCGTGGGTGATGGATGCGAAGTTGTCATCAGCCAGTACCATCTCGGCAGCTTCTTTGGCTGCTTCAGTCCCGTTGTGTCCCATGGCCGTTCCAACATCAGCACGTTTCAGCGCCGGAGCATCGTTGACTCCATCACCAGTCATCGCCACGACAAGGCCATGCTCTTGTAAGAGCTTTACTAAAAGCAGTTTATGCTCAGGATCGACACGGGCATAGATATCGACATCAAGTACCCGCTCACGTAAAGCATCCATACTCATCCGCTCAAGCTCTGCTCCGGTGATGACATCCTCGGTATTTTTTAGTCTAAGCTGGCTAGCAATGGCACGTGCGGTAGCGCCGTGGTCACCGGTGATCATCTTGACACGGATAGCGGCTCTTCCACAAGCCTGTACTGCCTCGATAGCCTCCTCTCTGGGAGGGTCTATCAGACCGAACATGCCCAGCATGATGAGATCACTCTCTACATCATCAAAACTAAGCCCCACCTGTTCCTGTCTTACCGGTTTAAAAGCGATGGCCAAGACCCGCTGACCCTGCTTCGCCATCGCTTCGATGGCGTGTGACCAGTAGCTCTTATCGAGAGCGTGATCACCATCTCCGGCTCGTTGAAGCGTACACATCTCGATGACATGTTCTGGTGCTCCTTTGAGAAAGATATAGGCATCACCGGTGTGTGAGTGATGAAGAGTCGCCATAAATCGGTGTTCAGACTCAAAGGGGATGAGGTCAGTGCGAGGATACTGTCTCTCTTCAGCTTCGACATCCAGACCGGCCTTAAGTGCTGCGACAAGCAGGGCCCCTTCCATCGGATCACCGCTGACAGACCATAAGCCATCGTGCTCCTTAAGTGCTGCATCATTGCAGAGCATCGCAGCCTGAAGGACTTCGAGAAGAAGCGGCTGCTCTTGAGGGAGTACCTCTTTCTGTAGAAGTGAGATGGCACCATGCGGATCGTAACCGGTGCCTCCGAGTTCAAAGACAGTGTCAGTCGTGGTCACGGTACGGACAGTCATCTCATTACGGGTGAGGGTACCGGTCTTATCCGTACAGATCACACTCACCGCTCCAAGCGTCTCAACGGCAGGTAACTTCCGTATGATGGCATTTCGGCTTGCCATACGCTGGACTCCTATGGCCAGGGTGATGGTCATGATAGCAGGCAGCCCTTCAGGAATAGCCGCTACTGCCAGACTTACGGCGGCGAGAAACATATCAGCATTTGCGTAGTCTCTTACCAGTGAACCAAAAGCGAAGGTGATGGTAGCGAGTGCTAAGATGGCCGCAGTCAGCCAACGACCGAACTGAGCCATCTGGCGTAAGAGCGGTGTGGTCACCGACTCTATCTCTGATACCAGGATGCTGATCCGGCCGATCTCTGTATTAGCCCCAGTCTCGACGACTACACCGCTTCCTTGCCCATGGGTGACGATGGTACCTGAGTAAGCCATACAGCGGCGATCTCCGAGTACGCTCTCATCGCTAAGGGCTTCTGTGGTCTTTTCTACTGCGAGGGACTCACCAGTCAAGACAGACTCTTGGATCTGAAGACCTTTGATGTGGGACATCCGCAGGTCTGCGGGTACTTTATCGCCTGATCGTAGTAAGACGATGTCACCAGGCACCAGCTTTTCTGCTTGTATGCTCACCTGATGTCCATCACGTATGACCATGGCATTGGGAGAGAGCATCTGCCGTATAGCCCTCAAAGCGTTTTCGGCTTTACCTTCTTGTATAAACCCTATCAGGGCATTAAGCAAGACGACACCAAATATGACACCCGCATCGACCCAGTGGCCTAGTAACGCGGTGACTACACTTGCAGCTAGAAGTACATAGATGAGGATATTATGAAACTGATAGAGAAAACGTAGGAATGGACCATGACGCTTAGGTTCAGGAAGGAGGTTTGGACCATGTAGGGAAAGTCTCTTATCCGCTTCTTTCTGAGAGAGCCCATCTGGTGTAGTCTTTAATGTTGTGAAAATGTACTTTATCTGTTGGGAGTGCCATCTATTTGAAGTGTGTTCATCTTGCATCTAGGTACCTTTCTCAATAAGATCCGGGATAACCATCTTTATTGTAACATCACTGTCTATAAGATCACTTTAGACAGGTCCGGGTATATCGTCCTCAAGATAATAAGCGTAGTTGTTGTGTGCAGTGTCTTTTGCAGAGTACATAGCCTTATCGGCATTCTCAAGGAGCTCTTCTGAGGTCGATCCATGATCTGGATAGAAGCTGATACCGATACTTGTAGTGATATGATAATATTTCTCATCTATCATGACAGGTAGGGAGAAGATATGCATGATACGTTCCATGACATGGTCGACTTCCTCATCATCATCATAGATATTGATGATCATGGTGAACTCATCGCCGCCGAGTCTGGCAACGGTATCACTGGTACGTGTACATTGTTGAAGTCTGTTCGCCGTCTCTTTTAAGATGGTATCACCGGCACTGTGCCCAAAGGAGTCATTGATCACTTTGAAGTCGTCAAGATCAAGAAAGACGACCGCTGCGCGTTGACCAGAACGTTGACAGTAGCTAATGGCCTGTCTGAGCCGTTGGAGGAAGAGGAGACGATTGGGAAGTTGTGTGAGTGGGTCATGGTTGGCCAGATGGGAGAGACTCTCTTTTTGTCTCTCAAGGCTGTTTTGTACCTTCATATGTGAAGTGATATCATGTCCGATCTCGATGATGGAGGTGACGTTGCCATCATCATCTGTGACGGGAATAGCTGTCAACTCCATATAGACTTCATCCCCTGTCGCGTTATAATGCATATGGGTCACAGTATCTCTTTTTTTTGTCTCGACAGCAGACTTTAATGGACAGGGGTGATCTTTTCCGTCACAAGGTGAAGTGAGATGATGTGACACCTCATAACATTTCGGACGTCTGATATCTTCGATAAGACTTTCGTCCCAAAGAGACTTCGCCACACTGTTCATCATCGAGACGGTATAGTCAGTGTTTACGACCATGACAGAATCCGAGACACTGTCTATGATGTTTTGCAGTGACCTGTTCTTATCCTGGATCACCTGGACGCTTTTTGCTACTTCTGAGCGCAGTCTGACATTGAACTCCTCAGTCTCTGAGTTTTTACGGCGGATCAATAGATAGCGAATGAGCAGGTAGGCCATAGCGAGAGAGAGCAGGCTAAAGAGGTAGAGCTCATCTCTGAACTGCAGGGCTCTACTGATATCGATATTTTCGAGTGCTCTGAAAAGCAGAAAGTAACCCATGGGTTCTCCAGCGATATCATTGATATGATAGTGCACACTCAACAGTCCATTCTGTCGGTCGATGAGATACTCATCCTCAGGATGGATAAAGTGACTGATACCCTTACTGGTCATATATTCAAGTATCTTCATTTGGGCTTTGGAGGCGGAGATAAAATAGTCGTCGATGAAATGTTCTTTGGCTGCGTGGATAAGCTGGTCACGATACCTCTTATCTACCAAGACGATGCTTTGCCATCCACTTTTGTCTAGTCTCTCGACTATCGAGTCGAGATCTGCGATGCTCTCAAAGATACCAAGAAGTATTCCGTTCTCATAGATCGGTACCATGGTCTTAAAGGTCATGTCATATTTTCCGGTACTTATGGTGCTCATGATGTCGGGTCGCTCTAACATCTTAGAGATATCCATCCGTGCATCGAGCATATTGTCCGCGCGTTGGGTCGTCCAGCTTCGATAAAGGCTCTTACCTTCTGTGTCGATCAGTTGGAACCAGATGTCTTGTATGGGAGTGTTCTGCTTAAGGTGTGATGTGAACCGTTGCAGATCAGGTAAGGTATGGTCCTTTTCACGCAAGGCTTTTTTTAAGAGATCATCATTAGCCAGTGCCATCGATAGATAACTGATGGCCTCTTGTTTGGCATGGATGAAGGTCTCTACGTTCTGACGGATATTGACAGAGTGTTCACGATATCTGTCCGCAGTCATATTCTGGATGTGGTTGTCAATAAAAAAGTAGATGATGATGGAAAGTGTTGCAAGTATGATGACCTGCATGGTCTTTGAACTCATGACCTAGACCCTCCTGCAGTAGAATTGATGACAGATCTATTAGACAGAATGTAATATTATATGATGATATCATAAAATGAGCCCATTGCTATTGCTTTCTTATAATATGAGCTATCGATTTTTTTCTATGCTATAGCAAGTTCTTGGAGCTGCCTTTAAAACTCTTTTGCTAAACTCCTTGACATGCTTACTGTCATAGAACATAGCTTTGAGACCCTTGTCATCAAGCAGTCAAAGTTCATCGCTCATCTTATGCCCTTTTCCCGATATGATGAGATATTAAAAGAATTGCGAGCAAAGCATCCTAAAGCCCGACACTTTGTGACAGCTTTTCGTCACTTGAACGAACATGACCAGATAGTAGAGGGCAGTAGTGATGATGGCGAGCCCAAAGGGACATCGGGGAGACCGACATTAGCGGTCTTGCAGGGGCAGACTCTTATCAATGTCGCCATCATCACAGTGCGCTACTTTGGAGGGACCAAGCTTGGGACAGGTGGTCTTGTCCGAGCCTATTCTGATGCGACCAACCTGGTAATAGAGAGTGCGGGTGTCACAACATATACAAAGCAGGAAGCTGCCGAGTTCATCTGTGAATATAGCGATGTTGGAAAAGTAGAGTATCTTATGACACAGTCGGGTGTGACCATCATTGAGAAGTATTTTGAACCTCTTCACGTACGTATGGCTATTAGTGCGACAGCAAGTGAATTAGAATCATTTTACATGGCAGCGGGAAGACTTATCATCAGCGCATAGTGATCTGCTCTTTGTTTTTAGTTTTTCACTCAATAGTGTCTTTCATACTATCTCGTATAGCTAAAAACTCATCAAGATGTTCGAAGAAGATATCGATGAGTCTTGGGTCAAAGTGTTTACCGCGTTGCTCTTTGAAAAGTCTAAAGATCCGCTCATCATCCCATGCGGGCTTATAGACACGTGCAGACCCCAGTGCATCAAAGACATCAGCAAGTGCTGTGATACGACCGTAGATATGGATGTCTTCACCTTTAAGAGCACGTGGATAACCGCTACCATCGAATTTCTCATGATGTTCATAGGCGACGATGGATGCCATCTTAAGAAGAGGGCGGGTGGAGTATTTAAGCATCTCGTGACCCAGTGTCGCATGGGTATCCATCACTTCACGATCAGTTATACTGAAAGGTTCCGGTTTGTTCAAGATGGCATCAGGGATAGCGACCTTACCTATATCATGCATAGGTGAGGCCTGTTTGAGTAACTCAGCCTCCGCTTTATCCATGCCATAATAGTGTGCTAACAGACGAGAGTATTCAGCGACTCTTTTGACATGGTTTCCGGTCTCCTTGGAGCGGCTCTCTCCGATAGCACCCATGGTGAAGACCACCTCTCTCTGGGTATCTTCTATCTCTTTGTTCAAGCTCTCGATCTCGAGATATTTATCATGCAGGGACTGAGAACGCTGGTTGAACCAGTAGACAAGGTCACCGAGTTCACCTCTCTCTTGTGTCTCGAGAAGACCAGTTGGGTCTCGCCTTGAGATACTTCTCTGTAGTTGTGTGGAGACATCTCTCATCGGTACTACAGCGATCTTGCGTATGAATATATAACCGATGATGGATATGATCAATGTGACTAGTACTGTGATAAGGATGATGTTTTGATAGATCTCTCTACTTTGCGCAAAAGCTTTACTTGCGGGAAGTGCGACTACAAGCTTCCACTGGTTATTGGGTATGGTGAAGACGGTGACAAAGGCATCATCGTCGAGCAGTATGTCATCGTTTATCATAAAGCGCTCGTGTTCACTTTTGACAGTGATGCTTTTATTCTGTCTTTTGATCATTGAAGCGATGATCTTAGCCTCATCCTCATCTATCTCATCACTATGGCTGAGCAGGGTCTTGGTAAGTTCTTTATCATCAGGATGGATGTTCTTTTGCATGATCTCTTTGATCTTCTCCATCATCGGTAGAAAACGTGGTGCATCAACTGAGAAGATATTTTGTCTGGCCATGTCGGTGATCTTGATGTCCAACTGGCCGGGATAAGCGATGAACTGCCCCTCTCTGTCAACCAGAAAAGAGTAGCCTTCAAGTGGTTTGACTGCTTCAGCAAGAAAGTCGTCAAGTCCTTCTAGTCGGATGTCAATGGTCGCAGCACCTGTGAACTTCTTATCTTTGAAGATGCCGACAGTAGCGGTGATCATAGCTGCATGAGTATAGGGGTCTATGTAGACTCTGGACCAGTAAGTCTGGTCCTTTTTAAAAAAACGGGCAGGGACATACCACTCTTTTTTGTGGTAATCGTCGTTTTTTAGATCATTATAACTCTCTATATATTGCAGCTGACCCTGTTCATCTCTTGCAAAAAAGTAGCTCGAACGTTCTCTATCGGGATGCAGTGCATAGGGCTCGGGCCAGACTCCTCCACTGACGACATTTGTATGTCCACCGGTGTCGATCATCTTTCTGATAAGTGCTCTGTTCTTGGTATCATCAAGGGTAAGTGTCTCTCCCATATTTGCCAAAACGGTGGCAAGCTCTTCAATGCGCATCTGTGCTTTTTCCAGTGTGGCGACGATCTTCTCACTGGTGAGTATGGCTTTGGTGTAGGCGTTGTCTTTGAGCTGCTCTTTGCTTACGACAGAGAAGGTGCCTATCATGCTTATCAGTAGTATGGTCGCGAAAAGCATGAAAAACGCCAAGACCTTGACGACTATGCTGTCATACCATTTGATCATGGTGTTCCTTTATGAGTACAGAAGTATATAGGTCTTAAAGTCTTTGGGCGGCTGTCGAGACTTTGGGAGAAACAGTCACTTCACTATCTGATGGCTGATCTTTTCGGTCTCGTTCACGCAGTGCTCTTACTTCTACAAAAAACGTGTGGCCGAGATAGATGACATAAAAGGCAGTCGCAAACAAGATAGCCAGTGGTATAAGTGAGATGAGGTAGAGGATCAGGGTCTTTATCCGGACGCTGTTGGCATTGACGACATGGATTCGGGCGTACTCCTCTTTTGTCATGATCGTCGAGACGACATCAAAGGTCATCAGTTTATGAAAGAAGTAGTAAAAAGGTAGATTGAGTGCGATGATGTTAAGCAAAGGGATGAAGTAGAAAGGGATCATCATGATGATGAGCAGGATCATGATGAAAAAGCTTTTGAAGAAGTGCCATGTGATGGTCCCCATATGGCCATAGCCGACCATGTCGATGTCGGGGTAATAGCGCTGTTGTATGACTTTTAGTATGGGTGGTGTCAAAAAACCTATGACAGCTAAAGCGATGATGATGGAAAGCAGTAAGACGAACATACTGCCGACGGTATAGAGAAGAAAATTGAGCAGCCATGAGGTTATGCTGTATTTGAGTAGAAAGTCTATGATAGATGAACCTTGAAAGGTCTCAGATAGCTCTTCCGTATGCGGTATGCCGTTCTCTAGCGTCGTCTTTGATTGCTCCATATGGACGGTATAGTCTTGTAACTGCTCAAAGCCCATATCGGCAGCGACAAAAAAGAGCACGTAGAGAATTATCATTGTCAGTAGAAAGGGATAAAAGGCAAGTCTTAAGATCTCACGAGTAAAAAAGTCTTTGATACTAAGTAGCAATAGATTGCGTTGAGGCATAGGCTATGTTCCTTCTAAAAAAAGATAGTTTACCATGTTATCGCAAATAGGGTATGTGAATATCTATATGAGTAAATATTCATACTATTGTCATAAGATGTTCTGGAGAGATCGGAACCCGATCATGCGAAGAGAGTAGAGTCTATTTGACAAACACAGCTTTGAAAGAGAGGTCAAGTTCGTTACGTGCGCAGATGAACGTGAAGAGCATACAGGGAGGTTCGATGTTGAAATCACTCATCAAGATGAGCGATCTTGCGTCGATGGTTATGGTATCGGGCTTCTCCTCGATATTACCTGTGAAGATGACCTCTTTTTTGACTCCGTGCAGAGTAAGCTCTCCATGCAGGGTATAGTCACTGTCTCCGACCATGGTCACATGATCTAGTGTATAGGTAGCTAAGGGGTACTTCTCTGTCTCGAGAGTCTCATACATCTCCTCATCTCTCTTCTCATCATCACTGCTAAGAGTCTTTAGTACCAGATACGCCTCTCCCTTCAGGGTCGTGACATCACGATCTAGAGAGAGGTCAGCCTGAAGCTGTGTAGAGATCGGATCGGTGGAGTTGTTAAACAGCATCTCCATATGAATAGCGGCAAAACCTGTCTTGAGCATGAGGTCTCCCGCAAGTACAGGCAGGGTCAGCAGCATAAGGAGTAGGAGTCTGTTCATCGTAGGGGATCCTTTCAGGGAGTATAACATTTTAAGAGACACTGTGCAATAGATCTTGGAAGATAAAAAGTGTTTTTTCGTCAGTCAAGAGTAGAAAGATGACTCTTGTTGTGACGATGACAACAAAGAGAAACCGGAGGTATTATAAATACTCTTTAGTGCTCACGATTTATGGTGCGCTTACTTTTGAAAAGCCTTCTCAAGTCCCTCTTTTGTAGAGATGTAAGTGATCTCACTTACATAGCCTTGCGCATTGAAGTACAGTAAAGTGATCTTCTCCTTTTTTGCAGGGAACATCCTGGCAAAATGTTCGCCATAGTTGAGGTAGATGGGGTGCTTGAACTTTTGCATCTTAGGCAGTGCGAACATCATAGTGATAAGTGATGGCATCTTGCTGATATCGGCGATAAAGAGGGCATCTTGTTCTTTAAGGTAGGTAGGGTTCTGCTCAGTAAGGAAAGCATTGACTATTGCTCCCTGGTCTTTTTCGTAGGTGAGGATCATCAGACGTGTACTTTTTGGTATTTCAATGTTCTTCTCAAACTGGTCTTCATAGTCAAGATCTTGTATTGTCGTCAAGGACATACCGATAAAAAGAGAGTCGGCTAAGAGGATGGAGGTCGTTACAAGAGTAAGCAGTAGGGTCTTGATCATATTGGGTGTCCATAATAGAGAGTTACCTCGCATGCTACAGGAGATTTATTAACAGATCACAAGAGTAGGCCTGATAGACTCCGAAGAGTCTGTTAGGTCAGAGGATGACATCGATGGCATCAGGAGTACTATCATTACTTTGGTAATGAGTAGGCTCCAATTGGACCCACGCATTTGAGTCCAGTGTCACGGTGTCGTCAGCTACTCCAGTGATAGTGATACTATTGTCATTGCGATGATGTCTCTGATCGTGTGGATGGACATTGATAGAGATGGAATACCTCATACTACCTGCATGATCTCCATATCGTGTTGTGCTTGGAGCCCATGTGTTGAATTACTCTGCACACCAATTCTGCGACCACGGATACTCCACTATAGACACCGTTATAGTTTATTGTCATAGCACTTTTCAAGGCCGTTATCGTCGTAAATATCATAGTTACCATCTTATTACCCACTTTCAATAATGGTACAATGATTTGATTCTCTATTAGAGGTCTGAAAGCACAGTCTACATTATATTCCTATGCTCTGTAATTAATATATAGTGAGATAGTTTTAAGCTATGTGATATTTTTGGGTGTTTCTAGATGTTTAAAAAATAGCCTATGTCTTTGACTGATTCTAGTCTTAGGTCAGTAAGTTTTCTTTTTAGTCGATAGATGAGTTGTCGTCTTACTCCTGTTGTATTCACTTTTCCGGGCCAGAGAAGGGTGTCAATATAAGTATAGGTCATGACATTTCCTTTAGCGTTGAGCAATGCTAAAAAGAGCTGATGCTCTTTTACTGTCAATCTTATGTGTTCATTGTCTCTTAAGAGCTCTTTTGTCTTATTAGAGTAGGAGTATCCCTCTCCCAGGTCTAAGAAGTGTGTCTTCTCTTTTGCATACTGGTAGTCTACAAGTCGTATCTGTGTTATAAGGTCCTTTTCACGAAAAGGCTTGATAAGATAACCAATCTCCTTTAGCTTTGAGACCCGTTTTAATGTACTCGTATCACTATGGGATGTCAGGAAAAGTACAGGAATATCATAAAGTTCATATAAGTGTTTAGCTACATCGATACCATCTATCTCCTCGCCTATGTCGATATCAGCGATGAGCAGGTCTATACTATGCTTATAGGCGATATTAAAGGCAGTAGCAGAATCGTGTGAAGCGTGGACATGGGCATCACAGTTAGCTTTTATCGTCTGTTTGATGCTTAATGCGATGATGACTTCATCTTCCAAGATCAGAATGTTTTTCATGCTTTCTCCCATGTCATCCCTCCTTACCGCTCACTTAAAGCGTTCTGTCTAGCACGCAATATCGGTTTTAAGATGTAGTCAAGTACGGTCTTTTTACCGGTGATGATGTCTACATCGGCTGTCATACCGATCATGATCTTTAGCTTATCTGCGTCATCACCAAGATAGTTTCTATCAGTCTTGGCATGGACAAGATAGTAGTTTTGATGATCGACCTCATCTATGATGGTGTCAGGGCTGATATGTGTCAACGTCCCCTCAAGTGAGCCATAGATAGCAAAGTCATAAGCTGCGAACTTGATGATGACTTTTTGCTCAGGTCTCAAGAACGCGATGTCAGCCGGGCGTATCTTCGCTTCGACTAATAGACTATCGTCATTGGGTACGATCTCTACGATGTCCATACCCGGTTGGACGACACCGCCGACGGTATTGATGAGAAGGCGGTTGATCGTCCCATCAACTGGGGAACGGACTAGGGTCCTTAGTACTCTGTCTTGACGTGCCATATTTGCTTTCTTGATCCTTGCCATCTCTGCCAAAGCTTCATTGAGCTGCTCTTTTGCCTTGTTTTTAAAGACGAGTCTGACATCGGTCATCTTATTTTTGGACTCTTTGATGACGGACTTGAGTCTGGGAATAGAGAGTATGGTCGCTTCTAACTCACCATCTAGGGTATTTGCCTGACGTTGTAGCTGTAGGAAGTTTACCTCACTGACGACACCCTCTCTTACTAAGGGCTCGCTGATATTCAGCTCTTTTTTGATGAACTTGAAGTTCTTCTTCAACTGTTCGCGTTTAGCCTCTGTCTCGATAAGTTCGTTCTTACGCTGTCTGAGTTGTCGGGAGTAGATGGTAAGGCTGTTGTCTAACTGCTCCTGATTACTCAGATAGAGACTTCTCTCCTGCGCGATCTGTAGCGGCATGGCGAGAGTGGTGTTCTCATCAGCATTAAACGGTGTCGAGTGGGCTTCTGCTTTTAGACGGATCGTCTTGGCTTTGAGCTCATCATAACGCAATTGACTCTCTTCATAACTACTGGTAAAGCCGGTATCATCTATTTTGAGTAGGGTAGTGCCTTTGGTGACAAACTGTCCCTCTTGGACTAACAGCTCTGATACAATACCTCCCTCAAGGTTCTGGATGACCTGCATATGCCTCGAAGGGATGACTTTTCCCTGTCCTCGTGTAAGCTGGTCGATCTGAGCGAAATAGGCCCAGACGATGATCCAGATGACTGCGAAAAGACCCAGCCAGAGCATCAATCGCATCTTAAGTGTGGAACGCAACAATATTGCTGCACTGACACTGTTCATAAACCCGAGGTCTTTTTCGGACTTTACCTTAGTCGGGGTGCGTCTCTCCTGCTCATAGGTGAAGTCGACCAGTTTATCTTTAAGACTCATCTCTCACCCTTTTTTAATTTTGGAGTGTTCAGTCTGTCGATTACCTCATCTTTGGTCCCATCAAGTACCAACTTGCCATTGTCGATGAGTAAAAGTCTTTCAGCGATATCTAGCATCGAGTTCTTATGTGAGACTAAGACCATGGTCCGTCTGCCTTTGACAGAGAGCAGTGCTCGGACCAAGCGGTTCTCATTGTGACTATCCATGGCGTTACTTGGTTCATCAAGCAGTAAGAGTGGTGTGTCATAGATGAATGCTCTTGCCACACCTACGGTTTGTCTCTGACCGATGGAGAGTCCTTCTCCACGTTCCCCTACAGGCATGTTAAAGCCCATAGGATGGGTGTTGACGAAACTGTCCACACCACTGATAGCAGCAGCGCGTACTAGATCTTCGTCACTGGCATCAGGTGCACGTACGATGATGTTTGATTTAAGGTCACCTTCGAAGAGTAGGATGTCTTGCGGGACATAGCCGATGTTTCTGCGAAGATCGGAGGGGTCTATCTGTTTGATATCGATGCCATCGATGAGGATGGAACCTTCATCGGGGTCGTAAAGCCCTAATATCAGTTTCTCGATAGTCGATTTCCCTGAGCCGTTAGACCCGATGATACCGACAGACTCTCCTGGTTCGATGGTGAAGCTGACATCGACTAAGGTCTGCTTCTCACTCCCGGGGTAGGTAAAGGAGACATCTTTAAACTCGATCTTGCCTTTGAAATCCGGACGCTGTACGAACTGTTTGCCCTCCTCATGCTCTACAGGAAGGGACATGATACTTTCTAAAGTACTATAGGCGGTCTTCGTGTGTTGATAATTTGCGATAAGTGAGGCGACTTGTCCCAATGGAGCGAGGACACGTGAACCTAAGATCATCACTGCGATGAGTCCGCCCATACTCAGTTCTTTTTCGGTGATAGCGTAGACACCAGCGATGATGATACCGACAGAGTTTAACTGGATGAAGAAGTTGACCATGGTCGTAATAGAGCTCGATAAGATCCTCGAATGCAGACCTTTTGTGGCGATATCGCCTGTGGATTCCTCCCACTTCCATTGTGGTTGTCCATTTATACCTAACGCTTTGATGGTCTCCATACCGCTTAGTGACTCTATCAGTATGGCGTTCTTATACGCTGATGCCTCATAAGTACTCTCGATACTTTTACGCATCGGCTTCTCTACGATAAAGCTATAAAGCAAGATAAGTAGTCCGATGAGAAGAGGGATACCTACCAGCCAACCACCTATGATGTAGATGACGAACAAGAAGATGATGGTAAAAGGGAGGTCGATGATGGTCGCGACAGTCGTAGAGGTGAAGAAGCCTCTTACCGTCTCGAAGTCTTTAAGATTATTGGCAAAGGAGCCTACTGAACGGGGCTTGACTGCCATCTTAAGGTTCATCACCTTCTCAAAGATGATCGAGGACATGATGACATCACTCTTTTTAGCTGCGTTTTCCAGGAAATAGGTCCGTACCAGTTTTAGTAACATATCGAAGAGATAGACGACGATGACTCCTGTGGCCAATACCCACATCGTGTCTATCGCGTTGTTGGGTACTACTCGGTCATAGATGTTCATCGTAAAAAGTGGTGTCGCAAGGACAAAGAGGTTGATGAGAAATGATGCTGCGATGACATCGATGTAGATGCTTCTAGAGTATTTGAGTGTGTCCCAGAACCAGTGATGGCTCTCATGTCTAAGGACTCGTTTCCTGGCATCTTTATAATGATGTTCCGGTTTAAGTAAGATGGTATGATGCAGGTACTCATTTTCCAGGTCTTCGATGGTGACCCAGCTCTCACCATCGCCTAACTCGGGTAAGATGACCTTGGCATGAGTGCCATCGGCACTGATATCTGTCAATATGCAGGCATTGTCATCTTTAAGTATCAAGATGACTGGTAAGAGCAGTTTAGAGATATCACTCAATGTATAGTCGACGATGTTGGAAGTAAAGCCGGCCCGTCTGGCCGCGCGGGAGAAGAGGGACTTTGTCTTGTTCTCATCTATTGAGAAGAGCTTCGGTGACGTACGGCCTGGTTCGACAGGTAAGTCAGCGACCAATGCTTCTGCACTGAATGGTCGGTTGTACAGTCTGGTAAAGATGACCAGACATCCCAGTAAAGGATCAGTGTGAGTATCAGTGTGAGTATCAGTCATTGACATAAGGTGAGTGCTCTGTATCTAGAATCGTTTTCATATAGCTTTTGCCGATGAACATCAAATGCCTTTAGGCTCCCATGTATCTATAGCTGTAGATGATCTGGGAGAAAATGCCTATAAGATACCTGATAAGAATCACACAATGTGTTATATTTGTAGATATAGATACTTTTCTCTATGCAGTGGATGGTTTTGAGTAGAGTGCCGATGATACTTTGAGCTGAAACGTCATAGGCTATTAGTATTGGAAGCCTGTATCTACAGGCTTATATTGAGCTGATCTCTTGCCGGAGCTGCTGCAGGTCCGGTGAGTTCTTCAAGGATAGTATTGTTTTGGGCATAGATGCTGATCTGCTCATCTCGTTGAGATCGTTCTATACTTGTCGTATCGTCTGCTGCCTCTTGCGCTTGTTGAGAGGATGGGGCATCAGGCTCTTCTCTTGGGGAAGTAGGAGCTGGGCTTTCAGGACGCGTTTCATCGCCTCTGTTTTGTACGATGGTCTCAAAACCGTTGGCGCGACGGATGTCAGTGGCAAGATCTGTGTAGTCTTGTACCATACCGGTCTCGTCAGTCGTTGATGTACTGCTTTGTGCACCAGCTACATAAGCATCTATCTGTGCATTTGTCGATCTTTGGGATGCTACGCCAGCTGCGAGCTCTCGCTGCTCAGATGTCAATTCCTGGGGCTTTTGTGAAGTGCCGGGAAGGGTGCTTGCCTGAAGATGGCTAAACGTGTTTGTATTGGAGACTTCCATATTATCCTCCTCTTTTTAACTTGAGTAAGCTTCTGCAGCTTGGATCTGATTGTTCGTAGCACTGAAACTGTCTAGAGCACTACTGACACCGTTATCAGTAGATGCACTTGCGACATTTACTGAAGCTCCACTCTGGTTCTGTGCGAGAAAGGCTGCTGATCCTTGCTGTGTAGGTCTATCTGTCACTTCACTGAACGTGTCGACGGCCTCTGACTGTTGAGCCTGCTGCTGCGCTGACGGGTCAGGTCTACCTACCTGGATCTGTGTCGGATAGGGTGATTGGAAAGTATAGGATGATATGTTCATTATATTCTCCTTGATTTTTATTATAACAAAAGATCACAAAAATAAATATTATGATTGGTTATTAATCTCTTGGAGGGTGGGGGATCGGTATCACCGTTTCCAGACGATATCTTAGTATGTCCTTTCATCACTTCTGGTAGCAAGAGCTCCCTTTAGTCCGCCCTGTAGTAAAATCTGAAGAGAAGGTGTTGAGTGTGATGAGCGTTAAAGTCTTATGGGGGGGGAACAGATATGAAATATTATGATGGGGATCGTTGGTGTAGTCGTTGTCATAAAAGGTCTCAGGATCAAAAGCCTCTGTTAGCGCAGTCATCTGGTAATGGATGTAATATATCAATGCTCGATGTATCTTTTTAGCCTTTGATATCTATACGAATAGAATCCTTATATCTTTAATAGATAACCGACATTGGAGATCGACTCAAGCGCTAGACCAGGTATCTTCCCTTTTAAACGGAAGACGAGTTGGCGTCTGGCTCCCGTGGTGATACTTTTATCCGGCCAGAGCAGGTCATCGATATAGGAGAAGGAGACGATCTTTCCCTGAGCGTTTAAGAGAGCCAAGAAGAGTCGATGTTCTTTTGCGGTCAACCTGATGCATTCGCCATCTTTTAAGAGCTCTTGTGTCTCAAAACTGTAACGATAACCTGCTCCCATATTCACGAAAAGGTCTTCGTCTTTTGTATACTGGTAGTGTGCGAGTCGCATCTGTGCTATGAGGTCTTGTTCTCGAAATGGTTTGACCAGATAACCGATCATATTAAGTTTTGAAGCCCGTTTCAAGGTCTCTTCATCACTATAGGATGTTAGAAATAATATAGAGAGACCATAGAGCTTATACAGTTGTTGGGCCACATCGATACCATCTATTCGTGTTCCAAGTCCTATATCGGTGATAAGCAGGTCTATGGTGTGCTTACGTGCTAGTTCCATAGCTGCTGTCGCAGTCAATGCATGATGGATCTGACCATCACAGTTTGCTTTGATGGTCTGTATGATACTTAATGCGATGATGACATCATCTTCTAAGAGTAATATATTCCTCATGAAAGTGGTTTTAACATATATTTGCTTTAAAGAGCGTCTTTAATAAGAAAATGTGATTACTTTATCTATAAATACGGATAGACAGGTGTGATATCTCAAAATACTCTTAGGTCGGTTAAGTCTATTTTCATCTGACTTAAGGGCTCTCTATCTCTTTTGCTGCCATACCGCCTGATAGGATAGCTGGGGTAAACCCACCGCCGATCACCCATGCTCCGACAAAATAGAGGCCGGAGAGTCTGTCAGACTTGATCTGGGGCTGTCTGAAGAACTGTCTTGCTGTAGGTGCAAAACCGTAAGGAGTACCTTCGGGTGTCTTAAGATAGTGTTTGACCGTCTTGGCTGTACCGACCTCTGCATACTCGATGAGTTCACTAATACCGGGGTACTCCTCTTCTAAAAGGCGGGTATAGCTCTCTCTGACAGACTCTTTTTTTGCTTTATACTGCTCTTTGCTCAATGACTCCCAATCACTTAGATAGTCCACGCCGCAGACGACTCCCAGACTCTTTCCTTCTGGTGTAAGCGCTGAATCGATCTGCGAATAGTCGACAAAGACTGCCGTACGGTCATTGACAGGACCTCTCTGGACTTGCTCATACGCACTCAGAGAGTCTGCACCTCTTAGATAGAAATTGGAGTAGGCTCTTTTGCCATAGACAGCTTTGATATCCTTACTAAAGCCTATGTACATGCTTAAAAGTGAGATACCTCTTCTTTTTTCTTCATCATAGGGGATGTTTGCCAGTTTATAGCTCAGTGATGGTGACAGGTTAGAGATGATGACATCTGCTTTAAGTCCAAAGGTCTCATGTTTTCGCTCATAAGTGACACCATTGGCTTTTTTAGAATCATGGAGTATTGTTGTGGCATAAGCCTTTTTTATCACTGTGCCGCCATTGTCGGTGATGACTGAGGCAAGGTAGTCCGACAACACTTGGCTGCCACCTTTGATGTACCATCCGCCGCCTGCGTAGTAACCGTACTGCGCGACAGCATGAAAGAGAAAACTCAGTTCATCCGGGGTGTCGTGATAGTATTGGATGTTGGCGTTCAAGATAAGTTTGAGCTCTTTATCTTTTATAAGTCCATCAAGTACCTCTGTGACACTGCTTTTACGATATTTTAAAAGGGTAGTGAAGATAAAAGGAAAAAGCATCTTCTGCCACCATCTTATCTGCTGAAGCCGCTCAAAGTCGTCTCCTATGGCTTTAAGCAGTCCAAAATACTTTTTTATACCTTCTCTGTCATTTGGGAATTTCTCTGTAAGTGCCTTGATAGCGGCTTCAATACCATCAGGCATGATAAAGTCACTTTTACCTGTCTTGACACGAAAGAACTCATCTGGTTTGATAAACTCGACATTATCATAGACACCCAGGGCCTTGAATATCTGCTCTTTGGGACCTTTATCAAAGGGGTTCTCCATCTCATGCAGGCCGACTTCAACGGTAAATCCGCCTCTTCGTTTAAAGGTAGTAGCACTTCCTCCAACGACCATATGCTGCTCTAAAAGGGTGACTTTATGTCCCTGTTTGGCTAATAGTGCGCCAGCAGTCAGTCCGCCCAGACCTCCACCGATGATGATAATAGTCTTCATGATATTTCTCCTACTGATCCAGAGAGATACTGAAAGTCGTATCTTCTGTGAGTGTGAACTTGGCCTTATTAAATGATGGTGATCCAAACAGAGCTGTGGCACCATTGCTAAAACTGTACGCCTCTGTGGGGATGCCTAAGAAGTCCTTATCGAGTCTACCGTTGTTATTGGCATCATGATAGAGGGCTAGGGCATAGTCTTGCGGGGACAATTTTTTGAATGTGATCACTGCTCTGTTTTGAGTGATCATGACATGTCGGCCAATATACTCCTTGCCATGATCGGGAAAGGTCTCTGCATCAATATATAGGCCAACAGACAACTGGCCATCATCACTCTTAAGACCATCGACAGTGACCTCTATGTCATACGCGCATAGTGTCACAGCATAAAGAAGTGGTAACAGTAGTATCGTTCTCATGATATCTCCTTCTACTCACCATTGTAGAGTAAAGAGAGCATCTTGTCATTCACATTTGTGAATCATCAAACTCTTTTTTTATTCGACTAAGTGATTGTGGCGTGATCCCAAGGTAGGAGGCAATATGATACTGAGGGACTTTATCCAGCAAATAAGGTGTACTTTTGGCAAACTGTAGGTAACGCTCTTTGGCACTGAGTGTCTGATGGGAGAGTAAAGCGTAATGTACATGGGCATAGGCGAGTTCAGCCATCTTTCGGCCCAGGTATTGCCATTTCTTTCCCATGCCATAGAGGAACTGCAAGTCATCATAAGTCGTGACTATGACTTCTGCGTCATGCAGGACCTCGAAACTAAATCTTGAGGGTGTTCGTTCGAGAAAGGAAGCATAATCAACGACATACATGTTGACCATACTGGCATCTTTGTCATTGAAGTAGATGTTCCAGGTGAAGTCTTTGCCTTTCTCATTAAGTGTATAGGCACGTATGATCCCAGAGGTCAAAAAAAGGAGTTCATCAAAAGCGTCACCTTCATAATGGATGATCTCACCAGCCTTAAGATATTTACTCGATAGTCTTGACCTGATGAGCTGCCATTCGACAGCATTGATCGAGACGTATTGGGATAGAAAGTCCCGATAGGCCTGCATCTTATACCCTGACTCTGTTTCTGCCGCTCTCTTTGGCCTGATAAAGCAGGTCATCTGCAGCTTTGTAGATGACATCGACATCTTGGATCTCGCCCGCTCTTTGACAGACTAGACCTAGGGAAGCTGTGACATAGTCGCTTGCACTGTTTTTCTCATGGATGATCTGTAGTGCTTCGACTCTTTCTCTAATACCATTGGCGAACTTGATGGCTGATGCTTTGTCCTCACTTTTAAACACAATACCAAACTCCTCACCGCCAAGTCTAAAGCAGTAGTCATCTGCTCTATGTAAGGCATCTGTCAAGCTTAACGCGATCTTTATCAATGCATCATCACCTTTTTGATGTCCATAGGTATCGTTATAGAGCTTGAAGTGATCGACATCGAGGATGATGAGGCATATAAAGTCATTGCTTCTGTTTGAGCTGTTTATGATCTCAGGAAAGAGGTCATTGAAGTGCCTTCGGTTAAAGATATTTGTCAGACCGTCCGTTATGGATAAACGTTCGACCTTTTTTTTGTCCGTGATGTCCTGTCTGATCGCACTGTATCCATAAAGCACGCCTTCAAGATCATATTCTGGTGTGATGATCGTCTCGACGTAGTAAGCACCACCATCTTTTTTTAGGTTTTTTATCTCACCTGTCCACCGTCTACCTGATAATATGGTCTCCCATATCTCATTGAAGATCTCATCGGACGTATCAGGATGTCTTGTGATGTTATGCGATCTTCCCAGAAGCTCGTCTTCAGTATAACCACTGATCTTACAAAACGCATCACTGACATAAGTCAGATCTCCATCAAGGTCGGTCCTGCTTGCGATGACGTTCCTGTCATAGGTCGAGATCATATCTTCAAGTCGTCTTTTTTGTTCGTTGATCTTAGAAGTCTGCTTTTGGACCATCTCTTTTAATCTTCTGGTATTCCAAAGAAGAAAGAGGACTATTAAAGTTACGCCTCCCAATAGCTTCCACAAAAGGACCCAGTCTATCTCTTTCTTTACAGTCATCTCTGTCCATTTGTAAAAGATATCACCTATCTCTTTTTCACTGATCGTATCCATGGCCTTATCTATGATGCTTAATAGCTCATGAGGCATATCTTTTCTGATAGCTATCCTTAGATCTAATGTCAGATCAGTCTTATAGGCTATCTTTAGATCACTGTATTCCAGGATGTTTATATAATACTTTGCACTTGCTGCATTGACGACAAATACATCGATCTTCTCCTGGCGTAATGCATCAAACCCATCTTTGATAGTGTTTACGAGAGAGAAGTCCACATCTGGCCTTTTCTCTCGTAAGATAGACTCGATGGTAGAGGTCGAGATAGTAGCTACTCTGCTCTCGTTTGCATCTGCAAGACCATCGAGATAATCCTCACCATGTCTACTGACGAGGACATATGGAGTAGAGAAAAGCGGCTTATCGGTAAAATCTAGATACGACTTTCTTGCTTCAGTCACCCCTATGGCACTGAACATAGAGGCTTTTCCTGTCTCGACTCTTTGGATGGCTTCGGCCCAGTTCGTAGTACGGACTTGGATAAAATCTATGAGACTTCTCTCCTCTATGAGCTGCAGGATATTAAGGATGATACCTGTGTGCTCGCCTAGGTCATCTGTCCACTCAAAGGGTCTCCAGTCTGGGTCATAGACGTACTTGACAAGAGGTCTTGTCCTTAGGTACTCCTTTTCAGCACTATTTAAAAAGAGGGGATGTCTATGGGTATACTCACTTTTGTCTAGTGTTATGGATGCATACCCTTTGGTGCCGTCATCAGCTTGCGAGGCATTTAAGAAAGTAGTGAACAGTAGTAGAGATAGTGTCAAAAGAGTCTTGTTTATCTTATTCATAGTCGTGATAGTATAGCTAATTTGAGACGGGTCGGACTCGCGATGTGAAGAGTGACTTATGAAGACTTCTCCTTACGAGCTGGCGTACCTTTTAATGCATACTCAAGTTCATAGATGTTCTCCATGATGTATTCGAGATCTGTAAATGCTTTTGTCTTTCCAGCGAAGAATATCTCGTCACCGATCTGAAGCGGCATAATAAGTTCTGGAAGCAGGAAGTCCTTACCATCACGGCGGAGATAGAGTGCGAGGATGGGGTTTCTGATGTGATGGTCACTGCGGTTTCGGTAGAGTATCTCCAGTGTGACGACATTGGACTTCTCTTGCAGATGCCGCGTCAGTGCATAAGCGTGTTTCATATCGATGCTCGTCTCGAAGACATCCGGATTATGATCGATATATTTCTCCATAAGATCGATGACACGTCTGCCCCACTTGTCACCGCGGTCATTGATCAGGCGTATAAACCGCTCAGCCAGCGGTCTGGCAAGGATCATATAGGTCTTATCGACGATAAGATTCTCGATCATGATGACGCGGTCGATCTTTGCAGCCTTGAAGACAACAGAGTCATTAAGACGGTTCTCTCTGGCAATGGTAAAGATCTTTGGATTGGCTCGTCTGGCTGCCATGATGATGGAGAGGTTGAAAAAGTCATCCCGTGTTGCCGCGATGATGCATGTGGCATCTTTTATCCCTGCTTTGAGCAGGATGTCATTGTCGTCGCCGTCACCCTGGATGATCCCGCTCTCTTTTTTATAAGCTTTTACCTGTTTGGGGTCTGAGTCGATAAAGAAGTACTCGATGCCGGCATTGTCCAGGCCGATCTGCAGGGCCTGTCCCATCCGGCCGTAACCACAGATGATATAACGTCCCTGTTTGGGTAGTCTGTCTTTCCTTCTTCTGACCAAAGGGTCGCCATATGACCACTGCTCGAGCGTGAGCAGCGATGGTGTCTTCAGTGATGCGTAGACTCGCTTCGCGACAATACTAAAAGGGTTCTGTACGATGTCTGCACCTGCTGTCTTGAGGTTGAGCTCATACTCCTGGGTCGTTGCTTCAGCTACGACCGTGACATGTTTGTTCATCAGTTTTGCTGAGAGTGCAGCCCGGAGATTCATCGCATCGTCTTTAAACAAGGTGATGACGGCGCGGCAGTTCGCTTTGTGTATACCTGCTGTCTTAAACGCTCTGGGGTCTTTGATGTCTGCCTGCAGGGCAGGGACTTCGATGATGTAGTCCTCGAGCATCAGCATCTTGAGTTTCTCTTCGTTCCTCTCGATGACCACACTGCGAATACCGTCTTTGGTCAGATGGTCGATGATGGCTCGGGTAAAAGAGGTGTAACCTACAAAGATGATGAAAGGTTCTTGAAGGTTCTTTATCTGTCGGTGAAACCGTACCAGTGCGATCTCGGAAGCAAGTACCTTGTCTTGTACCAGCGAGATGATCGACCCCAAAGCATAGAACCAGCCGATGACAGAGAGATAGATGGAGAAGCCGACCCAGAGCCGTTGAGGATAGGTGAACTCATAAGGTGTCTCACCAAAGCCGATAGTCGTTGCCATATAGGAGACGAAATAGAAGGCATCAAAGAAGGTCAGATGGTAGACATTGCCATCATTATCCATGCCCGGTATCAGCACCATACCAAGAATAGAGATGCTAAAGGTCATCACCAGGACATACATCGGCTTACGCATACGCCTGATGATGAGGAAGGTCAGGTTACTCTTCACCTCTTATCGCTTGGATTTCAGGACATCTCCGGTAAAGAGGATCACGGAGATGATATTGGCCAGCAGGGCACCACCGGAGAGCGAGATGATGACGGTGACAGTATCCACGTCCATCCCTGTCACATAAGTGCCGAGTGCCCAGACTGATGCGGCAGCGATAAGCTGGATGTCAGCTACCAAACTGGTAGCCAGAAGCACGGCACCCAGATGCGTCTTGTCCCCAAGTTTGTAGATAGTCGCGATGAGATTGACGATGATAGCGGCAAAAAGCTCAAAGCGATTGTGGTGTGCGATATCTGTCGGGTCTCCGTAGAAAAAACCGAAGTTCAGTGTCAATGCCATGATGATGAAGAAGCCTGAGAGGACTTTGTCGAGATTCATTGATCGCCTTTATAACGAAGTTGAGCTATTCTAATGGCTCTTTTGTTAAAAAGGCGTAAAGCGGCACTTAAAAGCCAATATGTGATATACTTTGGATATACATAGAAAAGGAGCCAATATGACGGCTACTATCTCAAAATGGGGTAACTCCAAAGGCTTGAGATTACCAAAAGACATCATAGAATCCTTGCATCTTGCCGTAGGGGACAAGATGAATATCTTTATTAAAGATGAAAAAGTCATCCTTGAGCCTCTTAAAAGAGAGCGGGCAAGGTTTGATATCAATGAACTGGTGGCTCGGATCCCTGCTGATCATACATCTACTGAAGAGATACCGTCTCAGGTGGGACTTGAAAAGTGGTAAAAGAGTATATTCCTAAAAAAGGTGATCTGGTCATCTTGACCTTTGACCCTCAAGCTGGACATGAGCAGCAGGGAAGACGACCTGCACTTATAGTGAGTAATGAGATCTTTAACAGACATGTCGGTCTCGCGGCAGCTTGTCCGATAACAAATACCAATAGAGATTTTCCTTTTCATGTCCAAGTCGATAGCAGTGAGCTGACAGGGTTCATCATGACAGAACAGATCAAGTCAATCGATTTTAGAGCCAGAAAGGTCAAGTTTGTGGCAAAAGTCAAAGATGATGTGTTAGATCAGGTCCTTGGTATGATCGAAAGTATTCTCTTCCAATAGCAGGTATCTCTATTTTTTATGATCATAGAGTTCTGGATGCTCATCGAAGAAGTCCAGTAATGCCTCTTTATCGATACTGTTCTTCTCTTTGCCATAAAGATTGGCTTCTAGGCGGGTAAGGGCCTCATCTATGACTGGGTCCATACTGCCAAATGGCAGGAGCAGATCGAAAAGTGTCCGATCATCTTTAGCTTTCTCTATAGCCCTTGACAGATCGTTCTCTTTTTTGCTTCCGATCTTTCCTTTGTAGTTACTCCCAGCATACATACCTAGAACACCAAGTACAAGTCCGATAAAAAAGTAGAGGTACTTAGTGCCTGAGTCCTTCTGTTGTATCTGGACTGAGGTACTTTCAGAAGGGGTCTCCCGTTCTGAATCGACGATGGCCATGCTTTTTTCTATCTTTGGTTCGCTCGTAGATACGGTACCACCTGTCACTTTGATGGCTATGGGCTCTGTCTTTTTTGTGATGACACGTTTTTGTTCTTTATCAAAATAGCGCAGTTCCAATGCAGGGATCACAAAATCTTTGTCACCGATGATGGCGATCTTCTGTTTAAAGCTCCCGACATACTTGCCATTGACTAGTTTCGCTTCTGTCTGCGGCTCATCTGCGTAGATGATGACATCGTCGATGATCGGGTCGAACTTGATGATGTCTTCTACATTTCCCTCTCCGCTGACTGTGATAGTGAGATTGACGGGTTTGTTGGCACGGATACTCTCTTTGTCGATATCGGCACCAATACTGAAAGCGCCGTAGAGTTCAAGATCCTGAGGCAGTGGCTTGACATCTAGACTGACGGCATTGGAGAAGGACTTTCGCCACTGGAGCTGATTGGTAAGGCGGCTAAAGAAAGGGTCATTGAAAAACCCGTTGTTGCGCGTCTGCTTGACGGTACCGATCGCGACTTCAAGTGCAGGGATAGTAAGATTTCCCTCTTCTTGCGGGAAGAGTAGGTAAGTGTAGGTCTCGACGATATACTCCCCCTCATTGCTCTGACGCTTCTCATCGACTTTTTTTGTCCAGAAGCCTTCTAGTTTTGGTTCATTTATCTGGACCTTATCCGCTTTGGCATCGAGTCGACGTTTGAACTTTATGTCAAGCCGCACACTCTCACCTACATAGGCCTCTTTTTTATTGAGCGAGAGCTCAGCGATGAAATCTGCACCTGCCGTTGATGTAGTGGGTTTGATGACACGTACCGGGATGGCTCTGGTCAGTTCACGATAACCATCGACGATAAGTTCATAACTGGGGATGATGACATCACGTGTAGGTGTGAAGTTGTAGGTGTGAGAGACCGATATGGTGATATCACCATTGATGATCTTGGTACTTTTTGCCGTGGATGTCCCAGTCACCGGAAAGCTGTCGATCTCGTAGATATTGGGAAACACTGCATTGTCACCATCTGCTGTGATAGTCAGGTCGACACTATCGCCTGTATATATCGTGCTCTGGTCGACTTTTGCATCTACTCCGGCAAACAGACTTACTGAAAACAGTAGTGTTAAGAGTATCTTACCAAGGTCTTGTCTCATCTTCATCCTCTCCTGTGGTCTCTATAGGCAGCATCAGAGTATTTACCCCTCTGCCGTTTAACATCTTTTTGTATTTTCGCTCTTCCATATCGCTGATAGGTGCCTTTTCGACATCGGCCTGCTCTATTGCGGATGGCTCTTGCTCTTCACGTTCACGCTCTTCTTCAGCCTTTTTCTCTTCGGCACTTTTGGCTTCATCAGCTTTTTGTTCTTTTTGCTCTTGACTCTTTTGCTTCTCAGAGTCCTGTCCCTCTCGATCAGATGGGTCTTGCTGGCCATCCTTCTCTTGCTGCTCCTTGTCCGACTCTTTTTGTTCGGAGCCATCCTTTTTCTCTTGGTCGTCCTCTCCCTCTTTATCTTCGTTCTGTTGCTTCTCTTGCTCTTTTTGTTCCTGCTGTTTTTTTAACAGCTCAAGATTATGTTTGGTATCGGGATCATCTTCGAGTCTCAACGCCTCTTCATAGGCTTTGATGGCCTCTTCGGTCTGTTCGAGTCTGGCATGTGTGTTTCCCATGTTGTGCAGTTTTTTATACTGGAGTCCAGGGTCTGTGATCTTTTCGAAACTCTCGAGTGCCTCTTTATATTTCTCTTGGCGGTAGTAGCTGTCACCGAGGTTGAAAAGTACTTGGCTGCTGCCATCGTCAGCCAGCGTCTCATACTGCTGTGATGCTTTTTCATACTCTTTTTTCTCATAAGCCTCTTTGGCCTTGTCCAGCGTCATAAAATCAAGTAACGAGGCATGGATGCTCACGCCTAAGAGTAGTGATATCAGGCTTTTCATACTTTTTTCCTTCGGGGCAGGGAGGAGATGGCCAGAAGAAAGAGAAGCAGGGAGAGAGATAGTGGATAGTAAAAGAGCTCCTCCTTGTCCTGGATCGTAGATTCATCCTGGGTCTGTGCTTTGAACTTTGAGCGGATGGCGTCGGTCAGCAGCTTGATGTCATGATGCTTTAGCGAGGAGTTCATATAAGCTCCTCCGCTCTGCATAGCCAGCTCCTTGATAGCATCATTACGTTTGACGACAACGATATCTCCGGCTTGGTCTTTTAATACGCCGCTCTCATCTTTGATGATGCCGCCTTTTTCTGTACCGATGTTGTAGATAAAGACGGCGATGTCATGAGACGTCGCATAAGCGATCTCTTTAGCATAGTCCTCCTGATCGCCGCCGTCGGTAAAGAGCAGCAGGGCTTTTCGCTTCTCTTCCTCAAAAAGGTTATCGGCGACCTCCAGTGGTGTGATGATGTTAGTCCCGCGTAGTCTGAGATGGTCAAGTCCCATGTTTTTTGTCAAAAAACGCAGGGAGTTGTAGTCCTCTGTCAGCGGAGCGATGAGAAATCCACGTGAGCTAAAGCCGATAAGTGCGACTTTGGCATTGTCAAGGTCATCGAGAAGGTCAGAGAACTTCTTTTTGGCCAGATCAAAGCGTGTCGGATAGATGTCATTGGCAAACATGGAACGAGAGATGTCAAAACCGACGACGATCTCGATGAAACTTGACTTTACCTTGATGTCACCCTTATCTATCTGAGGACGCGCAAGAGCGAAAATAGTAAAGATGAAGGCTGCTATAAGTAGGAACATCCGCCCTTTTTTGCTAAATGAGCGTGCCGGTATACGTATGCGCTGAAGGACCCGCCGTGAGAAGAGGTTCTCCAGAGATGAGGGGTCCTTTTTTAGAAAGTAGAGCATCGGCAGTGCAAGCAGCAGCAGCCATAAGAGTTCGATGTCTTGGAAATGCATCATGTCTTACTCCCTGTTTCTAAGATAGAAGTAGAGCCCCAGAAAGAGCAGGCCTAAAAAGAGCGGGTATTGAAAGAAGTAGCTCTTTTTTACGTATTTGTTCGCTTTGATCTCACTCTTCTCAAGCTTGTTGATGGTCTCATAGATCTCCTGCAGACGTTCGACACTGTTGGCCTCGAAGAACTTACCGTCACTTTTAAGCGCTATTTCCTGAAGGACACGGGGGTCATAGTCCCCCCGGCCGCCGACACCGATGGTGTAGACCTTTATCTTATACTTTTGCAGGGTCTTGATGGCGATATCAAGCGGGATGCTTCCGGTATTGTCGATGCCGTCGGTGAGTAAGATGGCGATCTTATGTTTTGACTGACTCTCTTTAAAAAGGTTAGAGCTTAGGAAGAGTGCTTCATAAAGTGCGGTCTTCTGGACACCCGCGACGCCGACTTCGAGACGTTTGAGTAGACGTTCGACACTCTGCTTATCATAAGTCAATGGGACCGCTACATAAGCGAAGTCTGCAAAAAGAGTCATACCGATCTTGTCGTGAGGACGTGCTTTGAGGAAATCCTCGACGATCGATTTGACGATGCCGAACTTGTTGTTCTCGCGCATAGAGCCGCTGGCATCGAGGATCAATGAGAGTTCGTAGCCCTGATCGCTGTGCAGGGTCACTTCATCTTCGATGACGGGGGAGGCAAGGGCCGTCAATAAAAAGAGGAACGCGGTGAACTTGACGATATGACTGCCAAGTCTGCTCTTACGTGAGGCTTGCTGCAGCATAGCGAGGCCGGGAAAGTAGAGTGACTCTCCTTTTGGCTTGCACCAGAGTGAGCAGGCAAGATAGATCAGTAACAGTAAAAAGGCATAAGGAAACTCAAATGTCATCAGCTCCATGAGGCCCTCTTGAGAAAGGATTTTATTGCGTCTTCTGTCTCACGCTTTAGTGGTGGGACCTCTTTTTTATATTTGTACGGTTTTAGTGCCTCGATGATCTTCTGATGCGGCTCATGGCTGTCTTCGGTGACAAAGAGGTGGGCATACTCACCAAACAGATAGGCAGTCGTTTTGGCATCACGATAATCAATACTCTGAAGCGCCTCTTTGGCGATCTTGCGTATTGATGGCTTTGGCCGCCTTTTATGTCTTTTTCCTCTTCTCAGGAGATAACCGAAAAAAGCCAAAAGCAGTAAGGTGATGAGAACAGTGGCTATTAGAAGCAATAGACTACTGTCATCTACTATGACGATCTCTTTGATATCGCGTAACTCTTCCATCGGTCAGCCTTTCAAGATCTCGGTGAGGCGCAGGAAAAGCTCCTCATCCGTATAGATCTTGCCATAGACGATGCCCTGTTCAAGAAGGTGCTCATAGAGTCTCTCATCATGTTTTTTGAGCAGTGCCTCATAACGTTTAGCGACACTTTTGCTAAGATGAAACTCTCCGCTTCCCAGTGTGGAGGGGTCGACAAGGTCGAACTCACCCTGCATCCTGGGGGATTCTTCAAAACGGTCACGTACCATCAGTGCATAGACCTCATGTTTATGCGCGATGGCAGAGAGGTCGACTTCGCCGTAGAGATCGCTGACGACAAAGATCAAAGAGCGGCGTTTGAGGGTCATATTGACATAGTCGCAGAAGGCATCGAAGTCTGCTGTATGGCTGAGTGCATCGATATCTAATGCATATCGGAGTGTCTCGTCGATAGCACCAATGTTTCGGCTGGGTCTAAAGAACTGTTCAGCTTTGTCGCTGAAGAAGAGGGTACTGAGGCGGTCATGGTTCTTCATAGCAGAGAAGGAGAGCATGGTCATCACTTCTGCCATGACATCCTGCTTCAGCCGGACCGAACCGAAGTTGATACTGCCGCTGACCATAAAAGCTATGAGTATGTTGAGCTCACGTTCTTCATTGAAGACATTGGTCTTGACGTGCATGCCTTTGGCAGTCGCATTCCAGTTGATACGCCGGATGTCGTCACCATGTTCATACTCTTTGATCTCATTGAAATCAAGTCCGTCGCCTTTAAAGGCCGTGATGCTGTTGCCGAGATTGCCGGTATAGACCTCTTTTCGGGCCTTGAGCAAGATCTCTTTGTAGATGGTCTCATCCATGACTTAAGGCGCCTTGATGTTCTGCATTACTTTCTGGATGATAGTATCGGTGCTGATGCCCTGTGCTTCGGCTTTGTAGTTGAGGATGATACGGTGACGCAGCACGTCTTTGACGACTTCAGCGACATCCAGTGGTGTGACGTACTCTTTCCCGCGGATCAACGCCATCGCGCGGCTGGCTCGATAGAGATCTATGGAACCGCGGGGTGATGCGCCAAACTCGATGTACTGGGCTATCTCACCGACACCGTAAGCTTCGGGGTCTCTTGTGGCAAAGACGATCTTGAGCATATATTTCTTAACAGCTTCATCGATATGGATCGACTGCAGCGCTGACTGGAACTTCTCTATGTCCTCTTTGTCAGCGACCTGTACGATGGTCTCAAAGGTGTTATTGGCGACACGGTCGACTATTTCCATCTCTTCATCGATAGTGTTGTAGTCTACTAAGACTTTTAGCATGAAACGGTCGAGCTGGGCTTCGGGAAGGCGGTAGGCACCTTCTTGTTCGACAGGGTTCTCCGTAGCAAGGACAAGAAAAGGCGCATCGACTTTAAAGGTGTTGTCAGCGATAGTGACCTGTTTCTCCTGCATCACCTCAAGCAGGGCGGACTGTACTTTTGCCGGAGCACGGTTGATCTCATCAGCGAGTAACAAGTTGGTAAAGATCGGTCCGCGTTTGATGGCGAACTCAGCTGTCTTTTGGTTATAGATCTCTGTACCGGTGACGTCGCTTGGAAGCAGGTCCGGGGTGAACTGGATGCGTTTGAAGTCGATGCCCAGCGCTTTTGCCAGCGCATTGATCGCCGTTGTCTTAGCTAAGCCGGGAACGCCTTCGACGAGTATATGACCGCCTGTGATCAGTCCGACAAGCAGTGAGTCGATGAGATGGTCCTGACCGACCATGATCTTTTTTATCTCTTGCCTTATCTCTACGATCTTACTGTTCATGATGCCTCTTTGTCAGGGGAAAGCCCGTTTGTTTTGCGAAACTATATAGGAGATGAGTAAATACAATCCAAATAGATGGGACTCTTACCTATTTGTATCGGTTATGGTGGACCTATTAAGCATAGATCTACTTGAGAAAGTAGTGTTACTTTTTTATGGGTATATCTAATATAACATTAAATACAAGACTGTTGTGTCAATTTGTTTACTTTGAAGCGGTATTATTCCGAAATTGGAACAGGCATGCCCCACAATGGCACTTGATCCGCTAAAAATAGGTTCGATATTGAACCAAATATAAGGATATATCATACAAGAACAGAAAAATATATTGACTCAGTTAAAGTTTGGGTTTCTAAGCATCTTAGTCATCTTCAGTACCATCTTATGGGCAACTGATGATGGGACATACCTTCAAGAGGTCTCTTACCCCTCTTATGATGCCTCAAACCCTGACCATGTACTCATCCAGTCTAATTCAGATTGGGCAAACATCAATGGTGCTGCACACTACTATTACGTCATG
>JADGEC010000096.1 GCA_016744575.1 Sulfurimonadaceae bacterium | reverse complement strand
CTAACAGATGATTTGATATCATTTTATAAAGGGGATCTATGACTTATCAGCTAAAAGACGACTATATCGAACTCTATAAACTTCTTAAAGTACTCGACCTTGTCGACAGTGGAGGCGAAGCCAAACAACTTATAGACCATGGTCTCGTGATCCGTAATACAGAGGTAGAGACACGCCGAAGAGCCAAGATCAGAGCTGGAGATGAGCTTACTGTTGGTGATGTCACCATTAAAGTAAGCTGATGCGACTGCTCTTTTTGATCATGCTGACGACGCTACTACAGGCGGACTTCTATCTGCTTGATGGCGACAAGCCTACCAAGATGCAGAAGATCGAGAGTGGAAAGATAGATCTCTCTACCTTTTCTACGATTGCAGCAATGGAACGAAAGAGTAAGACACTAAAAGCCATGAGCGATGAAGAGGGGTTCAATCACAAACATCTCAACTTTCGTCTGGCAACGATCAGTATGCTTCAAGAGAACACTACGCTCGACGAATACTCCACCAAAGGTGATAAAAGTGGAGAGTTTATTATCAGTTTTGGCGATATCCAGATAGATGACGGTGTGATGCTTCAGCTTTTTTATCATGGAGAGTGGTATGCTCTCATACTTGGAGAGCCCCTGAAAATACTCCATGACCTCTTCAGTGATCTCCATCTTGATCCGACACAGGCTTATCAAAACGTAGTCAAAGCAAGAGCTGCCTACCCCGATGACATCCGGCTTATCCTCTATGAGAAGAAGTGGGAAAAAGCCTATCTCTACAGTGTACAAGATAAGAGGTTCCAACAGATAGAACGCATCTATGGACTCTACCTCGAAGACAGACAAGAGCTTCTGGCCAAACAGTTACGCATAGAGATAGAAGCCTTTGATAAAGAGTTCCCAAACTCTTTCTTTCATAAAAAGATACTAAAAATAGACAGAGAACTGCCAGACCCTTCCATACTATAAAGAATAATAAGATACATTACCGACACCAATATCACTATGCTGAAAGGGATCTTTTCTGACCCTACAGCACCTATAAAAGAGAGACGATGTTTAAGACCATGAAGCAACTACTTTCAGACGGCAGCCAGGAGGAGATCTCCGCTGCCATGGGACTCCAGCTTAAGAGTTCAGATGAGGCACCCTTCTGGGCCGATAAGACACTCCCTTATGCTGAAGCGATCCTCTCAGCTTTGATCCCACTGCGCGACCAAGGCCTACTTTTCAATCCTGAAGGAAAAGCACAAGAGCAGCTAGATGCAGCGCTCCTGTTACGATGGTGTGACCTTATGAGTCTTAAGACCCTCGCATTTACCCTCCAAAAGAGTAATGAGAGCGGCAGACTTTTGCGCACTGACTACAAAAAAGAGCAAACTGATATCTACAATGAGATCAACCTTGAGACTCTAGGCTCGTACCTTAGTAGTTATACCGTCAATCTAGAGAACGAAGCAGAAGATTTCCCTATAGCCCACTATAATCTTCATATCGGGCTCACTGATGCCATAAAGAAGTTGCTCTAGAGCAAAGGGTATCAACACCCTCTTCTTTCCGAGATCATGCTACTATCTCACCACTATCTCATACACAGGACATGACTATGCAAGAACCAAAGGTCGCTAAACCGTTAGAGACACAAAACTATCTCTCGCCTGAAGAGATCGAGACACATCTTGATAATGTCGAGTACATCATCATGGCTGCTCCTGCACCAGAGCATTTCAAAGAGACACCTATCCACTTTACGATCTTTTTAAACACGAGAAAGAGACTTCCACCTGGTGTGAAAGAGGCTGTCTTCGATAAGTTTTGTGATGAGAACAAGATAACTGTCACGGCGGAACTGCTAAGCCAGTTCCAGGCTGTCGCTTTTGCCGTCACAGGCCAAGAGACGCCACAGCCGGTACTGCTTATCAAACCTGAGGACATCCAGTCCATCCCGCATACCGCGCTGCATGTCATGGACTTTCTAGGAGACTCGACTGAGTTTCCTGAGGCCAAGATAGACAGTCTTACCGGCTGGAGTTATAGCTACGATACCTCCCGTTAAGAGATCATGCTGGGAGCATGATCTTAGGGAGTAAAGTCACATCAATAGATTCGACAGGACAATGGCTTTCAACGGGGTCAGGATGCTTCATCTTTCGGAGCGAAGCGATAAAGTGAAGCTTTGTACTCATTATGTCTAAACGCCAAACGAACAAGTCCGCTTGACTGCGTTGACACTGGGTCTGCTTCAGCAGCAGGCTCACGTGCTGTTTGCACTTTGGGGTTGTCTTAGTCGAACACCTGTCCGACCTTTCAATCTAAAACGCCAGCAGGACAATGGCATTTGACAGGGTCAGGATGCTTCATCTTTCGGAGCGAAGCGATAAAGTGAAGCTTTGACCCCCTGCCGCCAGTCACCAATCCGTTGAGCATCTTTCACACTACCTGACGCACATCACTTCGATCTCATCGACCGTTTTAGCAATACCGATAGAGAGGTTCTCACACCCTGCCTCGGTGACGAGGATATCATCTTCGATCCGGATGCCTATCCCCCTATAACGTTCAGGGACCTCACCATCATCTTCACGGATATAGATCCCCGGTTCGATCGTTAACACCATACCTGCTTGAAACAATAGTTCATCACCCTTTTCATCTACATAAGGAGAGGGGTCATGTACATCTATACCCATCCAGTGACCTATGCCATGAGGGAAATACTTCTTGTGACTTTTCGCTTCGATCAGTGCTTTAGGTTCCCCACGCATGATCCCCAATTCGACCAACCCTTCACAGAGCCATAGTTCCGAACACTCTTGCAGATGCTTTTTGACGATACCAGGTCTGATCTCAGTGATGATACGCAGTTGGACATCGAGGATCATCTCGTACAGTTCCCGTTGTGACTGGCTAAAGTTGCCACTTACAGGAAAGGTACGGGTGATATCACTGGCATACATCCCATACTCACAACCCGCATCAATAAGTACCAGACTACCCTCAACCAAAGTATCACGATTGCTGATATAGTGTAGAGTATTGGCGTTATTACCCCCTGCGACTATTGTCGTATAAGCATCACTATAGGCACCGTTATGCTTAAATATGTACTCGAAACCAGCCTGGACACTGTACTCTTTCATGCCTGCTCGTACCTGTCTCATCGCATCATGATGCGCCATCTCTGTTATCGCGAGCGCTGATCTTATCAAAGCGATCTCATGTTCATCCTTGATAAGGCGCATGGTCCGGATCTGCTCACTGATATCTATATAGTGTCTGGGTGACTTCTTACAGCTTCGGTCATCGATCAAGCTCTTACAGTGTCCTTTCGCTACATCATATCGTGGATCACCACTGAAGAGATCGAGATATAGATGCGTTCTCTCCTTCAGTAGTTCTTTAAGGATCTCTGCATAACTCTCGATGCCATGTACCTCATTCACATCAAAACGCTTTCCGGCTGCATCTATCCCGAGTCGTTTTCCTGTCCAAAGCTCCATCGCTTCATCTTTTGGCTGTACAAACAGAAGGGTCTTACTCACTTTGGCACTCTTTAAAAAAAGCAAGATAGCGTTATCTTCTTCAAAGCCACTCAAATAGTAAAGATCACTCGACTGTCGATAAGGGTATTCCGTATCATTTGAACGTATCGTCTGCTCTGCAGAGATGACAATAGCGACACCGTCGTCTAATATTTCCAACAGCTGATCACGTCTTTTTTTATATATCATATCATTCATGGTAAGTATTGTAGCATGTCACATGCAACGTCTTGATGACACATCAAGCATGCTCGAGTATACTATTCACATGCTTTTTATAGCATTGTCCTATATTGATCATTTTTAAACAAATTTTATATTTCAATGTGATAGGATTTAGAAATATAATTAAAAGGTCCCAGCTTGGATAAAGAGACGCACACTGCTTTCAAGACACTCACTGATCTGATAAAGGTCCAAATAGAGAGTCTGGACATTGTCTTACCACGACGCTATTCCATACTGTTCTCAGACCTTGCAAAAGCGAATAAGATCGATCTCAGTGGTGAAGAGGTCATCAACAATGAACTGCTTGATGACAAAGTCGTAAAACATGTCGAGAAGTTGAGTGACAGTGCCACAAAGGCTGTCACAGCTATCGAGACGAATGATGCGGAAAAACTACAAGAGGTACTGACAGAGACTCAAGCTCTCAGAGAGGAGATCGAACAGCTTAGAAGTGCCGTCTACGAAGACACACTTACAAAAGTATATAACCGACGCTGGATGGAAGAGCACTATCTCAACAGTGATAAGACAGTCTTTGTAGTAAATGGTATGCTTTCCATGATCGATATGAACGACTTCAAACATATCAATGACACCTTTGGACATATCAGCGGAGATAAAGTCCTTTTCTATGTCGCATCACAATTGCGTCGAAGCGGTGGTCATGTCATCCGATTTGGTGGTGATGAGTTCTTTGTCCTATTTGAAGATGGTATCACAAAAGATAAGGCCAATCTCAAACTCCATAATATTCGTGAATTAGTCATCAAGAAGCAGCTTAGATCAGAAGGTAAGACCTTTAAGACCAGTTTCTCCTACGGACTTGTCGAGTTTTCCAGCGGTGACACTGTCGAATCAGTCGTACATAGTGCCGATGAAGAGATGTATAACGACAAGATACAGATAAAAAGTCGGCTTAATAAATAGCCTCTTCGAACCAAAAGACATTCCAACCTTCCTCCACTACTTATACTGATCCCCGTTAAGGGATACTACTCTTAAGCCTTACATATGACGCTAAATAGAGATGTATAGATCAGTGAATACTGCTGAGAAGATCCATGTAGGCAATATCAAATCGATTTGGTAATAAAGGGAGATCAGAGAAAGTAAGGACACCGTGAGGGTGTCCAAATATGGCGTTATTACTTATTAGAAATCACGTTTGAGTAGTTTATCGACCTTTAAGATCGTCAAGATCCTGTCATCTTGTTTCCCTACACCCTCTATCATACTCTCCTCTGCATGAATAGACTCCGGTGCCGGTCCGATCGATGATTTTTTTAGACGGATCGCCTCAGTAAGACGGTCGATCACAAAACCAGCGACCTCATCCTCATTACGGATCACTATAAAACGAGTATCATCACTGTGTTTTAGTTCCGGCAGACCAAACTTCTGACGCAGGTCTATCAGAGGGATGACCGAGCCTCGAAGGTTAAATACGCCTAATACATATCCTGGAGTCTGCGGTACCCGTGTCCAGTCGATCGGTTTGATGATTTCCTGAATACTCAAGATCGGGACACTGTACTCTTCGACGCCGACAACAAAACCTACGAGCTGAACGACATCTTCAAGCTGCGAAGCATCAGGTGCAGTTTGCTGCTGATTTTGTTTGTTTATGATGTTTTGTAATTTTTCACTCATGCCTACATCTCCAAGTTAAACTTAATATTTCGCTTGACTACACTCATCAGGTAATCAGGTGAGTATGGTTTGGTGATATACTCGACCATACCGGACTCGACACCACGCATACGGTCTGATTTACCGGTGCGCGATGTCACGGCGATCAGCGGCAGGTTTTTGTATTTATTGTACTTTTTGATCTCGCCTGCCAGAGAGTACCCGTCCATACGCGGCATCTCGATATCGATCAACATCGCATCAAAGTCATGTTCACCCTGTTTCAGGATGCCAAGTGCTTCCTGCCCGTCACTGGCCTCTATCAGGGTGATTCCCATCGACTCAAGCGATTTTTGCATGATCAAACGATCAGTCCTGGAATCATCGACGATCATGACCTTATAGTCGCTTGCTTTTGTCTTCTCCTGCATACTGCTCTTAACATCAGTCTGAGTACTGATCGTAGATTTGACAGATTTAGCCATATGCATCAGTGCCGCGACATCGACGATCAATGTGACACCACCATCTCCACGAATAGTCGCACCGGCGATCCCTTCGATCCCTTTAAGGTATTCTCCCATAGACTTGATGACGATCTCTTCTTGTCCGACCAGGGAGTCAACGATCAGACCGATCTTGCTCTCCGCAAGCCCAAGTACGACAACATAAGCATATTCACTTGCATCAAAGACACGCTCCACGTCAAAGATATCCCCGATATGTACCAGAGAGAGGACCTCCTCACGCAGACGCATCACAGAACGGTTCTCCACCGTATAGATCTCCTCGGTACTGATACGTACCGTCTCCAAGACGGAAGCCAGTGGGATAGCGTAGTACTCCTCCTGCACACCGACAAGCAGTGCCTGTATGATCGCTAGAGTGAGTGGGATCTTTAGTTTTATCGACGTACCTTTCCCGATCTCGGAGTCTATGTCAATAAGACCGTTTAGCTTTTCGATGTTTGTCTTGACGACATCCATACCGACACCGCGTCCTGAGACACTGGTCACTTCTGCAGCTGTTGAGAAGCCTGGTTTGAAGATCAGAGCAAAAGCCTCTTTCTCACTCATCGTATCTGCATCTTTCTCACTGATGATACCTTTGTCCAGAGCGATGTTCTTTAAGACATCCGTATCGAGTCCTTTACCATCATCCGTGATCTGAACGACGATATGGTTACCCTCATGATACGCTTTGAGACCGATGATCCCCATTTCCGGTTTCCCAAACGTAGCCCTATCTTCAGCAGACTCTACACCATGGTCACAGGAGTTCCGGATGATATGTACCAGTGGGTCGCCAATCTCTTCGACAATGGACTTGTCAAGCTCTGTATCCTCACCACTGATCTCCAATTCGATCTTCTTATCAAGTTCTCGTGAGAGATCACGAATCATACGAGGGAACTTGTTAAAGACTTTACCGATCGGCAACATCCGGGTCTTCATGACCGCTATCTGCAGATCAGTCGTGACCAGCGAGACAATAGAGACGACCTGATTGAGCTCTTCAAGGAACTCCTCACCTTCATAACGTTCCTCTACATCATCATTGATCTTGATCAGACGATTTTTACCCAGTACCAGTTCACCGATGAGGTTCATCAGGTGATCAAGACGCTTGACATCCACTCGGATCGTCTGTTCGACCGTTGTAGCGGCACGTTTTGTCTCAGTAGGTACCGCTGCAGTATCCTCTTTTTTAGCTGCCGGCCTCTTCTGCGGTCGGGATGCCGGTTCGACCTTAGACTTGACGGCCACTATAGCCTCTTCTGCAGATGCACCAACAGCACTCTCGACTTCCGCTTCAGCTTTTTTCTTCGCATCACGCTTCGCCTTATCAGACTGCTGACGCTCCATCAAAAGACGTTCGATCTCATCTTCTACCTCTTTATCACTCATCGAGTCATAATCAGGCTCTTCCTCATCTGAACTCTCTGCTTCTTCGATAACCGCTACTTCTGCCGTCTCTGCCGCAGGTGCCTCCACCCCGCTGCCACCGGCAGCGATATCAAGACGGTTCACACACTCAGCGACCTCAATACCCTGATCAGCACCAGTATCGCGGATAGTGACCAGAAGTGACTTCATCAGATCGATCGACTCGAGTACGACATCCATGATCCCTGCATTGATCTTCAGATCACCATGTCGTGCCATGTTCAGGATATTTTCCATATGATGCGTAAGGTGTGTCAATACATCAAAGTTCAAAAATGAACTGGCACCTTTTACCGTATGAGCGACCCGAAATATCCTGTTAAGAAGCTCAAGATCTTCTGGTGTTGTCTCCAACTCCACAAGATCTTGATCAAGCTGTTCGATCAACTCAAATGATTCAACTAAAAAATCCTGTAATATCTCTTCAAATTCATCCATACTTTTAACCTCTATTGGATATGTGCACGTACGACACGGGCAACTTCATCATAAAATGTATTGGCATCAAACTTCACCAGGTAGGCTTCTCCGCCAGCTTTTATTCCTCTATCTTCACTAAAATGATCACTGATAGAGGAGTTGAATACGATCGGGATGCCCTTGAAACGTGTATCATTTTTGACATGCGATGCAAAATGGAAACCATCCATGAGAGGCATCTCGACATCCGAGACGATCAGTTTGACATGTTTTTCAATATCCTCGCCATACATGTCTGCGAGATCTTCGAGACGTTCCAGACCCTCTTTACCATCATTGGCTTCTATCACATCAAAGCCCATCTTCACCAGAGCATCCTTGATGATCTTTCTTGCAGTGTGACTATCATCTAATAAGAGCACGTTCCCACTAAAGCCTTCGTTCTCTTTAGATATCTTTCCATCACTTGGTGAATAAAGACCAAGATCCTGGACTACGGTCTCCAGATCTAAGATCAACAGTACCGCCTCATCCTCGATCCGTGTCACACCCGTGATCTTACTCTTATCCAGAGCACCACTTCCCCCTGTGAAAGAAGCCGGTTCGATATCCTTCCAGTTGATCCGTCGAATACGTTTCGCCTCATGGACGATAAAACCGATCAGGATATTATTGAACTCGGTGATGATGATCCTGGCATTCTTATCTGCCTCTTCAGGTGGGTTCACTCCCATCCATTTGGCAAGGTTCACAACCGGGATGACCACACCACGAAGATCGAAGATCCCTTCGATGAATTCGGGTGTGCCCGGCAACTCTGTCAATTTTGGTACGCGAATGATCTCACGCACTTTTGCTACGTTGACACCATAGATGCCTTCATAGACTTCATCTCCCTCATATTTGAAGATGCGAAAATCTACCAGTTCCATCTCATTTGTGCCAACTTTCAGCACATTCTCATCATTCATCAAGACTCCTTACTAAAAGTAACCTCTTTTAACAATTTTTGACTATTTGATAATTGTAACTGAAAATATCTTTGATTGCAGGAAAAAGCAGCTAGATTGATATAGGTACATCCTGCTATATCAAAACTTCTGTTTTGATGATAATGCCCATCTATGTAATAGGCAGAGCAGGAGAGATCAGATGACGCTAAACGTCGCTTAGTATAGGACTCAAAACCATCAAATCGATTGCAGTCCTCTTTTTTGCCATTATGTCGATCGATCTTGTGAACAATACTATGGTCGGTAAGAGAGTCTATCATGCGAAGCAGTCTTAGGATGGGACGTTTTCGTATCAAGTAGGTATAGAGCCCATAACCCCATCCCAGACCAAGGTCCCCATGTGCCAGTAAGATCTCTTGCTCGGCATATTGACACCTTACAGGTTGCTCTTCGATCGCAAAGACATGTGTGTTCTTTAAGACGGAGGTAAGCTGAAAATCATGATTTCCTTCCAGGTAGATGACTTCTATCTTTAAGGAGATCTCATCGATCAGAGCTACCGCTTCAGCATTACGTTCAAGGGTATAGACAATACCCCCAAAGAGCTGATCAAAGATATCTCCCATCAAGATTAGTTGAGGAGTCTCTATCTCTCCAGATACGATGGCTTTTAAAAAGGGAAGTAATTGAGGATTTTTCGCAGAGTAGTGTGCATCTCCGATAAAGAGCGCACCTTCGTGCAGCTGTAAAAGATCAGGGGACATACGCGATGATAGGCAGCCCGGTCGACTCTTCCAGACCACTCATCAAGTTGGCATTGGCCACCGCCTGTGAACTGGCCCCGCGCAGCAGGTTGTCGATAGCCGACGTGATAAAGAGGACATTGCCACTTCGTTTTGCATAGACATCACAAAAGTTTGTCCCCGCTACACTTTTCATATCTACAGGGGTCTGGCGTATCCGAACAAAAGGTTCATCTTTATATGTCTCTTCAAGTAGTTCCAACGGATCGAAGTCACCCTCGACCTGCATATAGACAGAGGAGAGCATACCTCGGGTAATAGGAAGCAAGTGTGGGACGAAATGGACCTCAACTTCGTCAAGCTCCAGTTTCTCCGCGATCTCTGGACCATGTCGATGACTCAAAGGAGCGTATGCAAAAGCGTTCTCATTGATGGTCACATAGTGAGTATTATGCGAACACTTCTTACCCGCACCGCTAACACCACTTTTAGCATCGATCATAATCGGACTACCAGGTTTGCGATAAGGCATAAATGGGAGTGCAGCCAAGATGGAAGCAGTCGGATAACATCCCGGGTTTGCGACCAAAGTAGCCTCTTTTATCTTCTCACGGTTAAGCTCTGGAAGGCCATACACCGCGTGCTCAAGGTTGCCCGGATCGATATGCGGCACATAATGCGCCTCATAAGTCTCTCTCTTTAGTCGATAATCTGCCGAGAGGTCTACGACTTTCACATCTGCGGCGATCAGACCCTGAACGAACTCCATAGCTGTCTTGTGCGGTAGTGCCAGAAAGGCCAGTTCACATGTCTTAGCCACCTCTTCGACATCAGCTTTTTCGATGCTGCACTCACTGACACTACTAAGTGAAGGATGTAACTCACTTAGTGAGACACCCCCTTCACTTGTCGCTACATAGCTTAGTTCAAAGTTTGGGTGCCCGACCAACATCTTGATCAGTTCAAGTCCGGTATAACCGCTCGCACCGATAACGGCGACTGATATCTTAGTGGGTCTCAAAGATGATCTCCATATACTTCACCTCAAGTACTTCAAACTCTTTTACTCCACCTGGAAGGCGTGCTTTGAGCTCATCGCCCTCCTCTTTACCCAGTAGCTGCTTGGAGAGTGGCGAATTAAAAGAGATCAGTCCCTGATCGGGGTTACTCTCTATCCCTCCTACTATCGTGTAAGTGACCTCTATATCACTATCGACATCTAAAAGCACAACAGTCGAACCAAAGCTGATACGGCTGTGCTGAAGCTGGGAAGGGTCCACTATCTGTGCGATGCTGATGATATCTGTCAGCTCATGCAGTCGGGAATCTATCATACGCTGTTTCTCTTTTGCCGCATGATACTCAGCGTTCTCTTTGAGGTCACCATGTTCAAGGGCCTCTTCTATCGCCACGACTACTGCAGGACGTTCAACGGTCTTGAGGTTATTAAGTTCACTCGATAGCCTTTTATAGCCATACTCTGTCATCGGTTCTTTCTGTTGCAAAGATCTCTCCACGTTTGGACAGACGACTCTTCGTCGGTCCTTGTTTTATGATCTCGATTATAGCGAAAATCGCATCACTTCTGTTGACATCTTGGAGAGATCGAACATGATGATACGATGTGCATCCGTATCTGCGATGTAGAGTCTACAGCCCTTCTTGGCGATTCCAGCAGGCGCATGAAGACCTGAGAATAGCGTTATGATGCTGCCATCTTCAGGATTATAAGCTTTTACCTTGTCGTTAAAAGTATCTGCGACAAATATCCGCCCTCCTCCACAGCCATCTCCATACTGCCCTGCGACAACACCTTGAGGATGTTGAAGCAAGATAGCCCCCTCATCCACATCACCAAAGCTAAAAAGCCCTTCACCAATAGCAGTATGGACGTGCTCTTCTACTATGAGGCGTAAAGAGGAACTCTCTGCATCGACGAACCAGAGCTGATCATAAAGCAGTGTCACTCCTGATGGCTGTGCCAGTTGCGAACTCAAAGCATCACCATCGCGAAGTGCTTCAAAACCGTTTCCATAACGGGCAGTCTCACTGAGATCATTAAGTGAATACGCTACGATCTGATGCGAAGCCGCCATCGCGACAAACAGTGTCTCATCAGAGAGTTCAAGATCATAAGGAGCACGCAGTCCATCAAGAATGACGTTACGCTCATAGGTCTTGAGATCGATAGCTACTATCTCATCCCTACCCCTATTGGCAATATAGAGTAGGTCCCCAAGTACAGCCATGCCCATTGGTTCGGACAGTCCTTCAAATTTTTTGAGTATCTTCCCCTCATAGTCACAAAGCCATACTGCATCAGCTCCCGTGTTGGCGATAAGGAGAAAAGAGTCCTCACACTGGACCTTCTGCGGAAAGTGGAGCCGCTCATCATCTCTCTTTATCTCACTGATATGTTCATCTAAAGGGAATATATCTAAAGCAGCTAAGCTCTTTTCTAAAGTCTCGACTCTCTGCTCACCTGAAAAGGTCTCCACCAAATAACCATCACGGTCGATCAACACCACAGTCGGCCAGGCTTTGATGGCATAGTTGTCAAACAGCGACAGAGAGCTATCATCAATAACGGGATAGTCAATACCGAGCCGGTCGATAGCATTTTTCAGATGTGCAGTATCACCTTCACGCTCAAACTTGGCACTATGGATACCAATGATCACCAGCTCTGGGCCATAACGTTTACGGAGTTTTTTGATGGTGTAGAGATTATTAAGACAGTTCACACAGCCATAGGTAAAAAAATCCAATAGTACGACTTTTCCACGGAGTTCTGAAAGAGGTCTCTCTTGTGCGTTGAACCACAGACCAGACTCCAGACGGGGCGCTCGGACTGCCACTACTTCTCGCTCAGTCGCATCACAGCCTGCGAGCACATCGTCAGACCAAAAGCGGCTGTGACACCCACAAAACTGCCTTTCTCTTTGATCCTAGCGGGCTCTGAACTAAAGACTACCGTATATTTTTTATTAAAACGGCGCTTTTTCAACTCATAACGGATCTTTGCACCAAAACGGTCGCCATGAGTCTTCCAGATTGTAGAGACTTCGATCTTTGTCGGGTCGAGTCGTTTGGCTGAACCCACCGCAGAGATAAGCTTCTTATAACATCTTTGCGCCAGTGCCAGTTTCGCATGGATATCATCGATGGCATCAAGAATAAGGTCATAAGGTTCAAAATCAAAGCTCTCGACCCACTCCTTATCAATATTTTTCTCTATCACCGTGATACTCGGATAGTGCTCTTTCAGTGAGAGGACTTTTGACTCTCCCTGATGCAGTTCCGACCACATCTGTCGGTTTTGATTACTCTCATCAAAGGTATCAAAATCAACGATAGTGATCTCTTCTACACCAGAACGTATAAGACAGTCAAGACAATAACTTCCTACCCCGCCAACGCCCAAGAGTAAGACCTTCGCGGACTGAAGCTTCTCAAAGTCCTCTCCAAAAAGCAAGCGCGTACGCTCATGCCTCACAGCCACTTCTCTAATCTATCCATCGTCTGGTAGGCACTAAGGTCTAGATGTACGGGTGTGAGTGAGATGTGACCCTTCTCGATCGCTTCAAAATCAGACAAGAGATGTGTTTTAGTCTCTCTTGGCTTGAACTCCAGTGGATGAAGTCCCAACCAGTAATACTCTTCTGCTCTGGGATTACGGTGCAGATGCGCGTCATTACCATAAAAACGGTATCCAGCGTAGGTCACATGCATCTCAGCTTCCCCGGTATCGGACGGGATGTTGACGTTTAGAAACTCCCGTTCTGGTAGCGGAAACTCACCATCAAGGATCTTCTCCACCAAGGTACGGATACTCTTTTTTGCCAGCGAATAGTCATGATCTGACTTCGTAAAATCCACTACCTGTGAGATCGCGATCGCGGGCACGCCTTGCAATACGGCTTCCATCGCCCCTGCAGCCGTCCCTGAGTAGGTGATATCCTCACCCATGTTCGAACCACGGTTGATCCCACTGATGACAAGATCTGGTTTGACTTTATCAAACATGGAGTGTAGTGCCAGATAGATACAATCACTCGGCGTGCCATCATCGAGTTTGTAGAAATCATCATCTACACTGACAAATCGCAACGGTCTCGTCAATGTCAGCGAGTGTCCACAGGCGGACTTCTCCGTTGCCGGAGCGACTACTGTCAACTGTGCCAGACCTTTCAAAGCCTCTATTAGACTTAACAGTCCCTCTGCTTCATAGCCATCATCATTGGTGATCAGTATCTGTTTCATGGGTCTCTCTACGATTTTTTTAGAATTGTATCCAAAAAG
>JADGEC010000204.1 GCA_016744575.1 Sulfurimonadaceae bacterium | reverse complement strand
CAATACGTGTTGATAATTGGAAGATCGCATTTGCGATCGAAGATGGCCCGATCAATGAAGCTTATCGTAAAGTCCCCTCATGGCCTGTTATCACTAACTTAAGAGCTGACCCTTTTGAAAGTGCACAACATGATTCTGCGATGTATTTAAAATGGTATGCAGATAACATGTGGTTGATGGTTCCAGCTCAAGGCTTTGTACAAGATTTCTTCAAAACAATTGAAGGTTATCCTTTCCAAACAGGAAGTTCTTTAAGTGCTGGTAATATTGGTTATCACACTATTGAACAACAAAAATCTTTGGGTAATTTGAATAAACTTATGAACGCGACGATCGCTAACTAAGTCTTTACTGTTTTCTAAGGGTCTTTTGACCTTTAGAGGATTATGTTAAGCCCATATTGGTGGTCTTAACATAATTTCAACCGCGATAAAAGGCAGCAAGTCTTGATCTTGACCAAGTTATGGAAAAGATGTCGGCACCTACAAACAATTAAGAGCTATGCAGGTATCTGATACCTTGTTATAGCAGATCCGAACCGACCCACTGTCTCTCAGTGTAGTCGGTCGATATCTTTGAGATAGAAGGAAGACCATGAGAAAAGTACTATTGATAGTCGCTTTGGCGATCGTCGTTTCACTACAAGCTGCAAGTTCACTGAACTCTTGGGAGCAAGGGACTTCAAAACAGGCGATAACTGCTTATGTGGACGCAGTGACCAACAAAGAGTCACCAGACTTTATCCCCATCAAAGACCGTATCGCTGTCTTTGACAATGACGGGACACTCTGGGCGGAGCAACCGATCTATTTTCAGTTCTTTTTTGCGATGGATCGTGTCAAAGCTTTAGCTTCTGAGCATCCGGAGTGGAAAACAACTGAACCCTTTAAGTCTGTACTTGCGGATGATATGGATGGGGTGATGAAAAGAGGGGTACCTGCTCTCTTAGAGATAGTCAATGCTACCCATTCAGGGATGGATGTGGAGACGTTTAAGAGCGAAGTGAAAGCCTGGTTAAAAACGGCTAGACACCCCATATCTAAGCGCCCTTATACAGATTTGATCTATCAGCCGATGATGGAGCTGATAAACTATCTGAAAGCTAACGATTTTAAGGTATACATCGTCTCAGGTGGAGGCATAGACTTTATGCGTAGCTTTATCCCTGAACTCTATGGCATCCCTGAGGAGCATATCATCGGCTCAAACGGAAGAGTCCATTACGAAGATGGAAAGATCATCAAAGACCCTGAGATCCATTTCATCGATGATAAAGAGACCAAACCAGTTGCCATCAACTACGTCATAGGTAAAAGACCTGTCGCAGCGTTTGGGAACTCTGATGGTGACCTTGCGATGATGCAGTATACCGATGCGAACACAGAACATAAGACCTTCCAACTCTATGTACACCACACGGATGGAGAAAGAGAGTATGCCTATGATAGAGAGTCACATGTGGGCAGACTTGATAAAGGACTAGATCATGCCAAGGTCAGCGGCTGGACGATCGTAGATATGAAAGAAGAGTGGAAGATCGTCTATCCATTCGAACTATAACAAGAGAGATAAACGATGATAAAGAGACTATTGAGTACTTTGGCTCTACTGCTCCTTCTGAGCGCTTGTTCTGCTCTGACTCAAAGTGAGATCGAGACGAAAAGAGGTGACTTGAACGCGATGGCAGACAAAGCTATCGCAGAATTGGTTAAGTCAGACCCATCTATCCAAGATGAATTGGACAGGAGTGTAGGCTATGTCGTCGCAGATATGAAGCCCACTAAAGTCCCTATCGTCGGTGTAGGCGGAGGAAATGGTGTGCTTGTAGACCGTACTATTGATGAACACACCTACTATACGATCAGTCGTTTTGATATCGGTGGTGGTTGGGGCGTTCGCGCTTATAAAGCACTGTTCATCATAAACTCCGAGGAGATCTTGGAAAAGGTAAAGAGTGGGCAGTGGAAGTTTGAAGCAGGGGCAGAAGTCTCTGCAGGAACAGCTGCAGTCGAGGGTGGCTCTGGTGTCATAAATAAGGATGTCATCACCCATTTACTAGCTGAGGGTGGTGCTTCAGCGACGGTGACGGCAAGGGTCGTCCATGCTGATGTAGATGAGGAACTGACTGAAGGCCATTAGTATTAAATACCAAAGGTCTCAGATGCGTAAATTGATTTATAAAAAAGGAGATGTGATGAAAAAGATGATAGTAGTATCGAGCATACTTGCTATAGGGCTGGCTATGAGCGGATGTGCAAGTAAATATATGGCAAAGAAGTACTCTACCGGTGCCATTGGCTGCGTGTCAGATGAGATCATGATAGAAGATGAAAAGCTGGATATGCTGGGTTATACCACCTGGGTCGCGACGTGCAAGGGTCAGCGTTATATCTGTAGTCATCTTGATGATGAAGGTACGAACTGTAAAGAAGAGTCTAAGTAATACCATGACGATACTAGAACAGATAGATGAGCTGAAAAAGCAGATGAACCGCTCTATCATCGGACAAGCACATATAGTCGAACGTCTTGTCATCGGACTACTTTCTAATGGTAACCTTTTGGTCGAAGGACTGCCCGGTCTGGCTAAGACACGCGCGGTCAAAAGTATGGCCGAGGCGATCGAGTCGGATTTCTCGCGGATCCAGTTTACGCCGGACCTGCTGCCTTCTGATGTCACGGGAAGCGAGAACATGTATGATGAGAACGGCAGTTATGTCTTTCGATTTGAGCCAGGACCGATCTTTGGCAACATCATCCTCGCCGATGAGATCAACCGTGCACCTGCCAAAGTACAGTCTGCCATGCTTGAAGCGATGGAAGAGCGACAGATAACTGTGGCAGGAAAGACCCATAAGCTGCCAGAGCTTTTTATGGTCATGGCAACGCAGAACCCAGTCGAACAAGAGGGGACTTATCCGCTTCCTGAAGCGCAGATGGACCGTTTCTTGATGCATGTCTACATCGATTACCCTAGTGAGGAGTCGGAGCAGCAAGTGATGCGTTTGGTGCGTGCAGAGAAAGC
>JADGEC010000095.1 GCA_016744575.1 Sulfurimonadaceae bacterium | reverse complement strand
ATTGTGTGATTACTCAGGCATCACCTATGAACTGCTTGAACAAGAGGGCGGCATACAGTGGCCGTGTAATGAACAGTTTCCCAAAGGACAGAAACGGCTCTATACCGAAGAGATCCCGTTCAGGACAAAAGATGCCAAAGCCAAGCTGCTTGCTCTGGAGTGGGTACCGATGGCAGAGGATATCGATGCGGATTTCCCGGTCATCCTGAATACCGGACGAACAGTGGAACAGTGGCACACCCGTACCAAGACACGAAATATCGATATCTTAAACGACCTCGCTCCAGAAGCCTGGGTAGACATCAATCCTGAGGATGCAGCGCAGTTGCAAGTAAAAAGTGGTGACCGTATGTCTCTCTCTTCCAAAAGAGGTCGAGTGGAAGATGTCGTAGTCCGTGTTACCCAGACTGTGGCTCCGGGCAGTGTCTTTGTCCCTTTTCACTTTAATACGCAGCTGATAAACACCTTGACCCAGTCGGAGTTCTGCCCAAAGTCGGGAGAACCGAACTACAAACAGACCGCCATTCAACTGCATTCGGAAAAGGTACCGGAAGGTATCACCATCCAAGAGCATGTGATGGCAGGTGAGATAGGCCATGCAAAGGTCAAAGATGAGCTTCATGGCCTGAAAGTGAGAGAGAAGCAAAGGCTCAGCTGATCAAGTGTGCAATAGCGGTACATTTTGAAACAAAAATGAAATTGCCTCTTTTTTAATCACTGCTTCTATCTTTGCTTAGGTGAGGTTTCGTTATACTTTCGCAACTTTAATTCACCAGGAGAGAATATATGGGTAAATTTGTAAATAGCATTGATGAGTTTTTCACGTATTGTGAAGAGAACGATGTTCAGTTTGTAGACCTTCGTTTTACAGATATGAAAGGTGCATGGCATCACCTGACTTACCGTATGAGCGCGGTAAACAGCACGATCCTGGAAAATGGTTTCCCGTTTGACGGTTCATCTATCGATGCATGGCAGCCGATCAATAAATCAGACATGATCTTGAAAGCTGATGTCCCGACAGCTTTCCTTGACCCTTTTACCGCTGATCCGACCATCATCGTCATCTGTGATGTCTATGATATCTACAAGAACGAGCTTTATGAGAAGTGTCCACGTTCTGTCGGTAAGAAAGCGCTTAAGCATGCTGAAGATATTGGTATTGCTGATGCGGCATATTTTGGACCTGAGAACGAGTTCTTCATCTTTGATGATGTCCAGATCATCGACGGTGTCCATGAAGCTGGCTTCAAAGTAGACTCTGAAGAGGGTGAGTGGAATGATAGTACTACATACAACGACATGTACAACACAGGTCACCGTCCACGTACTAAAGGTGGTTACTTCCCGGTCCAGCCAACTGACTCTATGGTAGACCTTCGTGCAGAGATGATGCTGGTACTTGAGCAGGTCGGTATGGAAGTCATCCTTGGTCACCATGAAGTCGCTCAGGCACAGGGTGAGATCGGTATCGTCTTCTCTGACCTTATCACTGCAGCTGATAATGTACAAAAATATAAGTATGTCGTCAAGATGGTAGCTCACCTCAATGGTAAGACAGCTACGTTTATGCCAAAACCTCTTTATGGAGATAATGGAAATGGTATGCACGTACACCAGTCTCTCTGGAAAGATGGCAAGAACCTTTTCTATAGTGAAGGAGAGTACGGCAACCTATCTGAGATGGCTCGTCATTACGCAGGCGGGATCTTCAAGCACGCTCGTGCCGTCGCATCGTTCACAAACCCATCGACTAACTCGTTCAAGCGTTTGATCCCAGGCTTTGAAGCACCAAGCATCCTGACTTATTCAAGCCAGAACCGTTCAGCAGCCTGCCGTATCCCTTATGGTGCGGGCGAGAAAGCGACACGTATCGAGATGCGTTTCCCTGACTCTACTGCCTGTCCTTACCTTGCATTCGCTGCGATGATGATGGCTGGACTTGATGGTATCAAGAACAAATATGAGCCAGTCGGTCCGATGGATGAGGATCTTTTCGAGCTCTCACTCAACGAGATCCGTGAGAAGAACATCCCTCAGATGCCTCACACACTACGTGGAGCGCTTGAGGCATTGATCCGTGATAATGATTTCTTGAAGCCGGTATTTACCGATCTCTTCATCGATGATTATCAAAACTATAAATTTGAGACACAAGTCTTTGAAGACGAAGCTCGTCCAACAGCATTCGAGTTTAAATCTACTTACTCTTGCTAGTGTGACCCTCTCTGATAGACGTGCATCGCACGTCTATCGACTTTAATATCCCTACCAAACATCATTGACTCAAGACACTAAACGAAGAAGTACCCTTTTGACGCTTTTCTCTAATGTTTAAGATGATCAGAGCTAGGTTGCTCAATTCAAATATCTTATGCTTATAGGTATGAGCTTAAGTCAATGATATTGAACTCCTCTTAACGCTTATAGAAGACCTCCCCTAAACTGTCTATTATTTAACCAATTAATCGATTATAATTTCTCTAAACGGTGTTATTATTTACCCAACGATAAAGTTTGATAATTGGAGTTTATGATGATGGTAGAGTTACAACAAGCTTATACTGCTCGATCGAAGAAGATAAACAAAATAGAGAAGATAAAGGCTCTTAAGACTCCGCAAGAGGCTTTTTCACTGCTGAGTAGTTATGCACAGCAGGGTTATGATTCCATCGCCCAAGAGGATAAGAGTTATTTCCTAAAGTGCTTTGGTATCTATGACCGTCCTGCGACACCTAAACAGTTTATGATCCGTATCCGTATTCCCGGTGGTCAGCTCAATAATGAACAAGCAGTAGTCATCGGTGAGCTTGCTTCTGAGTTTGGTCAGGACTATATTGATATCACGACACGTATGCAGGTGGAACTCAGATATCTCAATATCGAGGATATCCCGACTATCATGCAGAGACTTGAAGCTGTGGGTATCTCCATCTATCAGACGGGTGTCGATAACTTTAGAAATATTGTCAATGACCCCATAGATGGTCTGGGACAGGACAACATCCTCCCTTCGCAAGCTCTTTTGGAGTCTTTACAGGCAAAGTTCTTACATAACTGGGAGTGGATGAATGCGATGCCACGTAAGTTCAATACCTCTATCACCGGTTCTATGGCAAATCGTTCGAACGCTTTTGGCCATGACTGTTCACTTGTCCTTGCACAAAAAGATGGTGTCTATGGCTATAACCTCTATCTTGGCGGGAAAGTGGGTCAGATCGCAAAGAACGCCGATATCTTCTTCAAGGATGAGGCAGAGGTCGAAGCTGGTTATCAGGCACTGATAGAGCTATTTCGTGATTTTGGGTTTCGTGATAACCGCAATAAGAACCGTCTGTACTTTTTGATAGAGTCTGTTGGCATGGAGACCATGTCGGCTACTATCAGAGAGAAAGCAGGTATAGACTTTGCTACTACAGGGACCACGATGACGCAGATGGATTTTACCGATCCTGATCAAGGTAGGGTGCAGCTTCGTGATGGCTCTTTTGCTGTACATGCCGTCATCCCCTCGGGTATCTTTAGTGGGACACACCTACTTGAAGCAGCAGATGCGTCAAAGCGTTTTGGTAATGGTGAGATACGTCTGGATGTAGAGCAGAGTCTCTATCTTATCGGGGTCAAAGAGGAAGTGATGAGTGAACTACTCTCACATAGCTTTTTCACACACTATAAGAGTGTTGACTCTCCCTATTTCAACCATATGATCGCCTGTGCGGGCACTGAGCACTGCCCCTTCGGTGTCATCCCCAATAAGCCTGATGCTATAAACATGTCGCAGTACCTTACAGAGAACGTGCCCCTTGATGAAGGGCACATACGGATGTACTGGTCTGCCTGTGTCAAAGGCTGTGGTCTCCATGGTATCGGTGATATCGGTTTCGAGGGGTGTAAAGCGAAGGTCGATGGTGTGAACGAGTATGGTGTTCATATCCTTACCGGTGGAAAACTCACCGGAGAGGGTGATGAAGGTTATACCGTGATGAACTCCATACCGCTTAGGTACGCACACTTCTATGTGGAGTCGCTGGTACGTGAGTATCGCCGTCTTAAGCGTCCGGGTGAGAGTTTTGCACTCTTTCATGATCGCATCTTGACGAAATACTCACGCGCAGGGATCGGTTTTGTCATGCGGATGCAGGCGTATCTTCGCCATAAAAGAATTGATATTGCCTTTGGTCTTGATGCTAATACCAAGGCAGAGAAGAACGAGGAGTTCGAACTCTTTGAGATGGGAACACATCTCTATTACCAACTCACCGGACAGATGCCTTATAAGTCTGTAAAACGTTTTATCCCACTACTTAAAGAGGAAGTGCTACCATTGACTAGACTCGACCCGAGCATTGATAAGAATCTGGCTGAAGCAGTCTACAAGATGGTCCATCACAAAGAGCACGAACGGGCCGAGGTATTTACGGAACTGCAGGACCTTATCTCACTTTATTAGACTTTTTAGCACTTTATGGGAACAGGTAAAGCAGATATTATCGTATTAATATTTATTATTAAGATATCCTAAGGTTTAAAGTGAAATAATTGTGATATTAATGTCTTAGTAGAAAGGTGCATGATGAAAGACCTAAAATATAAAGATATACAAGAGCGCCTTCCTGAACTTTCCAAACCGCTTCTCGACTCTATTCAGACAGAGTTCCTTGAGATAAGACAAGTCGACAGATCATGTGAGAAGTTTCAGCTGACCTCTTCAGAGATACCTGAACTTGAAGATTGCAAATATGTCGTCTTCTCCCGGTTTATGCGAAAAAAGGACCGCCATGCGGAGACTTTTGTCTTTTTGGGAGAGCATGGTGAGACGCTTAGTCACGTCTCTGGAAGGGAACTTGAACTCTATGGACTACTAGAAGGTTGTGATCTAGAGCTCAATGATGGGTTCGTATGTAGCTGGCACGTTCACTCTTCGTGACAAGTCATTATTAAAAGCGGTATCAAAGCAGTTGTTTAGTATAATTCCCCGATTTTCCACAAAGGCTCTGCATGGATAAGAAACGCGTTTTGGTAAAGTTTTCGGGTGAAGCGTTGGCTGGTGAGAACGGTCATGGTATCGATACACAGATATTGAAATATATCGCTCAGGAGATCAAGACGCTTATCGATGCAGGTATCGAAGTCGGTCTGGTCATTGGCGGCGGAAACATCATCCGTGGTGTGACAGCGGCGCAAGACGGTATCATCAAGCGTACCTCAGGTGATTACATGGGCATGCTCGCTACTGTCATCAACGGTGTGGCGATGCAAGAAGCGTGTGAGCATGCTGGTCTTCAGGTCCGTATGCAGACGGCTATCAAGATGGAGCAGATCGCTGAGGCGTTCATCGTCCGTCGCGCGGTACGTCATCTGGAGAAGGGACGTGTCGTCGTCTTTTCAGCAGGTACGGGTAACCCATTCTTTACCACAGATACAGCAGCGACACTGCGGGCTGTAGAGATCGGTGCGTCGATGATCATCAAAGCGACTAAGGTCGATGGTGTCTACGACAAAGATCCGAAGAAGTTCGATGATGCACAGAAGCTTCCGACACTGACGTATGATCAGGCACTTAAAGATGAGATCAAAGTGATGGATGATACTTCTATCGCGTTGGCAAAGGACAATAGTCTGCCTATCATCGTCTGTGATATGTTCAAAAAGGGCAATCTGCTAGATATCGTCAATGGTAATACAGATAACTGCTCTATAGTAAGATAAAGACAAAGAATTCAGGAGAACGAATGAGATTAGAAGAATTGACAGCGAAAGCGTTAGATACAGCAGGAATAGACCGTTATCAGCTTGCTTTGGCAGTAGCTAAGCGTTCAGATGAACTGCATGATGGAGCACCAAGTAAACTAAACATCGATCCTAAGACGATCAAGTCAGCCGACCTGGCATTGATGGAGATCGCTGAAGGTCTTGTCATCGTCAAAGGCTTTGTAGACAAAGAGTAGTACACCTCTACAACAGGATAGTCACTCCTATCCTGTCCGGCCCTTATCTTTGACAGATATGGGACTTATACCAACTCTTATTTAAGTAGTACTCCTTAACGGGGATTGGTATCACATCAAAGCATAGGCCATGAATCAAGTAGACATAGAGAAGATCAAGCATATTCATACTGTCGATGATGCGATAGCCTATCTATTTGACCGCATATCCCACACAGAGACCTTACAGCAAGCTCTTGACTTCTCTATGGTCTCACACAAACACCAGTTTAGAAAAAGTGGTGAACCCTATATAATCCATCCCATACTTGTAGCATCCGTAGTCGCTTCGATAACGGAAGACACTTCCATGGTCATAGCGGCACTCTTACACGATGTCGTCGAAGATACCACGGTCGAGTTATTGGAGGTCAGGAACATGTTTGGGGAGGATGTGGCACATCTCGTAGATGGTCTGACCAAGATAGACAAGATCCGTGACGCTGAGCTTATCCCCTCGCATTCAGATGAGAAACTAGTGGTCTCTGCCCTGACATTTCGTAAGATGCTGCTTGCCTCCATCGAAGATGTCCGTGTCCTGGTAGTGAAACTTTGTGATCGTCTGCACAACATGATGACACTTGATGCCCTTTCCGCTCCGAAACAGCATAGGATATCTGAAGAGACTTTAGTCGTCTATGCACCGATCGCACACAGATTGGGTATCTCATTTCTTAAAAATATGCTTGAAGACCTCAGTTTTGCTTATCTTTTTCCTGATGAGAAGAGCGTGATAACCAGTTATCTTGATGAGAACTATCATGCGATCCAGCTAAATCTGAACGACTTTCGTGAGAACGTTTACAAACTGCTGCTTAAAAATGGTTTTCTTCCTGAGGATTTTGAGATCTTGGGGCGGGTGAAACATAGTTACTCTATCTACCTGAAGATGCAGCGAAAAGGGATCGGGATCGATGAGATCCTTGATCTTCTGGCTATACGTATTCTAGTAAATGAGCCGGTGTCATGTTATAAGGTCCTTGGACTGATCCATCTCAACTTCAATCCACTTAGTTCACGATTTAAAGACTATATCGCTATTGCTAAAGACAACGGTTATCAAACACTACACACGACAGTCTTTAATGAGACCACGATCTTTGAGGTACAGATACGCACTAAAGAGATGCACAAGACGGCGGAACTTGGGGTAGCTGCACACTGGAAATATAAGAGTGGTGGAGCTGGTGGAGATACCATCAATCTCGACTGGCTTCATAATCTCCAGTACCAAAACGAAAGTGTCGAAGACTTTTATGAGTTGATCAAGAACGATATCTACAGTAAAGATCTTAGTATCTTCTCTCCGATGGGTGAAGTCTATACACTTCCGCGCGGTGCGGTAGTCCTTGATTTTGCGTATGCCGTACACTCTGAGGTCGGCGATACCGCTATCAGCTGCCAGGTCAATAAAGAGAAGGTCAGTCTGCTGTCTGAACTGCACAATGGTGACATAGTCAACATCAAGACCGGCGAAGAGGTCGTCACTCGCTGTAGTTGGCTTGATGCCATCAAGTCCTCCCGGGCAAAATCACATATGCGTGCGAACTGTAAGAACCGCATACGCATGATCGACAAGGCCAGTGGTGTCAATATAGTCGCTACTATCATGGGACTTAATGCAACACGTATTAAGGAGTGGTTTGACAGTGGTGGATGTAATATCGGGTGTTATAAGGTCCCGCGTGAGATCGATAGTCTTAAAGAGGTCCTTCACCGCTATACAGAAGCGATCCTCGAGAACAGTCGCTTTCAACGTTTTTTGACACGGCACCGCTTTAAACTGAAGAGTTATCAGTTTGGAGCGCTTGAGGTCTATTTCAATCACCACATAAGTGATGTGGTCTTTGACTATTGCTGTCATCCGAAATCGGGTGATGAGATCGTCGCTTTCCTACAGAAGAACAAAGCACATGTCCATCACAAGATGTGTAAACATGCAGCGTCGATGATCGAGGAGAATGAGGAGATGCTCTTTGTCCGTTGGAAGAAGCAGAACATCTACCACTATCACCTGATCGTGAGTATGCATAATGACCAAGGTGCTTTGGCTGAGTTTCTGACCTATATGGCAAAGCTTGGCTCAGATATCAGCAGTATAGAGTTGGGTAAAGATAAAGATGAGTATATACAGCTGTGCGAGATCGAGTTTCAAGCAGAAGAATCGGACCTGAACCGCCTACGTGCGAGGATCGAACGAAAGATCAAGATAATACAGTTCATACGCACCGATGATGCGTACCGAATACAGTAAAGAGATAAGGGAACGAATGTTAGAAGAAGCATTAAAAGAGATACAGCGCGGAACTGCAGAGATAATCGATGAGGAACGCATCGTCAAGTTACTAAAACGCTTTGCAGAGACAGGCGAACACTACACGGTAAAAGCAGGTTTTGATCCGACTGCACCAGACCTGCACCTGGGACATACGGTGCTGTTGCAAAAGTTGGCGACTTTCCAGAAATATGGAGCGCGGATACAGTTTCTCATAGGGGACTTTACGGCGCAGATAGGTGATCCCACCGGAAAAAGTGAGACACGAAAGAAGCTGTCACCTGAAGCGATCTTAGAGAACGCCAAGTCTTATAAGGAGCAGGTGTTCAAGATCCTTGATCGGGAAAAGACGGATGTCGTCTTCAATGCGGACTGGATAGAGCCTATTGGTGCAGCCGGGTTGCTTGAGTTGACGACGACGTTCAATGTCGCCCGTATGCTTGAACGTGATGATTTTGAGAAGCGCTATAAGGGTGGTCAGTCGATCTCTATCAGTGAGTTCATCTACCCACTTCTCCAAGGTTATGACAGTGTCCATCTCAAGAGTGACATCGAGATAGGCGGGACGGACCAGAAGTTCAACTTGCTGATGGGACGACACCTTCAACGTGCTTATGAGACCGGAAAAGAGCAGGCTGTCTTGATGATGCCTATCCTTGAAGGACTTGACGGGGTACAGAAGATGAGTAAGAGTCTGGGCAACTATATCGGGGTCGCAGATGCACCCAATGATATGTTTGGCAAGGTCCTTAGTATCTCGGATGAACTGATGTGGCGTTATTACGAGCTCTTGAGTGCGAAGTCACTGAGTGAGATAGATGAGTTGATGAAGGGTGTCGAAGCGGGAAGCCTCCATCCAAAGCGTGTGAAAGAGGGACTTGCATCCGAGATCACAACACGTTTTCATGGTGAAGAGGCTGCTGTAAGTGCTAAAGTAGAGTTTGAGAAAGTCCATGCCAAGAGTGAGGTCCCAACCGATATCAACATGTATGAATTTAATGGCCCGATCTGGATTGCAAAAGCTTTGGTCGAGTGTATGATATCGCCTTCGACTTCGCAGGCACGGCGTGATATTAAGCAAGGTGCTGTTAAAATAGACCAACAAAAAGTAGCTGATGAGCAATTGCAACTTGACTCCGGTGAATATATCCTCCAGGTGGGTAAACGGAAGTTTGCCCGGGCAAAGGTAAAGTAATGAGTTTTGAATCCCTGAAGATCGGTAAGTATACGATAGAGAAGCCTATCGTACAAGGTGGTATGGGTGTCGGTATTAGCTGGGATGGTCTAGCCGGTACTGTTTCCAAAGAGGGTGGTCTTGGTGTCGTCAGTTCTGTCGGGACAGGTTATTATGAAGATAAGAAGTACAGTGCCAAGCTTGTAGCTGAACGTCCACTCGATGCGGCAAACTTCTACTCTAAAGAGGGTCTGAAGAAGATCGTTGAGAACGCTCGCAAGATCTGTGGTGATGCTCCACTAGCCTGTAATGTCCTTTACGCTATCAATGACTATGGCAGAGTCGTAACTGATGCCTGTGAGGCTGGTGTGGATATCATCATCACCGGTGCAGGTCTGCCGACCAATATGCCTGAGTTCACAGCCGACTACCCTGAAGTCGCTCTTGTTCCGATCATCTCCTCAGCAAAAGCCTTGAAGATCATCTGTAAACGTTGGGAAAAACGTTACAAGCGTCTTCCTGATGCCGTTGTCCTTGAAGGTCCTAAAAGCGGTGGTCATCAGGGTTTCACCTATGATCAGTGTGGTATGGAAGAGTTTCAACTTGAGAACCTTGTCCGACCGGTAGTAGAAGAAGCGGCGAATTGGGGTAACATCCCTGTGATCGCTGCTGGTGGTGTCTGGGATAAGAGTGATATCGAAGCGATGATGGAGCTTGGTGCCAAAGGTGTCCAGATGGGAACGCGTTTCATTGGAACGCACGAATGTGATGCACATGACAACTTTAAAGAGGTACTGCTCGGTGCCGGTGAGGATGACATCGAGTTGATGGGTTCACCAGTCGGTTATCCTGCTCGTGGGGTCCGTACCAATCTTACCGGCTTGGTCGATACCCGTACCGGTCCAGCTATTAAATGTATCTCCAACTGCGTCGCTCCATGTAACCGGGGTGTCGAGGCGAAAGAGGTCGGTTTCTGTATTGCAGACCGTCTGAGTGATGCCTACAAGGGTGACCTGGAGTACGGTCTTTTCTTCTCAGGTTCAAATGGTTATCGTTTGGATGAGATCATCTCTGTCAAAGAGTTGATGCAAAAACTCACCGAAGGAGAGTAAGCCGAAATATGCTTCGCCTGCTTCTACTCTTTTCTCTGCTCTTTAGCTTTTCTGCTATTGCGGCAGATAGCACAAAAACGCTACAACGTGCCGATCGATTTCTCAAAAGTGGCAATAAAAGTGAGATCTTTCGCGCCTATAATGATTATAAAAACCTCTATCTTACTGCTGTTATCAACAATGATGAAGGACTTCGTCACCGCTCATTAGAGGGCATAGTCAGTTCAGGAAAACGTCTGCATATCGATGTGGCGAAATATGATAAAGAACTATCAAGCACGAGCTCTAAAAGCAAGCCACTTCCTAAAAAAAGTATCAAGAAGAAAGAGACAAAGAAGAAAGTCACAGTAAGTAAGCGTTATATGCTTCGTTCTGTCAACTGGAAAGATGGGCGTTTGATCCTTAGACTGAACAAGTCACTTCCATCCAAACAGCTCAACTACTTCAAGCTCTATGATAAGAAGCGCAAGAAGTACCGTTATGTCTTCGATATGCACGATACGCAACTGGACAAGCACTATAAGCTTCATCACGCGAATATCCAGCGTATCTCGTTGGCGCAGTTTCGGCCCAATACACTTCGTCTGGTCATCGAACATGACAAAGCGTTAAAGATCCGTTTCAAGCTCGATAGAAATGCCCTTATTATCAACCCTGGAGTGAAGAAGCCTGTAGAGAAGACAAGGCCAGTGAAGAAGGTCACAGCTCCTGTCGTACACGATCGTATGATGGCTAAGACCATTGTCTTAGATCCCGGGCATGGGGGTAGAGATGGGGGAGCTGTCGGTTACAGAAAGTATCGTGAGAAGATGGTCGTCTTGCAGATAAGTAGAGAGGTCTCTAAGCTTTTAAAGAAAGAAGGGCATAAGGTCTATATGACCCGTAGTGATGACAGCGCGGTAAAACTGCAAAAACGTACACAATTTGCGAATATTAAAAAAGCAGATATCTTTATATCGATCCATGCAAATGCAGTTCCAAAGCGTAATGCCCATAAAGTGTCAGGTATAGAGACCTATTTTCTCTCAAACAACACTGACTCCGGAAGTGAACGGGCAAAACGTGTTGCAAAGATGGAGAACTCAAAAGACCTTAAAGATGTCAACTTCTATGGGCAGACTGATTTTATCAACATTCTAAATCGAGAGAAGATCAAAAGATCTGAACGGCTTGCCCACGACCTACAGCGCAATATTTTGGCGACACTGAAAAAAAGCTATAAAGGTGTTAAAGACACTGGTGTACGAGAAGGACCGTTTTGGGTACTTGTCGGAGCCCAGATGCCGTCTGTCCTGATAGAAGTAGGTTTTATCACGCATCCCACTGAAGCTTTACGCTTAGGTAAAAGCGCTTATCAGAAAAAGATGGCAGAGGGTATAGTCCAGGGGATCGAACAGTATTTTCTGAAGAACCCATAGTCTGATCTTTTATGGCTGTCGAGAGACTTTTTTCGAGTAAGGTCAGATAGAGTCTCCCTCTCCCCAATCAACGCCATAAAGTCAAACATCTCAAGTCTATCATGTGCTTCGAAATGGCACATAACACACGTCTTTGGAAATGGAGAGTCTTAGGAGTGCTAACCCTTGGCACTCTCCACTATGACTCCCGAACTGCGGAGGCAAAGCCTTCCGATTCCAAATCTCATAGGGCGATCATAACTCTTGACTCAATGATGTCGCACTGATCTGACTTTATGAGTCAATTACTGCTTACAGGCATCCGAAGAACTTTGCTGCTTCCTCTTCATCATCAGTAAGGTCATCGACTGGATAGTCTCCTTCGACACCCAAGGCTTTTTGAACACGCTCTTTACAGTAGTCAAAGGCAGACTTACGGGCACACTCTTTGTCGGTGATGTATCCCAGGCCACTAAACTGGTAGTTGTCACCTTCATGCTCGATACAGAAGAGGATACCTTCACACTTCTCTTCGAGTACATCGACGATATCACGATAAAGTACACGGAACTCAGTTGCCTGCCAACCGATCTCTTCGAGATCGTCATCGGAGAACTTGTCTATACCATCACCGGTAGTATCATCATAATCACAGTTTTCCATATTGACAGCGATAAGGTCTTGCCATGCGGTACCTGCTTTGATAAGTACTCTATCATCATCTTCGACGATCTTATATTTGTAACCCATCATCTCAGATAGTGTCTGTGCTTTTGTCGGCATCAGAGCCGAAGTGGGCTGCGGAGTCATCTGACCCTGATAGATAAAGATATCTGTCGGTGCATAGGGTTCATGGAGTACACGTCCGTCATGGGTGATCGCGAATCTTTTTGTACTGTTGACGGCTTGCATAAGGGCCGCTCTGTCTACGATGATTATCTCTTTTATAATATTGAATTTTTTCATCTCTCTACTTTTTTATAGAATATTTATCTGGCAATTGTAGCACTACAATGTTCATCTTTACTAAATCTACCTGAATGATCGGCACTGCTAAGCATAACGTAATCTATTCTTTTGTTTATCTTCGGTATAATGCGCGAAAATTTTTTAAGCCGGGCAAGGCTTATACTGAAGGTACGTTCTCATGGCATTGAATGTTTATTATGACAAAGATTGTAATATCGATCTGATCAAAAGTAAAAAAGTCGCAATGATCGGTTTTGGTTCTCAGGGACATGCACACGCAGAAAATCTGCGTGATAGTGGTGTTGAAGTCATCGTTGGTCTTCGTAAAAATGGTTCAAGTTGGGCTAAAGCTGAGGCAAAAGGCTTTAGCGTGATGACAGTAGCTGAAGCATCTGCTGCAGCAGATGTCGTCATGATCTTACTTCCGGATGAGAATCAGGCTGAGATCTATGCAGAGCAGATCGCACCAAACCTTAAAGATGGTGCTACTATCGCATTTGGTCATGGTTTTAACATCCATTATGGTCGTGTCCACCCAGCTGAGACTATCAACACGATGATGGTAGCTCCAAAGGCTCCAGGACATACTGTACGTTCAGAGTTCGTCAAGGGTGGTGGTATCCCTGACCTTATCGCAGTAGAGACTGATCCAAGTGGATCTACTAAAGAGCTTGCTCTCTCTTATGCTTCAGCTATCGGTGGTGGCCGTACAGGTATTATCGAGACTACGTTCAAAGATGAGACTGAGACTGACCTTTTTGGTGAGCAAGCTGTACTTTGTGGTGGTATCACATCTCTTATCCAGGCTGGTTTTGAGACATTGACTGAAGCAGGTTACCCTGAAGAGATGGCTTACTTCGAGTGCCTGCATGAGACAAAACTCATCGTCGACCT
>JADGEC010000203.1 GCA_016744575.1 Sulfurimonadaceae bacterium | reverse complement strand
GGGTCAAAGTGTCTGCCTCTTTCAAAGTTGAAAAACTCAAGTATTTGATCGAGTCCCCATGCTTTTTTATAGATCCGATCACTTCCCAATGCATCAAACACATCAGCTACAGCAGTGATCCTTCCATATATGTGGATGTCCTCTCCACTTAGCCTCTGTGGATAGCCGCTTCCATCCCATTTCTCATGGTGTTGATGGGCGACGATCGCAGCTGCTTTCAATATGGGACGATCTGAACTTTTCAGGATGTTGTATCCTATCTCTGCATGAGACTGCATTATCTTTCTCTCGACCTCACTAAGTGGTCCCTCTTTGTTCAGTATGTGGTCTTGGATCCCGACTTTCCCAATATCATGCATCGATGAAGCTGATTCCAAGATATCTGCTTCCTCTTTTAAAAGTCCGGATTTCATCGCAAGTAAATAGGAATATTTCGCAACACGTTTAACGTGATTGCCAGTCTCCTCGCTTCGCGTCTCACCCACTTGACCCATCTTGAAGATGATCTCTTTTTGCGTCTCTTCGATCTCGTCATACAGATGTACCGTCTCCGTGATGTCCTGCCGGATGGACAGATATTCTATGATCGTCCCATCACTATGAAGTATTGGAAAGATCGTCGTACTGACATAATAATCCTCACCATTTTTCTTCCTGTTCTTGATGATACCGGACCAGACCCGTCTGACTTGTATCGTACGCCATAGCTCTTTAAAGAGATGGGGAGGTGTATCAGGATGACGGATCACATTATGCGGTTCCCCTATCAGTTCCTCAGGAGAATATCCCGAGATCTCACAAAACTTCTCATTGACATAGGTTATCTTACCGGTAAGATCGCTCTTGGAGACGATAGTACCTTCATTGATCACCCTGTCATACTCATGTAACATCTGCGTCTGTACTCGGATCTCATCATCTTTGCCGGACATGATCTGTTTAAAACGCTTCAAGACACCCGTGATATTTCGATCGGCGATAAAACTGATCTGATCGAACAGCTCTCTGGAAGCGATGTTCTGGTCGAAGGTAAAATCTATCAATGAACTTCGAAAATGGGTACAGATGACATAAAGTTCATGCGGAAGGACATTGCGATCATGTAGATATGTCAGGTATTCTCCCATAACAGGACAATCACCGAGACGTCTCTCTTGTTTGATGACATTAATATAATAATCAAAGATTGAATAAGCAAAATGCGATTTGAAAAAACTCGTTTTGATATGATGTTTATCCAGTGTTTCCATGACATCATCAAAAGCGAGCCATCTCGATACGATGACATTCCTGTGTGCAACGAGAAGATCGACATATCCAAAAAGCAAATCTACTTTATCCAAAACCATTTTTTGACCTACCTGACTTGATTGATTTACAAAATGATAACATAATATATTTTTATATAACATTATTATGCATAAATAAACTGATTTTTCGTCGATCGCTTAAGAATAGTAGGAAAAAACAGAGGTCTGTGTATGACTCCTACCCGATCCATTTCTATTATTGGACATGACTATGGTGTGCTTCACTTTTTGGTCACGACTTTTTTATTGGATGTTCAGTGAACAAGACACACTATCTAGGCAGCTCATGTGTCATCAAAGAGAATAAAGGGCTCCTCTAAAAACCCTGTGTATTATCAGCGTTTCATACGACTTTGTGATCAAGGCAGGCTCTTGTCAGCGTAACTAGTCTAACGCAGACTCACGATGTTGTATGGAACGCCCTTCGGGAGGACAAATAAGGTGCAAGCTATCGTCCTAAAGTCTTTTGAATTACCTACGGGTAGTCCTACAAGACCTTAAGACAATATCTCACACCTTCTTTGACTTCTGATGATATACAGGGTTATTAGAGGTGCCCTAAAGACAGATGGGGCTATTAAAGAATTGCGTTCTAGAAATAGCTTAGCCACCAATCTTTGCGCCTTGCCTTTACCTGCGCAAACCAACGAGACGGAAAATAGAGGAGGAGGACTGTGATCGACCAGGCCAGATACGTGGGTAGCAGCTCATACCCGTAACTGTACCCTTCAGGACTTGGGCCTACCGGAGTCTTTATCAACCAGCTTGCATCACCAAAGACGATATAAGCTAAGAGAATCCCTCCTAGATGCAGTATGGGGATATGCAGTATATAGAAGAAGAACGGGACACGACCAAACTCCCTGAGAGGATGTGACCATCTGCCCAAAGGTCTATCTAACAAGCCCATAAGGATGATAGCTATACCAAGCATAAAGCTCAGATAGATAAGCGAAGGTGGGTATTTTGTGACATTGAGAAAACTCATGAGTGTATATTCGAGGTCATGCTGTACTGACCATAGGGAAGGATCACCATAAAAGTTGCTAAGACGTAAAAGGATCCCAAATAAAAGGACACCTATGCCTGTTCCAAAAAAGATCCTTTTCCGTTCTCTTCTATCCATTCTCACAACGGGACCAAATAGATACCCAAGTGCCATCACCCCTACCCATGGGAGAAAAGGGTAGACAACACGGATATCGATAGAGCCCAGGGTAATAGTCCCTGGAGCATGCAGAAGGTGCCAGACCCATGCTGCTTCACCAAATGCTTCTGGCTCTATTGCATCGAATGCATTATGACCCAGTATCATCACTCCCGCGATGAGAGCGATAAGCCATTTTGGAAGATAGACCAATCCAGCCATCAAGATCATAGAGACGCCAATAGCAAACAGCACCGCTACTTTCGGCTTGTAATAAAAGTCAGGTGAGAACGACCAAAAAAAGGCTACTAAGGTCAACTCCAGGATGATAAGCCATAGTCCCCGCGACCATGCTAAAAAAGCCAGCTCACTCTTACTTCGCCTAGCAGATGCGAAAAACAGGCCTATTCCAGCTACAAACATAAAGACAGGGGCCGCGAAATGAGTCACCCAACGGGTCATAAAGACTTCTAGGTTGGTTAAGGAGAGATCCATAGGAGCCGAGAAGACAAACCCAAGGGCAAAAAAATCCCGTGTATGGTCCAATGCCATGATGACCATCGTAAGACCGCGCAGCACATCAAGTG
>JADGEC010000094.1 GCA_016744575.1 Sulfurimonadaceae bacterium | reverse complement strand
TTTAACATGTTCTAGCCTTTTAGTCTATTTAATAGAAGTATGATCTTATAAGTGTAATAGAGGATTAATAAATGAAGAACGAATGATAAACAAGTCTAGTATAAGGCTACTGTAAAGGTTCGTGCCCCATCTTAAGGAGAGTGTTCTTCGCTGCCCATCAGACTCATACAGCCTTACCTAAAGTCAAAAAAAGCTTTATGCTCTTCTCTTGATGAGCCTGATAGAGAAGCAGGCTCCTTCGTCACTATTTTCTATCTTTAATTCTCCATTGAGATGCGTATAGACGATGATGTGAGATATGGTATCGAACTTTTGATCCAGACCTATCACTTGTTTCCGTATGAAGAATGGGCAAGACTACAAAAGTTGATAATAATCTGTGAAACGGGTAGTGACCATCACACAAAAAAGGAAGTTGTCTGTCCAATTCTCTTATTAAGATGACAGAATAGTAGAAAATCTCCAAATAGATCTCTACGACAGTATTATTTAAAAGTTCCCATAATGAAGATGTCCCAGATTATTTATAATCTGCAATTTTTTCTGAATATGTGATAAAGAATTTTCTTTCTTCATTTTTTGACAATCCCTTCCATAATGTAACACCATAGCTGTCAACAACTTTATCACCATACCCCATTAAAGATAAAGTTGTTGGAAACATTTGGATTTGAGAATAGTTTTTTGCTGCATTAATTGGAAACTTCTTACTTGCATTTTCATGAAGGACCAACAAAGGAACTGTAGTTTCATTCTTAACTATGCCTTCTTCATTACAATGTGTTGTTTTCCCACTACTCTCTAAAATATTCTGACCATGATCTGATGTATAAAATACTACCGTATCTGAGAGGTCGATTTTAGTTATTAGATCTTTTATATATAGATCTGTATTGTTCCGTATTGAGTTTAAATACGTATTAATCAACTTTTCTTTATTTTTTAATGCCATTCCTCCATAAGTCACATCCATCGCAGGTTTAAAAAAGGTACTACTATTATCATAACTAAGTAGATAAGGGAAATGTGCACCAAATTTGACCAACACAATAAACTTTTTCTTTGTTGAATCATCCTTTAGCATCTTACTTACATCATCAAGGAATATAGCATCGCGTGTTCGTGGTAAGACGGATCTATCCAATGTATAAAAATGATCTACTGCTTTGACATCATAGATTGACAAATTATTTTGTAATTTATCTTTTGCTGCTTGAGAATCATAGAGCCAAGTTTCATATCCAGCACGTTTTGCATATTGATATATGGTAGGAAAGTTTAAGCTTGCTTGTTTGATATTTAAATCCAATCTCGGATTAATACCCAACCTTAGGTAATAGTTACTTGGTGAAGAACAATTACTGACTGCATTTACGATACCATAATTTGAAATCGTATTTGTCGTATTAAGTAACTGTGAAAGATATGGAGTTGTATTTTTCTCATATCCATTGATGGACAAATAACTACCTGTAATTGATTCATCTATGATCCAGATTATATTTTTATTTCTTGCTTCTTTCTCAGTCTTAATATTTGGATCGAGAACTCTTTCTTTCATTTCTATCTTAAATTTTGTTCTATATAAAATCATAATTGCTGGAATCTTAGTAAATGCTGGAAAAGCTGTTAGCTGTATCGAAGAGACTTTTACTGATGCATAATATACACTTATGATGGAAATAAAAACGAAAAATGACCATTTTGAAGAATATCTTTTTTTATAGACTTTTTTTCTTATAAAAACTAATAAAGAGATCAAGAGCAATGCCAATAAAAAAGCATATAGAATATAATCAATGTAACTTTCTAAATATCCATAATTCCCTGCTTCATTCATGGCTAAAATGTATTTATCTAAAGAAAAGCCACGTGTTATCCCAAGTAATTGAACAAAAAGGTCTATTGAGTAGAAAACAAAGATTCCAAATAAAAAAATTCCAAATATAATTGTTGATTTGATTCCTAGAATCACCATGATTCCCAATATCGAAACTAAATAGGATAAGACATAGATCAATCCTTTAGCAATCCCTCTTAAATCATAAGGCTGAAATAGATAATCTGCTTCTTGGTAAACAAAAAATGGATTATAAATTGATTGCAGGAGAAAACTCAGAATTGCTATAAATAAAAAAATCAGTGAATATTTACGTATTAAATCAGTTAGCCAGTTTAATATTTTATTTTGTTTTAGATTATTTTTCATGGTTCAGTAAATTACCCTCAATAGTTATTATTTGAAATCAAAAATAGGCTTAAAAAATACTCTTTAGTATGTTTAACTTAACATGTCTTAAAAGCATATCACCTCTTAAGAATGAAGTCAGTATATAATATATACTGTGACATTGTATCACTTTTCTATGTACTTGCCTCACATCAGTACCCAAAATCTGGAAATAGAGATTCTAAACTTTTAAAATCACAATAGAACAGTTTTTTACATTATTTCCACTAAATATCTCGTACTAGATCAAAACTGATCTAAGAATAATATACACTTTGGCCTCTTAACAAAAAATACGATGCTAAAGATCAATACAGCAGACTCTACTCCGATAGCTGAACATATTAGGTATGAGATAACACATATGGAAGGAGTGCAGAACACAACATAACGAAACGCCAACCGCCGGGCTATCTTAGATGTCTAAGATAGCCCGGCGGTTAGAGTCTCATTATTTACGCAAAGAGAAGCATTGTTTCTCTTTGGATAGGTCAGTTCGTAAACAAAAGTCTAAAGACGAGCGTAATCCACACTTATACAAGCTTCCAGTGAAGCCAGTTCGTTCAAGACTGAGTCATTGACTGAATTATCGACGATGATGACAGCGAGTGCCTCACCTTTATTGTTTCTTCCCAAACGGAAGTCAGCGATGTTGATATCCCTGTCTGAGAGGATGGTTCCTACATGACCGATGACACCAGGCACATCAGTGTTTTTGAAAAGGATCATGTTGCCTTTTGGTTCTACGTCAAGATCGAAACCGTTGATGTCGACGATTCGCTGTACCTCTTCATCAAACATCGTTGCACTGATAGAGATGACCTCTTTCTCAGTAGCTAGTTTTACTGTCATCAAACTCTTGTAAGCACTGGTGGATGTGTCTTTTGTAGACTCTATCTTGATATCACGTTCTTTAGCGATAAACTCAGCATTGACATAGTTGACAGTATCACTGTTTGTCTCAGCAAGTGCACCGACAGTCACAAAGGTAGAGAGTGAGTCGATGTACTCAGCGATCTCACCCTGGCCACTGACCTTGATAGAGACTAATGGCGCTTTGTTCATCTGCGCTGCAAGGAAACCGACTTTCTGTCCCATCACAAGGAAAGGTTTGACAAATGAAGGGATATTTGACTCGTCTATAGGCAGGTTGAACGCATGAGGATATGCGATGCCTTTAGCCGCTTCAATAGCCTGCTGTGCTGCCTGCGTACCAATATTGTACTGAGACTCTAAAGTGTTCGCACCAAGATGAGGAGATACGATGATGTTCTCAAGGTCCAGAAGCGGATTGTCTGTAGCTGGCTCTTTGATAAAGACATCGATCCCGGCAAAACGTATCTTGCCTGATTCCAATCCTTTGTAGAGTGCTTGCTCATTATAGAGTCCACCACGAGCACAATTGATGAGGACTACGCCATCTTTCATCTTATCGATCTCTTCTGTGTCGATCATGTCGATCGTCTCAGCGTTTTTCGGCGTATGGATCGTGATGATATCACACTCCAAGATGTCTTCAAAATCTTCCGTATAGGCAATATCAAGGTCTGTCGCTTTAGAGCCGTTGATGTAAGGGTCATAAGCGATGACATCCATCTCGAATGCTTTCGCTCGGACAGCTACACGGCTTCCGATGTTACCAAAGCCGATGACACCAAGCTTTTTACCTTTCATCTCATGGCCATACCACTTCTCACGTTTCCAGACACGTTGGTTCTTCAGATGGTCATGAGAGTAAGGGAACATACGCATACACGAGAGCATATGGGTCATCGTTAGTTCTACTGCTGCAATGGTGTTTGCCGTAGGGACGTTCATCACGATGATACCCTCTTTTGAACAACCATCGATATCGACGTTATCCACACCGACACCGGCGCGTACAATAGCTTTCATCGACTTTGCAGCGGCAAGAAACTTATCGTCGACATCAGTCGAACTTCGCGTGATGGCTACGTCAGCATCTACGAGAATATCCAGTAGTGCGGTCTTATCGACATCAGCAGCAAAGACATAATCAATATTCTCATCATCTTGAAGCATCTTAAGACCAGCTTCATGAATATGGTCACATACGACTACTTTATATTTTTCCATTGGAGATCCTCTTTATACGGCAAGATAGTAGCCGTGATTTCATAGTTTTTTAGTGCCTGCAAGAAAGCGTTTATCTTAGACTCGTCTTTGGAGGAGACAAGCAGTTCAGCACCTTGTTTCTCTTGTTTGAGCGTATAGCGGAGCTTATGCTCTCTTAATTCCTGTTTCAGACAGAAGAGCTGATAAGGGTCACGTAATGTAGCAGTAAGCAGATAGATCTTCTCATTGACCAACTGCTGATCTAGGTCGAGTTCGACATAGATCTCATTGACCGGGTAAAAATAACCCTGTCGTTCGTTATTTGCCAATTGTTCCAACCATCGTCTTCCGCTTTGAACGGACTCACTGCTGATATTGTTCTCAGAGAGTGATGATCCGATATTCGGATCAGGCTCTAACTGGTTGACATCGATCAGCAAAAAGATAATAAAAATGGCTACTCCCAGCGTTATCAGCGGGGTAGTCCATCTTATAAGACGATGCATGGTGTTACTTTAGCTGGTCCTTGAGCAAGTCACCAAGACTGTGTGACTCGTTATCATTGAACTCTTCGAGTATTGCCTGGTCTTTGATACGCTCAAGTTTCTTGACAGAAAGACGGATACGGTCACGCTGTGTATCGATGACAGCTATCACTGCTTCGATCTCCTGACCAGCCTCAAGCTCTTCAGGGATAAGTGGTGAGAGATCCTCATTACGGATAAGTGCATCTACACCATCTTCAAGAGAGACAAAGACGCCGAACTCTTTGATATCACGGATAGTACCCTTGACTACTTCATTCGTCTTGTGCTCAGTAGCATACTTGTCGATTGGGCTGTCAAGCAGGACTTTTCTGTTAAGAGAGATCTTCTGATCTTCTCTGTTGATCTTAGCGATCTTCACTTCTACTTCATCACCAGATTTGAACAAGTCTTTACTCTTCGTGTTCTTCTCCCATGAAGCATCCTGGTTATGAAGAAGACCTTCAACGCCACCGATCTTCACGAACGCACCAAAGTCTGTCAGAGATGTGACTATTCCAGTCACGACTTCACCTTCTCTGAAGTTACGAAGGAACTCATCAAACGGTTTAGGAAGCAGACGCTTAAGTGATACACGAAGCTTATGAGTATCTGAATTGATCTCGATGACTTCTACGTCGATCTCCTGGTCTACTTCCAGATAATCTTTCGGGTTCTTGATGTTCTTGTCCCAAGTGATCTCTGAGATATGAAGGAAACCTTCGATGTCATTACCAAGGTCTACAAATACACCGTATGGCTCGATGTTGCTGACTGTGACAGAGACAGTATCACCCTCTTCCAGCTCTGACTCGACCTCTGCCCATGGATCAGGCTGAACAGCTTTGATAGATAGTGAAAGGTGACGCTTGTCTTTGTCATAAGCGATCGCTTTGACAGTGACAGTCTCACCCTCTTTATAGAGTTTTGACGGGTTGACAGGACCTTTGTAGCTGATCTCATTATAGTGAACAAGACCATCGACACCACCGACATCGACAAACATACCGTAACTAGTGATCTTCTTGATAGTACCTTCGACGACTTTCTCATCTTCCATCAGTACATCGATGATCTCTTTCTTACGCTTTCTTTCCTCATTGAAGAGTTTACGGCGAGATACTACTATTGAGTTCTCTGCTTCATCGATCTTGACAAGCTGTGCTTTGACTTTACGGCCGATGACATCATCAGTGTCTTTAAACGCTGCCAATGAACGAGGCATGAAGAAACTTACTGTATCCGCTTCGATGACATAACCACCACGGTTCTTCTTGACGATGATACCTTCGATAACGAGGTTCTCGTAATCATCTTTATGCTCTTTGATAAAATCGAGTGTCTTCTGCTGCTCGAGGACTTTCTTATAAGAGATCTTTGGACGCTCATTGTAGTGTCCTGTGATCATTACAGTGATCTTATCACCTACATTGAAAAGCAGAGCTTCATCTTCACCGCGGATCTCATCCAGGTTCAACATACCTTCAAGTTTCTCACCAACACCGACTAGTGCTCTGTTGTCTTCTTCTTGGATCTCGACTATCTCACCCTCTGTAATACGCGTTGACTCTTGCTCCTTAAACGAAGCCTCCAGCATCTCCGCAAAATTTTCCTCTTCTAATGCCTCGTTATCGAAAGCCATACCTATTCCCTTGTAACTAAAAATTTCGTGATTATATCGAAAAATAGCTTGTATTTCTATCTTTTTATTGAAAAAAGATTTGGGAGCATGACCTAAAGAGATGACTACGTACTAATAAACAAAAATATCTAAGTGAAGTAAGCCCTCAACGCCCTATCATATATCAAGCTAATCTACTAATATGGTCAACGACATCTTGTATGATCCAATCCGGTGTGGATGCACCGGCACTGATACCACAGTACTCCTTACCGGTAAACCACTCGGCATCAAGATCATCAGCACACTCGATGTGGTGACTCTCCGGACAATAATCCTCGGCTATGGACTGAAGCTGTTTCGTATTCGAGGAGTTCTTTCCTCCGATGACTATCATGACATCGGCATCTTTTGAGAGTTTGCGTACCGCGTCCTGGTTCTCAAACGTAGCATTACAGATGGTGTTAAAGACCCGTACCTCTTTATAGCGGGGGATAAGGTAATCCGTGATCTTCAAATACTCTTCGACCTTTCTTGTCGTCTGCGCTACCACGGCGATATGTTCTTTTAGCTTAAGCTCTTCAAGGTCAGCGACTTCCGTGACGACATGCGCCCCGTAGGTAGCGTAACTTTTCACTCCCTTGATCTCAGGATGTTTCTCATCACCAAAGATGACAATATCATAACCCTTCTCACTCATCTCTTCACAGATCTGCTGCGGTTTAGTCACATATGGACAGGTCGCATCGATGACATCGACTTTGTTCTTATGAAGTTGTGCCAACTCATCTTTAGGGATCCCGTGCGTACGTACTACAGCCGTATCACCTGTATTGAAATCACTCAGGTTCTCTGTCAATGCGACATCAAAATCACGATTAAGACGTTCTATCTCTTTAGAGTTGTGTATCAGTGGCCCATAGGTCGCTGAGTTACGGTTATCCTCAGCGATCTTTATCGCCCGTTTGACCCCAAAACAGAAGCCGTAGTTCTCAGCGAGTTCGATCTTCATAGCTCTACCTTTGTCACTTCTGAAAGCAGTTCAAAGAAGTTAGGGAAAGAGGTGTTGATACAGTCGATATCTTCAACCTGCATGCCACAACGAAGACCTGCGATGATAAAACTCATAGCGATACGATGATCACCATGACTCTCTACTCTTGCCGTCATCAACTCACCACCAGTCACGGTATAGCCATCTTCGAACTCTTCGCTCTCGATGCTGCAGTAACGTAGGTTATTTACCACTGTACTGATACGGTCGCTCTCTTTGACCCGAAGTTCTGCCGCGTTCTTGACAGTACTGGTACCCTCAGCGCACGCCATGGCAATAGAGAGTGCCGGTAGTTCGTCGATGAGCCATGAGATGTTATCTTCTATCGTGATAGCATGCAGTGGTGCATGTTTGACCGTGATGCTCCCAATAGGCTCATACCGGTCATCTGTCGTCTCATAGACGATGTCCGCACCCATACGTTCTAGTGCCTTAAAGGCTTCGATCCTGGTAGGGTTAAGCGTCACCCCTTCGAGTACAGCCGTAGATCCGGGTACGATCGCTGCGGCGACAGCAAAGAAGAAGGCACTTGAAGGATCAGATGGCACACGGATATCCAGTGGAGAGAGCAGTCCCTTCATAGGCTTGATAGTCGTCTTCAAGCCATCGACACTTATCTCGGCACCCATCCCTTTTAACATACGTTCCGTATGGTCACGACTTAACTCAGGCTCCGTATAAGTACAGACACCATCTGCACTTAACGCCGCTAAGATCATGGCACTTTTGACTTGTGCTGAGGCTATCTTACTCTCATAATCAAAAGCTTTGATCGAACCTCCACGGATACTCAATGGAGCCAGATCACCATCTTCACGACCATCAAGCTTAGCACCGATGTCGCGGAGTGGTTTAGTGACTCGCTTCATCGGACGACGTCTAAGGTACTCATCTCCTGTAAGGATAAAGTGCCCCTCAGCAGAAGCCAACAGTCCACTAAAAAGTCGCATACCCGTCCCGGAGTTACCACAGTCAAGTATGTTCGCACTCTCTTTAATACCTTCTGAGCGTATGCGAAACGTCTTACCATCATCATCTATGCTTGCGCCAAGCTCTTTGATGATATTTAACGAGTTCATCGTATCTTCTGCCCGAAGAAAATTAGTGACTTTCGACTCTCCCTCGGCAAGCATCGAAAACATCACACTACGGTGTGAGATGGATTTATCGGGGGCAATAGCATCCGTCTTGAACGTAAACTGCTCTGCAGGATAGATAGTGACTTTTTTCATCGCAGTGTCAACCCGAGTTCAGATTCAAGTATGTGCAAGATACCGTTGACAGAGGACGTAATATCTTCCTCTTCAAGGGTCTTCTCCATCGATTGTAGGACAAATCGTAATGTCAGACTGATATTCTCCTGCAGACTCTCATCCTGATAACGGTCTACCGGATAGAAACGGATGACTTCGCTGCTCTTATTTGCAGCTATCACCGCTTCGATCTCTTTATACTCCATCTGAGCAGGCACCAAAAGACTCAGGTCCCGGAAAGAGGCCTGAAACTTCGAAAATGCACTGGCTTCATGCAGACCATAAGCTAGCTTATCGAAATCAAGCTCACACAAATAGGTCGTACCCAGGTCAAGAGAGTCCTGAAGTGTCGGATGAAGTCTGAATAGCTCACCGATACGCTCGCCATCGACTATGATGTCGGCACACTGATAAGGGTGTGCCAATTTGTGTGACGCGGTAGCATGCTCAAGCGTAAAATCACCGATGATATCTGCGACATCTTTCGTAAAGCTGTCCAGACTGACCGAGTCGGGTTTTCCACCGTTCTCAAGACGATCAGACTCGGCATCACCAGAGAAGAGCATAGCCATATGGACATGTTCGGCTCGCTGATCATCAAAGACAGAACCTATCTCAAATAGCGGAATACGCCGCTGTCCCATCTTGGCATTTTGGCTCGCTGCCGAGAGCAGACCCATAAGCAGTGTCGGTCGCAGTGTATCGAGTGTGTTGACAATGGGATTCAGCAGTTCCAGCGATGAAGGCTGTGTCTCAAAACCATTGGCCTCAAGCTGTTCACGTTCATCAAAGATGAAATGGATACTCTCAAAAAAGCCACTCTGCGCTGCACGATGACGATACTGCTGACGTTTCTTATAGGTCACATAGTCATCTTCGAGACGGTTCTCTTCTGTAAAGGAGAAAGGGACCGAATCGATATTGTCTATGCCGACCATACGTACGATCTCTTCGACTATGTCCTGACGATTGACGATATCGTGACGAAAACGCGGTACGACGAGTACGATGTCTTGGCCGCTTGATTTCTTAAGAGAGAAACCGAGGTTTCGGAGGATCTGAGTGACTGTCATCTTCGCTATCTTCATACCAATAAAGGCATCGATCTCATCCGTAGAGATACTGATGACCTGGTCCTCATGACTCTGACATAATTCAACACTACCACCAAATAGCGTAGAGTCAGAATTTGACTCAAAAAGCCCCAGACAGTGCTGCAAGCCAATATTGAGCTCTGGTTCACTACCGCGTGAAGTACGATAAAAAACCTGACCTTTCTCTATCTTGGACTCGTTCATCTGCTTGGAGATGATATCCGGAGGGATATAACTCGCCTCGATCAAGATCATGCCCTCATCATTAGAGACTAGCGTATCCTTGTTCTGGCTGACACCCACGACCGAAGCCTCTTCTGAGCTATAGATGGCAGCATAACCATTACTATCTTGCTTCAAGGTGACTATCGATTTTTTCTTTTCGGCGTCCATAAAAAGCGCATGATCATAGGCGTTTAAGACGACACCTGTACTATAAGTCGAATAAAAAAGCAGTGACTCTATATCGTTAGGACGCTGTTCCTCTATCTGAGCCAGACGCAGGTTCAGACGTACCGGGACAAACAGCTCTTTGAGATCGATCGCATGATAACGCAGGTCCACATCCAGTGACTCACTATGCGCCAGCTGTAAGATACGTCCAATACCGATATTGCCTTCGCTCTCTTGCTTGCTATGGACTTTGAGACGTCTATCAAATGCAGCAGAGAGGTCACGTGCCACCCCACGGATACTGAGGCAGTCTCCACGATTGGCAGTCAGTTCGAGCTCTATGAGGTCGTCGTTAAGGTACGGGTTCTCAGAAAGCGCACTTCCAAGTGGCAACGCTCCGATACTCTCATCAAGTTCCATGATGCCATCTTCAAGCTTCGGCTGACCGATCTCACCAGAAGAACAGATCATCCCGTCACTTGCTACACCACGTAGTTTGACCGGTTTGATCTTCAGACCACCCGGCATCTGCGCACCCTCTATCGCTACCGCCACCGTAAGACCTGCACGGATATTAGCACCGCCACATACGATCTGTTTGACTTCAGAACCGACATCTACCTGACAGACATTGAGTTTATCGGCATCTGGGTGTTTCTCGCACTCCAGGACTTTTCCGACGACGATCTTCTCAGGTACCCTGAACTGCTCGACCCGGTCGACTTCGAGACCGATGGCATTAAATCGCTTTGCCAACTCATCTGTCGTTATCCCGCTCAGGTCTATCCACTCTTCTAACCAGCTTCTTGTGACGATCATCTAAACTGCTCCAATAATCTGATATCACCTTCAAACAGTGAACGAAGGTCGCCAATACGGTGAATAAGCATCGCAAAACGCTCGACCCCAAGACCAAAGGCATACCCGCTGACATTCTCGTATCCTACCGCGTCAAAGACGTTCTCGTCTACGATCCCGCAACCAAGTACTTCCAGCCATCCTGTCTTTGAACAGACACGACACCCCTCACCTTCACAGAAGATACAGCTGATATCTACTTCAGCTGATGGCTCCGTGAACGGGAAGAAGCTTGGACGGAAACGTACATCGACATCGCCAAACATATATTTCAGGAAGTCTTCGAGAATATATTTCAAGTTAGCAAAAGAGACTTTCCCCTCTTCATCTACCAAAAGTCCTTCGACCTGATGGAACATCGGTGTATGGGTGATGTCATAATCTCGACGAAACACAGCTCCCGGAGCGATCATGCGGATAGGCGGCTTATGACTCAGCATCGTTCTGATCTGTACCGGTGAGGTGTGTGTACGTAACAACATCTCATCTTTGAAATAGAAGGTGTCTTGCATATCTCGTGCCGGGTGATACTTTGGCAGGTTCAAAGCTTCGAAGTTATGAAAGTCATCTTCGATCATAGGACCCGTCTTCACCGCAAAGTTCATCATGCTAAAGTACTCGACAATACGGTCCATCGTCTCCATCACAGGATGCAACGCACCGCTTGAGGAAGTCGGTGAGTAGAGCGTCATATCGATCGCTTCAGCTTTCATCGCACGCTCAAGTTCAAGTGTCTGCAGGATGTTCTTACGTTCACTTAGCTGCTTGGTCAATCTTCCCTTATGGATGTTCAGCTCTTTTGCGATCGCTGACTTCTGTTCATTGGGAGCACTCTTCATCTTGGCAAACTCAGCTGCCAAGACCCCTTTTTTCCCAAACACCGCGATACGGATCTCTTCGAGTCCTTCTACATCACCAGCACTCTCTATTGCGCTATACCACTCTTCCAATTAGAGTCTCCAATACCAGTTCTTCATGCTATCTCTGTCGACTACCAGGACGCTTCATCACGCTCTGTCTCGTAGTCTAAGCCGAAAAACTGCTCGTTAAAATATGCGCAATTTTAGTTAAATATCCATTATAAAGAGCTTGCGATGTCATCTGCACCTGGCAAAGCAAGAATGCCCGCAGTAGTGTGCTACAATAATGTCAATAAAGGACACCGCTAACGACCCTGTGTGTCATTTAGAGGTGCCCTAAATAAGATGCAAGGAATCAATAGATGTGTATATTCTGCAAGATAGCCAATAACGAGATCCCATCCAACCCCGTTTTGGAGAGTGAGGAGTTCCTCGCGTTTCATGACCTTAATCCCAAAGCGCCGGTCCATATCCTTATCATCCCTAAACAGCATGTCGACAGTTTCTCTGAGATTTCCGGTGCGATGATGGAGAGAATGACACCGTTCATCCATGATGTAGCAAAACATGTAGGTATCTTCGAATCGGGCTATCGCCTTGTCACAAATAGCGGTGAGAACGGTGGACAAGAGGTCAAACACCTCCACTTCCATCTACTCGGTGGCGCCAGACTCAAATGGGGCCATTTTGACGATGCCGACCCGAAAGATTTCTTTTAGGGCACCTCTAGTAAGCGGCTTCGCCCGCTCTTTTAGAGATACCCTTCTTATGCACTGCCACCTTTTCTCTCTCAAAGGATTCTGATGTCTCCAAAGCAGATACTACTGATCGCCACCCTAGTCTATAGTGCACTTTATGCCAATACGACTGATGCCCAGCAACAGATCGCGATCATGAAAGCACCTCCGCTCACACCTAGCATAGAGCTTACAGCAGAGTCCAAAGACTACGATGAGAAGTTAGCCAAGGTCTACAGTCTCTATCAACAGGAGTTGCAAAGATATTGGTCAGATCCCCGACTCAACTCAAAAGAGAGTTGGGTCTCTTACACACCTGACCAAAAGAGCCGTTCCACTGTCGACTTCTTACAAAAAGAGATCATTCTCGAGACGATCACCTCTAATATGACATCAGCCCAGAGTAACCTACGGAACCTGCTTCGCCGTACCATCACAGTGAACACTAAAGAGGCCTTTGAACAAGACCCACTTCAGATGCGCGTCATGAGACTCATCAGACCTAAGAACATGCTTCATCCGATACTAAAAGGTGAACCGATCCTCGCGGATATCCTCTTTAGTGAAGATCCGGCACCTGAAGAGATAGAGCGTTACATCGAAGAGGTCCTCAAAACAGATAGGATCGAGCAGGCGCCACTGGACGTAGAGGAAAAGGAACACCGCTACAGCATCCATATCGCACTTCCACAGGAGATGCTGCACAGACGTTCGATGACCTACCAGACAAGTATCGCTGGGCTTAGCCAGCGTTTCGAGCTGCCTGCTCCGCTGATCTTTTCCATCATCCACACCGAAAGCAGCTACAACCCCTTTGCCACCTCGTACTTGCCTGGATATGGTCTTATGCAGGTCGTACCGGACAAAAATACTGAAGAGACCTACCTCTTTTTGCATGAACAGGCACTTATCCCCTCAGCCCAGTATCTCTATGATGGCAACAATAACATCGAGATGGGTTCAGGCCATCTGCATCTGCTCTACTATCGTCATCTCAAAGACATCGAAGACAAGAACAGCCGTCTCTACTGCACTATCGCCGCCTACAATGCAGGCATCAGTGCACTGACTGCTGCTTTTAGCGAAAAGGGTGACACCCAGGAGTTCCTCACCAAGGTAAATACCATGTCAGCCCCAGAGGTCTATGCCTATCTGCATGAACATCTGCATTATGATACGACTAAAGCCTATCTACAACGTGTTATTGAAGGCATGCTTATCTATTATAAAGCTTACGGAGAGGATGGTAGAAGGATACAGAACATCTGATGC
>JADGEC010000202.1 GCA_016744575.1 Sulfurimonadaceae bacterium | reverse complement strand
GATGATAGTAACGCACGACTCAAAGTCAGCTTCTTCTGGCCGTTCTATGGGGATTACTGGGTGCTCATGCTTGATGAAGCGTACCAGTACGCCCTCATCGGTGAGCCTTCCAGGGAGTACCTCTGGATCCTTTCTCGAGACAAAAGCCTCGATGATGAGACCAGAGCAAAGATATTGGCAAGATTACCAGAGTTTGGTTATGACGCTGAGCAGCTTATCTGGACTGTCCAGGAGTGATACGCTGCTCGCAACATGTAGACAAAGCATCAAACAGCGCTAGAGCCGTTATCGTTATGAACAAAAAAGATGCTATGATAATCGACAAAACACACGTTCTCCCGTATGACAAAGGAAACACGATGCGGTGGTTGCTCCTCTCTTTGATGATGACACTCTCCCTTATCGGCGATGAAGACCTGGGTGAGATCCAGATCGAAGGTACAGCTCCGACTGAAGACGGCTTTTCAGAAGTGTTCACGCTTCCTGAGTATATCGAGCAACGCTCCTACATGCCCAATGCTGCCGGACAGAAGCGGATGACCACCCAAGAGGCGATGTTCATCCCGGGTGTCCAAGGCGATCCACTCAAGGGTCTTAAGAGCCTTGGCGGAGTGACGGCATTAAGTGACATGACTGGCGAACTCTACATCTATGGCTCGAAACCTCAAGAGTCGCAATACAGCATCAACCATCTGCCTATCGGTTACGTCTTTCATGGCTTTGGGATCCACTCGGTGATCTCACCCGATGCGATCGATCAGATCGATGCTTATCTTGGAGGCTTTGATACGACCTATGGCGATGCGATGGGCGGGATCATCGATATCACGCCTCGTTACCCAACAGGCAGTGACAGCGGTTTTGGGCACATAGGTATCTATGATGCTTCGGCAGGAGTCGATGTCGCACTCTCGAATGATGTGAGTCTCTACGTAGGCGCTCGTAGAAGCTACTATGACCTGCTCTTACAAGCTGTTGGAGAGACGACAGGTACACTCAGTGAAGAGGACAACGTCACTTATACACAGTTCCCTAATTACTGGGACATCACTGCCCTGCTCGACTATCGTTTCGATGATTCTAATGCCTTTAGCGTCGAGATGCTTACCGCCAAAGACGATCTCACCATACAGACTTACAACAATATTGAAAAGGACCCTCTAGCGACAGGTAACATCGATAACGACAGCGGTTTTTTCTCTGCAGGTGCACGGCATCGTTATGAAGGGAGCGAGCAGAGCACGAACACGCTGCTTTACTACAATAAAAGCTATTACAATACCGAACTTTTTACCGACTACTTCTTCAAGTTCGAATCGCAAAGATATGGTCTCTTTCACCAAAACGATATCCAGCTTGATGATCATCTCTTCACTTTTGGTGTGGAGTTCGAACATCTTGACTTACCGCTGGACTTCTATCTCTCACGTCCTCCAAGTCCGAACGATCCCGATTTTGATTTCACCACAGAAGAGAAGTTCCGTGTCGACGAGACGATCCGCATCGATACTAGGGTGCTGTTCTGGCAAGACACCTGGCAGGTGAATGACGACCTGACCTTGAGATATGGTATCCGCTACAGTAACACTGACTATCAGGAGTTCCAGGGCCTTATCGACCCAAGAGTCTCAGCGGTCTACCAACTTGGGTATGATGACTCGATCTCCGCATCTATCGGACTCTATTCACAGATCCCGGAAGGCTTTCAGACACAAGAGGATCTCGGAAGTACGACCCTGTCATTTGAGCGTTCTGCACATTTTATGTTCTCATACGATCATGTCGATGCGAACGCTCAGTGGTCGATCTCGCCTTTTTATAAGCGCTTTGATGATCTCGCGATCGATGTCCTTGATGCTAACGGTTCGACAGATACATACGCCTCAAGTGGAAAAGGAGATGCCTACGGGATAGACCTTTCAGCCAAGTACCGTAATGGACGCTATTATGCCTTTGCTGCCTACACCTACCTGCGAGCAAAACGCCAGGTCGATACCAGTGATCCGACAAAATACCCTTTTTATGGAGATATACCACACACACTTCAGCTTATGGGTTCTGTCCGTTTCCTCGATAACTGGGCCTTCTCAGTCTTGACAAAATATGCCAGTGGAAAGCCCTATACGCCGATAGTCGGTACCTATGAAGACCCTGCTGATAGTCGCGTCAGACCGGTCTATGGCGATCTTTTCAGTGAGAGATTGCCCGATTATTTCACACTCAACCTGAAGTTAGCTCAGGAGATCGCTATGAAAGACGGTAGCAGCCTGACCTGGAGCTTTGAGTTGATGAACGCAACAAACCATGAGAACGTCTCCGAGATACGCTACGATGACGACTACCGCCAGGAGGGCTACATCACACAGCTGCCACTCCTGCCCTGGTTTGATGTCACCTATCGTTTTTAGATGGAAAGACGACCGCCACGATGAAGAACGTCTATCTCCGTCTCCCCTTTTATCTGGTACTGCTCATCACTATCGTCTTAGTGCCTTTACCCGAACTTCGCACCGACAGAGAACACATCATGCCGGCAAAGAGAAGTGCTGTCAAAGTAGTACTCATCGCTCCTGCTCCTAAAAAGCCTGAGATAAGCAAGCCACCAAAAGAGATAGAGCAAGAGGTAAAGAAGCCTGCCAAAAAAGTCAGACCTCCCAAGCCTAAGAGCAGACCCATACAAAAGCCAAAAGAGAAGCCTTTAGCTAAGCCAAAGATCACCAAGAGATCAACACCAACAGTGACTAAGCCAGAGAAGATAGAGGTGATTGAAAAAGCACTAGTACGCGATATACCGGCAGCAGTCCCGGTCACCTCACCTGCCAAGAGTAGACAGACACTCAAAGCAGATTACTACTCACAAGTCTACGATGCAATAGCCGCGAAGAAACGTTATCCAAAAAAAGCACTACGGTTTCGACATGAGGGAAGCGTAAAAGTCCGTTTCTCTGTGGATGCATCAGGAGAGATCACCGACTATACCATCATCAGTTCCTCAGGTCATCGCAGTTTTCAACGGACGGTCGTGGAACTGTTTCGTAGGATAGGGCGACTCGAAGC
>JADGEC010000201.1 GCA_016744575.1 Sulfurimonadaceae bacterium | reverse complement strand
CGGCCCAATATGGCCCTTGGCGGTATCACGCCAAAGCAGAAGTTGGCCCTTGTGGCTTGACTCTACTTTTGAAGGATATTATAAATGGGAGGATTACCAGGCCAAATATCAATGATTGGTTTTAGATACATACCTATCATTTAAGTAGTGAGTTGTCACTCGACCCTTACGATTAATCAAGACAAGGATTGTTCCACTTAGACTGGTCCATGTTTAGGGGAGGCTTACAGAAGATATCTCCACTTACTTATATTTATCTCCTATTCCTTCGCCGTGTATAAGTTGTCTGGTACCAATTTTATTGGGTAGTTTAGTAAGGACTCAGTTTCAAATACATGTGCTATATCCGAAAGTCTACCTATTTTCAAAGAATAAGGGCCCTTCCTAGAAACTTGCTTAAATGCAATTCGCCACTCATATTGCCATGAATATTTATCAAATTTCTTGAATACATCCATTTGGCTATGATGCTCATCACGATTTAAATACGATACCTGCTTTGCAAAGACATTATCATCTCTTAATGTAAATATGCTTTTATCAGCAAATATAGCTTGCTTTAGTCTATTTTCAAATTCTGTAATATTAGAACCATCAATCACAACAGCAGTATCACCAAACTTTAAAAAATCTTCTGACAGATAAAGACCAGTTTCTCCAGCCTCAATGATTATTCCATCACTGATTTTTGTCATACTGTATATATTTGTATCATCTTCATGGTCATATCGAATATCTATTTTACCTACAACACCTTCGAACGTGTAATCTCCAAATCTAATAGTGACATCATCTGCTTTGTATGAAGCTGCCAATCCTTCATGAGCATCGCCACGAATAACTAAATCTGGATCCTCATAATTCTTAAAAAAATCGATATTATTCATAAATAGCAGCCCTTCATTTAAAAATGAATCGACATACTGCGCATTCATAAATTTGATAAGGATTCGGAAAATTTTATTTGGGTCTTGCATTTATATAAAATTCCTAAACTTTTAAAAGCTTCCAGCTTATACTCTACAAATCTTATCTATTCCGCCGCTTTTTACAAAAATTTAGAATCAGTTGACAACTCATTACTTTACTCCCCGAACATAGATAGCGTATACTTTTACAACATATTGGGATTAGGTGACAACTATAAGTCTTTATCATTTGCTCTTTATCGTTCACATAAAATAGTTTTATAGCTTGTTTTACTTATCAGTATACAAATCCACTTATCCCTTTGATCACATCTCAGATCGGAGACTTTTTAAATACTCTACAATATCTTGATCATCGAGTTCGTCATATTCATCGATCTCTGACATTATCGCTAGTGATATGTCGATATTGCCCTTTACGATAGCTCTTAAGTCGTGCTCGAGGATGCCCAGTTTCTCAGTCAGAATATTCCAGACCTCACTGACATCAATACCAAAATAGCCATGTACAATAGTATTTCTGAAATTCACTACTTTTCTAAAATAATCAGGGGCTAACGCGTTAAAAGCATCATCTTCAAGGAGGTTATTGAGGGATTCTCCTATGATCTCAAGCTGTCTGATCGTAGCATCCCAGTGCAGACTGCTGTATCTTAGATCATCTTCGTTATCAAAAGGCTTTGTGTACTCTTTTACTTTTTGCATCGCGACAAAGATATCGACTATGAAAAGCTCGATATCTCTTGGCTGTTTAGACATAGATGATCTCTTTTTCTATCTTCTCTCTATAGTACGTTCGGAAACTATCGATGTAGCCGATGTCAACAGGCAGGTTGAGATTCTTTTGCAGATACTCTTTGAGATCTTCCCTTAAGAAGAAATCTTTCTTCTCGCTCTCTATCGCAATATCGACATCACTGCGTTCATCTGCAGTCCCTTTGGCATAACTACCGAACAGTCCGATCTTTGTCAGTGAAAAAGTATGTTGTAGTTCTTGTTTGTGTGCTCGTAAGAACTCTAGAATCTCATCTTTTGTCACGTGTCACCCCTGTATTTGAGAAAACCTACTCTTTGGTTCAATTGTACCCAATGTCTTGTAAGATCATGAAATAGTACGGACCACAGATACATAGTGTTCAAGCAATCCCTACAGCTCTATCTGTTCTGCCGTTTATTAAACCGTCCCTTTGTATTGGCAGTGAAGACGGCATCTCTCTTCTCATATTGCTTCAAATAGTTCGGAAGTGTCCGTCCTTTTATCTTTAAGATATCTGCTATCAGCATCTCTGCGACCTTCTCTGCTTCCAAGCCCGAAACTTCTGTCAAGTACTCAAATAGCAGGCCGGATAGGCGGTCCATCGAGATCTTCCAAGTGGAGAGTGTCTTCGTATAGACCCATCCGCTAAAGGCGTAGAACTCGTCAAATATCTTGCCGTTCTGACGAAAAAGAGCTACTGTCTTCGTGAAGTTTCCACTATTGTAGACAAGGTCCCAGAAACGGGCAAAACGTTTCATCTTCTGTATCTGCACAAAAGAGAGCAGATCGTTTTGCAAGATATCGTAGGGAGGTATGTTGGAGTAGACCATGCCGAAGATCTCATCATGCCGAGACATCGCCGTACCAGAGAGCTTTTTCAAGATGCCTATCTGTATCTCCGAATGTGTCAGGGAAGAGAGTTCATCAAGATTCCGGCCAAATCCCTCCAACGTCTCACCCGGCAGTCCGACGATGAGATCGAGATGCATGTGGGCATCGGTCTGCTGATCTAAAAAACGGATGTTCTCTTTGATCTTCTCCAGCTTTAACGGACGGCTGATGTTATTAGCGATCTCCGGGTCCAGCGTCTGAATACCTATCTCAAGCTGCAAAGAACCAGAAGGAAATCTGGCTATCTTGGTTTTGATGCTCTCAGGAAAATGGTCCGGTATGACCTCAAAATGTGCGAAATACGGAGGTTCTTTACTCAGAAAGAAATCTAGCAGCGTATTGGAAAACTTCATGTTCAGGTTGAACGTCCGGTCGATAAACTTGAAGTTGCGAACACCACGTTGCCAGAGGGTCTCAAACTCCTCCAGCAGTACACTCAGATCAAAACTGCGTACCTTCTCATCGATGGAAGAGAGACAGAACTCGC
>JADGEC010000200.1 GCA_016744575.1 Sulfurimonadaceae bacterium | reverse complement strand
TCTTATTATAAATATTTCATATACATATATATAAATATTAGTTGTTTTAATCAATATGATTATTATATATTTTCACCAGTAGCGTGAAAAAAAGATACATGAAAAGTCATTCATAGAGGAATTTTGTCAGGATGATCTGATTTTTTTGGCAAAGCGATAAGATGAGGCTTTTATCCTTATATCAGTAGCTAAGAGGGCAAGGTCATGACAGCATGTGAAGATCAATTGTCTTTTTCATGCCGGGTGTTTCAGATCATCCAAACTTCCCGGTGATATATTCGTTAGTCAGTCTCTCTTTAGGGGTGACGAACATCTCTTCTGTCTTGCCAAGTTCTATCAACTCACCCAGATACATAAAACCGGTATAGTCACTGACACGGGCAGCTTGTTGCATATTATGGGTGACGATGATGATAGTCATCTTCTCTTTTAGTTCGGTCACAAGACGTTCGATGCCCTGTGTGGAGATCGGGTCAAGCGCGGATGTCGGTTCATCAAATAACAATACATCGGGCTCTACCGCGATAGCTCTGGCGATACACAAACGCTGTTGCTGACCACCAGATAGTCCATTAGCATCATCTTTTAGACGGTCTGCTGTCTCTTTCCAGATAGCAGCGTCTTTAAGTGCTTTCTCTACGCGGTCATTAAGTTCTGTCTTGTTCTTCGTACCCTGAAGACGCAGGCCGTAGGCGACATTATCAAAGATGCTCATAGGAAAAGCAGTAGGTTTCTGGAAGATCATACCGATCTTGATTCGTAGATTGATGAGATCTTCTTTAGGGTCGATGATATTACGCCCTTCAAACAATATCTCACCTTTGTTATAGGTGTGACCCGGATAGAGGTCGTGCATGCGGTTGAATGCGCGCAATAGTGTCGTCTTTCCACAGCCAGATGGCCCGATGAGTGCGGTGACACTGTTTTTTGCGATAGGCATAGTGATATCTATGAGACTTGGCTCCGGAGCACCATTATAGGTGAACTCAAGGTTGTTTACCTGGATGGCTTTGGCTTCAGGTATATTGATGATAGTTGCCATTATTTTCCTTTTTTCATGATGATCAGACGACCGATGATATTTAGAGCTAGAATAAACATAGAGAGTATGAACGCTGCAGCCCATCCCAGTTGTTGCCAATCTTCATAGGGACTTGTAGCGTAGTTGAACATGGTCACTGTCAAAGAAGCCATCGGTTCCATCAAGTCAGTGCTCATAAAGTTGTCATTAAAAGAGGTAAAGAGTAGAGGTGCAGTCTCGCCGCCGACACGGGCGACACCTAGTAATATCCCGGTAAGGACACCTGCTTTCGCTCCACGGTAGACGACTTGTATGATCACTTTATATTTTGGTGCACCTAAGGCAAAAGCTGCCTCGCGTAAGGTACCGGGGACAAGGTGGAGCATATCGTCAGTGGTACGTAAGATGATGGGCACCATGATGATGGTAAGAGCTATGACCCCTGCCCAGCCGCTGAAGTGTCCCATAGGTGTTACGACCACAGCATAGACGAACGCGCCGATGACGATACTTGGTGCACTCATCATGATGTCAGAGATATCACGGATGGTCTCGGCCAGTCTTGATCTCTGACCGTATTCACTCAGATAAGTCCCACCAAGTACACCCAGTGGTACACCGATAAGTGATGCTACACCGACAAGGATAAGTTGGCCGATGAGAGCCTGTTTGAGTCCACTCTCCGCATAACCGGGAGGGGCACCTTCATAAAGAAAGATATCCCAGTTAATGGCATCGATACCGTTGGTCACAAGGACATAGAGGATCCAAAATAGAAATGCCAGACCGATCAAAGCTGAGAGTGTTGAAAGGACCATGACTATCTTACTGATCAAAACACGTTTTTGGGTCTCTGTCATGATGTTCTCCTTGTGCGACGTAGAAAGTAGGACTTGGCAACAGCTATGATGACAAAACTGATGACAAGCAAGATCAGTGCAAGTTCAAAAAGACTACTGTAGTAGAGGTCGCTGTCCGCTTCGGTAAACTCATTGGCCAGCGTGACCGGGATGGATGTCGCCGGCTGGGTGATGTCCATAGATATCTTATGGACGTTACCCATGACAAAGGTGACGGCCATGGTCTCTCCGATGGCACGTCCGAGTGCAAGTATGAGTGAACCGATGATACCGGCTTTGGCGTAGGGGATGATGACATCTTTGACGACATTCCATTTAGTCGCACCCAGGGCATAAGCAGACTCTTTGAGGATATCAGGGGTCGTGTTCATCGCATCACGGGTGACAGCAGCCATAAAAGGTAAGATCATTATGGACAGGACGATACCAGCTGTAAGCATACCGATGCCCATACCGCCAAAGATATCCCGGACGATGGGCACAAAGTAGAAGAGCCCCCACATCCCGTAGACGACAGAAGGGATGGCCGCGAGTAGTTCTATAGAGATACCGATAGGAGCTTTGAGTCTCTCATAAGCGATCTCACTAAGAAAGATAGCTACACCGATAGCAACTGGGATGGCAAGTATCATGGCCAGAAAAGTGGAGATGATGGAACCCATGATGGAAGGTAGTGCACCGAACTTTTCCAGATTTGGGGCCCATTTTGTGTCAGACAGAAAAGCAAACCCATTTGACTGGATGGATAAAAGAGATTCTTGGAACAAGATCGTAAAGATGGCTGCGACGACCAGTAGCACAGTAATAGCGATGATACGGGTAGAGTGAGCAAATATTTTGTCAAATAGCATTGTCACGCTGCATTCCTCCGTTGATTTTAGTGCCGGATTATAGGATGCTATGATTACGTGATGGTTACACCATTTATGACGCCAAACGAACAAGTCCGTTTGACTACGCTTACCAGTGGCACTGGTCACACGAACGCTAAGTTTGCTTCGGCAGCAGGCCCTCGCGCTGTTTGCGCTCTAAGGTTGTCTTTGTCGAACATCTGAACGTCCTTTCAATTCAAAAGGCCAGTAGGAGAATGGCTTTCAACGGGGTCAGTCGCCACCTATGGTTTTCATTAACAATGATACCAAACGTAACTGATCGACCTCAATATCAAGCCACATCTTCCAGCTT
>JADGEC010000093.1 GCA_016744575.1 Sulfurimonadaceae bacterium | reverse complement strand
CGGCTGGCTGATCGTCGGATTAGCGGGTATCCCATCATCCATCATCTGGATGCGGCTGGCGCACAGCTATGGCAGCGTGAACATCATCATCATCGTCATGGCCTTGCAGATAGTCGGCATCTTGATCCCTGCGATCACCACTGATGTGTATCTGAACCTTTTAAGCGGAGCCTTATATGGTGGTACGTTCATCGCACTGGTGGCACTGTTCATGAACCTCGGTGGACGACTCGCAGGTAAGAACCCGGTAGTCTTGATGGGTGCGATGACAGCAGCTTACGGGATAGGGCAGGTGGTAGCACCACTGTACAGCATCGCACTTATCAAACACTTTGGAGACTATGACAGTACGCTGTATGTGACTGCCTCCATCGTCTCTCTGGGCATAGTCTCTTTACTGTTTGCCAAAAGAGTGGAAGAGAAAAGTCTGTCGGGTGATGTTTAGAGAGTCACTTGTCAGCTTGAAAGCCGTCTCTGCGAGATGAGAGACAGGTAGTATTACTTTTTAATGGGGATAGGCTATGTCTGAGTCTTTAGCCACCATATATCTCAGGAGTATAGGTATAACTGAAATTATTATCATTGATATCTGAGCCTTTGATCTCACGTTTTTCTCTTATGAGATCATATTGTGAACAGCTTTTTGCGAGTCCGATCTTACAGCCTCGTGCATAAAACATCCTAGCTTTTCTAAAATCTCTTTCTATATCATTCCCACCACGTTTATAGAGAGTCCCTAGATGATAACATCCTAAAGAGTCACTTTTTTTACAAGCTTTTGTAAATAGTCTTTTTGCTTTTTTGTGGTCTTCTTCTACACCATCACCTGTAAAATAAAGAACACCTAGACTCACACAGGCATTTGTCTTTCCATTCTCACACGCTTTTTCATACTCTACTGATTTGTTATCTACTAATTTTGCAGATAAGCCCAAGCTTAGTAGCAACAGCATACTTATCATCACTTTAGTCATCTTTTATCCATTATTATTTTTTGAAAGCCACTATTTTAGCTGATGGAGAAAGCAGATCGGCTTAAGTGAGATGAGTGTGATTTATTTCTCATCTAAAGATATATAAAACTCTTGTTCTGTATGAAGACCATTTTGATCAAAGACAATAAAAGGATATTGCCTTTGATCCACAGTCACACTGATGTGCAGTTCATAGTATTCACCTCTAAAGACAGCATGTTCTAACTGAGCTTTATACATCCCTTCTTGTCTGTCCAAATGAATCTGATCTAGTCTATAACACTGTTCATCAATGAAATTGGCAATACCAAAAAATGATGCGGTCACTTTTGACTTTGGGTGATAATAGATATTTTGCGGCGTATCGTATTGGATGATCTCACCATTGTATATAAATGCGATCTTATCACTTATGGCCATCGCTTCTTTAGCATCATGTGTGACAAAAATAGCCGTTTTACGACTCTTTTTAATAAGCTTCAATAGATCTTCTTCTATTTGTGCTTTCAATAGTGTGTCTACACTTGAAAAGGGCTCATCTAAAAGGATGATGTCGGGATCAGTGGCTAATACCCTTGCTATACTAATACGCTGCTGCTCTCCACCACTTAATTCATGAGGATACTTCTTTTCATAGCCTTCTAGACCTACCATCTCTAAGAGTTTTTTCACGAGTGTCTTGTTCTTTCTGTTTTTAACGCCAAATAAAAGGTTGGCTTTTACATCCAGATGGGGGAAAAGAGCATAGTTTTGAAAGACAAAACCTATATTGCGATCTTGTGGTTCTGTGTTCTTCTTTTTGTCAAAGATGACCTCTTCGTTAATATGCAACGAACCACTATTGGCGGTCTCAAATCCAGCAATAATATTAAGCAAGGTGGATTTTCCACTTCCACTTTTTCCCAATATTGAAATTATCTGACCTTGTTGGACCTCCAGATCGACATCTTTTAATACTGGTCTATCAAAACTTTTGTTTATCTGTTTTAGTTCTAAGATCATACATGCCTCTTTAATAATATAACACTTAGGGGAATCAATGAGATCACTATAATACCTAGGGCATATAGTGATGTCTCATGCAGCATCTGTGCATTAGCCAACGTATAAGCTTTTGTTGCTAATGTCTCATAATTAAAAGGGCGCAACACCAATGTCATTGGCAACTCCTTGACCGTAGAAATAAACACCAATGCAAAACCAAACAGAAGTGCATTTTTCATCAAAGGGAGTTCAACCTTGATCATGGTCTTAAAATAGCTGTGACCAAGTGATCTTGATGCACGATTTAGATCTATACTTATTCTTTCAAGACTGGAATCGACAGTATGTACACCTATTGCAAAAAAACGAACGATATAGGCAAATAAAAGCGTGAAAAACGTCCCACCTAAAAACAAAGTCTTGGTAATGTAGTTCTCGATCAACCATTTGTCAATATTTATGATCAACATGACAACACCTATCGCGATCACAGCACCTGGCATCGTAAAGCCCAATGAGATGATCTTGCTAAGATATCTATTCATCACTGTTGGAAAAATACGACTTGTATAGCCAACAAAAAATGCCAACACTATGATAATAAAAGCAGTTAGGCTTGAAGATACGAAACTATTTGTAAGCGTACCTAAAAACTTTTCATCCAATATATTTGCAGCATATTCATACGAATAGACTCCCATCCAGATCAAAGGGATAATAAAACCAAAGACAATAGGCATAGAGAGAAGAGTGTAGGTCAAGTAAAGTCTATACCCCTTTAAATGTTGTTTTTTGACTTTTGCTTTAGTGTCTTCTGTCTTATAATCGGCTTTTCCTCTATTGTACTTTTCGATGATCAAGACGATCAAGACCATCACCATCGCCATCACAGCGATATAGGTAGCACTTTTCGAGTCATGCAGACCAAACCATGTATTAAAAATAGCAGGTGTAAAGGTCTTGATATTATAATACTCAGTGATACCATATTCGCTAATAGTCTCCATCATCACCAAAGCAAGAGAACCTACAATAGCTGGACGGGACAGAGGAAGAATGATCTTAAAAAATATCTTTTTTCGAGAACTACCTAAACTAAGTGCAGGATTGAGTAAAGCACTTTTACTTTTTTCAAATGACGCTCTTACAAGCAGATAGACATAAGGATAAAGCACTAGACTCATGATGATAATAACGGAATAGATATTTAAGACATTAAAATACTCTTCTATGCCTATTGAGCGCAAAAAAAGATGGAAATGGTTAAAGTACCCAAATATATCAGCATATACATAACCCATGATATAAGTAGGGATCGCAAAAGGTAAAGCTAAAGTAAATACAAAAAAACCAGCAAATCTAAACTGATAAAATGTGGTTAAATAAGCAGTTCCCACCCCTAAAATCAATGTTACAAATGCTACAGACAAGACCAATATTAAAGTGTCAGTCACATACTCTGACATCACTGTCTCTTTTAGATGGATAAGGGTCTGTGTCTCACTGCCTAAAGCATGATTGATGACAAGGACAATAGGCAATATGATGATAAAAGTTAAGATATAGCTAAAAGATGACCAGCGATTTATCACGTTAATACCATCCTACTTCATTAAATATTTTGACAGCCTTTGCATTGTTTTGACCTATTTTATAGAGTTCAATACTATCTTCTTTAAAACTACCCCATGACTGTAAGAGTCTTGAAGGGGCGACATTCTTATTGACCGGATACTCATAGTTCACTGATGTAAAGACTTTTTGTGCCTCTTGTGAACATAAGAACTCTATAAACGCAATGGCATTTTCTCTGTTTTTTGCATGTTTAGTCACGCCGATACCAGAGATGTTAATATGTGTCCCTCGCTCATCTTCACCTTGATCTGGAAAATATATGCCTATCATCTCGGCAACAGCTTTATCACTAAAGCTTTTAGAATTTATCAACTGACCGACATAATAGGTATTGACAATAGCGACCTTAGCCATTCCAGCTGCTAAAGCTCTCATCTGGTCACGATCACTGCCTGTCGGTCTTCTGGCAAAATTTGAACGCACAGCTTTCGCCCAAGCTTTAGCCTCTTTCTCACCTTTATGGGCGATGATGGAAGCGAGTAAAGATTGATTATAGATACTCGAAGAGCTTTGCGTCAAAATAGAGCCCTTGTACTTCTTGTCGGCCAATGCTTCATAGGTAGACAGAGATCTGGGATCGACACTGTCGATGTTATAGACAAGGACTCTTGCACGTTTCGTCACACCAAACCAATGTCCTTCTTTATCTCGTAGGTTAAAAGGGATTACTTCTTCTAAAAACTTTGACTCAATGGGTTGAAGCAGATCTTTCTCTTTAGCATAATAGAGTCTTCCTACATCTACTGTCAATAGAAGATCCGCTGGAGTGTATTTTCCCTCCTCTTCTAATCTTTTCATGATTTGATCAGCATTGGCTTGGACTACATTGACCTTGATACCGGTCTTTTCTGTAAATGTCTTAAATAATACCTCGTCTGATGGATAGTGCCTGTGTGTATAGATATTGACTTCATTGGCATTAGATGAGATCAGTAATACAACGATAGTCAAAAAGATCTTTATCACTGTTTCTCCTTTAAAAGATGTTCATAACGTTTGTCTGTCAATAACTCCATAAAAGCGATAAGCGCATCGACTTTACGATCTGTTAATCTTTTGGCTTTTAGAAGATTGAGATTGACCGTCTCCTTGACCTCCGCTTTTGCCCAAGGTCTGGCCGTATCTGGATTATCTACTCTTTTTTTATTATTGTATTTATCATAAAACTCCATGACGGCTCGTAGACTTGTAAAGACTCCATTATGCATATAGGGGCCAGTGACCGCGACATTACGAAGCGTCGGTACTTTAAATTTCCCATCATGTCTTTTATCTGTGATATTGGGGTTGTCTAACAATCCATGATCGATGAAATCAGCTGCTATAATCCCTTTTTTAATCAATACAGGGTTACTGGGCACCCCAATATTATGGTATTCATAATTACTAAATGTCTCACCTGCTTTATCTTCACCTTTTAATACATGACATTTAGCGCAAGTCAGATTATCATTTGAAAAAAAGAGTGTTCGACCTAAGTCCTCTAAGACACTTAGCTCATATTCACCTTTTAAATATCTATCATACTTAGAATCAAAAGGTGCGAATGTCTTACTCTTTTCAAATGTTTCTATAGATAGCGTCATCGCTGTGTAAGCCTGATCGATATCTTCTAAGACCTTCTCACCAAAATGTTCTTGCAAGATCGTTACATAGGTCGCATTCTCTTTTACTCTATCGATGACCATCTTTTTATCACTCATAGCCATCTCTATAGGGTTAAGTGGTGGTCCTCCTGCTTGTCCAGCTAAGGTATTCTCTCTTCCATCTAAGAATTGACCACCGATGTATTCTTGCTTCTTAGCATCAAAATGAAAATGAGGGCTCAGCATCGCATAGGCTGCTGTCGGTGCATTCCTTGCACCTCTGCTTTTAAGATCATCACCCAAAGAGACCATCGAACCAACACCATTATCTCTACTATCAATAAACCCATGTTCAGGGTCATGACATGTAGAACAGCTTTGTGTCTTATCTTTTGATAGACTCACATCAAAAAAAAGCATCTCACCCAACTGCTCGATACCTTCTGCTTGTAAGATCACTGTACTTACTAAGAGCATACTAAGTGTCTTGATCATTTTCTTGTCCTTAATAAGAGTAGGTCTAATACACTTTTGAAATGTTTTTGACCACCTAGACCCAATCGCATGTGTCCGACGTCTGAAGAGTCTTTCAATGTCCCAAACCAGAGATCCCAGATAGCCAAGGAACCACCAAAATTATAATTGTAAAACTTTGTCGAATGGTGTATTTGATGCTGAAATGGTGAGATGATGATATGTTCGATCCATTTGAAATATTTTAGCTTAATATGCGAATGTCGTAGGTTAGAGCCTATGATATTAAACACAAAAACGATGATGTTAACGCCTAGTACGTCCATAAGACTCAGAAGTCCACCGAAAAAGAAGACAAATATACCTGTTACCACGCCAATAGATAGACTAAAACGAAATCCAAACAAAATGTTCTCAACGGGATGGACCCGGTAAAAGGTAATAGGTGTCAATACTTTTGCACTATGATGGACTTTATGAAACTTCCACAAGAAGGGGATCGTATGCATAAGACGATGCAGCCAGTAACGTGTAAGATCACTGATTACAAATAGACTTATGGTAAATAAGACCATGATCTCTGTATGACTTAAGCCTCGATACAGATGAAAGCCAAAAAGATCGTTCAATGATGTCTGTGTGAATAGAGCGACCTCATTGGCACCGATCAATATAGGGATGACTAACCAGATCTTAATAAAAAATGAGATCATAAAAAAACGATAATCCAGAGTAGCACTTGGGTGTAACCATAGGCTTTTACTTAGATTGATCTTTTTTTCTTTAGGATTATATTTCAGATAGAGAGTCGCGATGAGCAGACTACTTAAGATAAAAAGCCAATAGACCCTTTGATAAGGAGTGACAAAATATTCTAAGAAGTACAAGTCGCTCATCATCTATCTAGTCACCATCAGAGTCTAAGATCTTAGAGGTCACTTTAAGTGCACCGATCAATGAGATATAGTAGGCATTATGGAGTGCTGTCAACTCTTTATAGACTTTTTTCATCTCTTTAGAGTCAAAAGCATATGCTGGTGCTAGATGTAGATGTTTTAATGCATCTTTTATATTATTACGAATACTAGACAACTCTTTATCTGCCCCTGCATTATGGATGACATCAGAGAAATTGACAAAGTCTTGTTTACCTACGACTTCCTGATGTGTCAATAAGATCGCCTCAATAGCCTTGTAGGATAGTTTCGAGATAGGGTATTCAGATCTGGCATTGTTAGGATCATCTCTATATTTACGTGATAACCCAGCGGCATCACCCACTCGCCACTCTTTTAGTTTATAGGAACTCTCTATTAAAGCGTTCATGATAATGGCGTTCATCTTTTTCTCATCTTGCATAAAGAGTGCTTTATTATCTTGATAAAAGAGGGCTATCTTTTTAAGATGATGACCTATATGTCTTAAGGTATGGATGATCATCTCTTTTTGACGTTTTGTCTTTGGTGATGCTTTGAACATAAGATATTCCAAGGCATTGATACTCTTAGTCGAATTCTTAAAAAGCTCAATATCCAAAGAGTCAGACGAAAGCAAAATACGGTCAAGTTGTTTGTAGATGTTCTCTTTACCTTCATGAAAAGTGTCAATATACCTGGGAACATCTATATACTCTTCATCCAGATCAGCAGCCAGGTATAGAGTCTGGACTTTTTTCCATGACATCATCAGTTCTGTGAAGCCGTTGTCCAACTCTTTTTTAGAGGCATTAGTATTGACCAGTACTTTTAATCGATCAAGGTCTTGATTAGCCTCTTTTATATTCTTGACTATAATATTGCTATAGATCGACTCACCTACATCTTGTGCATGTAAGTACATCATCAATGTTATTAGCATTATTAGTATCTTCATCTAGACTCCATACTCTTTTTTGATCTTGATATTATACCGACCCCGGCAATGCCATTAAGTTAAGAGTTGTGATTGCTCTATGAGGTTTGGAATCGGAAGGCTTTGCCTCCGCAGTTCGGGAGTCATAGTGGAGAGTGCCAAGGGTTAGCACTCCTAAGACTCTCCGTTTCCGAAGACGTGTGTTATGTGCCATTTCGAAGCACATGATAGACTTAAGATGCTTGACTTAATGGTATTGACAGGGGTCGGTATTACAGTCTTTCTACAAAATCTATTAATACTTTTTGTTGATCTGGTGATGATCTAATAAAACTGTTTTTAGACTGTTCTGCTTCACCAGAATGCCAAAGAATAGCCTCTTCGATCGTTTTTGCTCGTCCATCATGCAAATAGTTGACTCTGTTTTTTAGTATTTTACTATATATGGATATTCCCCATAGTGGGGGAGTCCTAAATTCCGTTCCAGTCGCTTGGAACTCGACTCTTCCATCAGCCAGATCTTTACCCATATCATGTAATAAGAGATCACTAAAAGGATGGACTTTTTCTCCATCATCCAATGTGAAAGTCGGTGTATGACAAGAAGCACATGATAGTCGTCTAAAGAGTTTCAAGCCATTTTCATAGTGTTCATCTTCTCTGATCTGCGGTGCTTTCAGACTCTTTAAATAAAAAGTGACAGCATCGAGACGTTTCATCGTGACATCAAAGCGGTCTCTACCTTTTGGGCTGTCTAAACACGCTTTTTGACTATCAGTACAACGCTCATCTGGATACAAGTGTGAAGTCAATCCCATGTCATCGCTCATGGCCCCTGCTATTTGGACTTTAAGCGTTGATACATCTGCTTTCCAATTATAACGTCCTATCTCTATTTGAGATGTTTTGGGCGAGTAGACTCTATTGGCTTTACCGGAGATCCCGTCTCTGTCTTTATCATCTATGTCTTCATTAGCTAAGAGCTGCTCATCACTGATCTGTTCTAATAGACCAAGTCCAATAAGTGCTGGAGCTACCCTTTGTGAGATGATGGCATCTTTTGATAAGGCACCGTATTGAAGCTCTGTGACTCCATATATGGGTCGATGTAAGATGACTGTTCTATTCTCATCAAGTAGTACACTCTTATTGATGTAGCTTCTGCTTGCTCTACCTTCATGAGGCACCCCATGTATGGCATTAATACTTAATTGTGAACCATATGTCGGTTCAGGTATAAAGCCTATTTTTGTAGTTGTATTTTGATCAAGATCTAAAGACAGACGTGTGACTAATGATCTGGAGATGTGACCTTTGTCGTTATAGACACTTCCTTTTCCATTTTCCGGATGACAACTCGTGCAGGTATTAGCGGAAAAAAGTGGCCCTAGACCATCTCTCGCTGTAGTCGCACTGGGTGCTTCTACCCAAGGGGTCCTGAAAAAGCTTTTACCTAAGACAAAAGTATCGACTTCGTTATCATCAAGTGAAGAGATAGGGTCTTGTAGGGTACTAGCATTCAAAAAAGTGCTACAGCTTATAAAGAGTATAGCACTTATAAGGTGCCTATAGTTTGGTCTCATCTGGATCAGTCACATCATCAGATGTTAGATCAATACCATTTTGTATAGCTACAATAGACATCATGTCACCTAATCTTCGCATCTCATTTTTAAGTCTGACAATCACTTTCACTTGTGGGTCATTGGGTTGTATCTGATGATCAAAGTGTGCCCTTGTAGTAGCTACACTGTTAATACTATCGATCTTCTCTTCGATCGAATCCATCAGAGTCATGATCTTGTTTTTTGTCTCTATATCGACTTGGTCTAAAAAGCTTTTTCCTTGAATGTCTTTATAGGTACCTGTCAAGACATTTTTAAAACCTTGATAATTGGCACTTATGTCTCTATGGGTATTATCACTGAAGCAGGAGTGCTCATCTTCTTCGCTGGGCGTAAGTACGGCAACAGCGATCCTCTCATTAGCGACCTCTGATTTGATAAAGACACCCATCCCAGATAAGATCTGTTTTAAGGCCTCTTTTTCAGTGATGTTCTTTTTTGCATCTACACCAGTCAATCGATCATTGATCGCCGCTCTGTAACACCCTTTTGCATCGGTAGAACAATCTTTACTTACTACAAGATCCCATCCACTGGCTACTCTAGTCAGGTCAGAGACGATCTTAGAGCTAGCTGCTTGTAAGTAGGCTAAACGTCTTGTGGCATGCGTATCTGTAGTAAAGTCATTAAGTGCTCTCTGCCCGGCTGTCATCGCACCTTTGGTTATAGTGTCTTTAATGAAATTGGAGTAATCTTGATCTTGCCCCCATAATAGAAACTCAACGGCATGATAACCTGTAGCGACATTAGCAGCCCCACCATTCTCATTGAGTGCTGTAATATTCTCTATAGTGATCGTAGTCACATCGATCGCGCTGCTCTCTTCACCACCTGGTTCGAACAGACCCTTGCTATCTATGATATTACCACTTGTCTTTTCCCCATCTGCATCAATAGTATAATCTATCATGTTCTCATCAAGTGGCCATGCATTGAGTTGACCTTCTAGTGAACCATAAGCTTCTGCGACCCAACCTTCTTCCGCATCAATAGGACCATTTGCTAATCTAAATATCTCACTTGTCCCATAGGACTCACGAGCATTTAACCATGCTTCTTTAGATCTTTTCAGGCTCTCCTCTGTTGGGTCAGTTGCCAGATCATTAATAGCTATCTCTAGAGCTTTGGCATCTTTAATAGCATCCCCATAATTAGCTGTGACGATATTTGTATAATTACTAATTATCGTGTCACTGTCACTTATTAGTTTTTCATCTAACGATGAACATCCTGTCATATTTAATATGATAGATAGAGCTAATGTCCCTAAAAATGTTGTACGGATCTTCATAGATGGCCCTTGAATATTATTTTAGATAATAGAAAGAACAATAAATACATATTATTCAAAATTAATAACTTGACTATGCGGTATTCCCTTATGCTCGTGCCATGGCTTTCCCCGCAAGATAACCGCTCGCCCACGCAAAGTGGAGGTTGTAACCGCCCCGGCGTCCAACGATGTCAAGCAGTTCTCCAGCGAAGTAGAGGCCTTTGACTCTCTTTGACTCCATACTTTTTTCATCTAGCTCTTCTGTACTGACACCACCGCCACTGACTTCGGCATGTTTGAAACCATGGGTGTCACTGACTTCGAATCGCCAGTCGAGAATGGTGTTGGCTATCTGTTTTATCATCTTAGTGTTGACATCTCGTGCCGGGGTCTTAAGAGGGACCTTAGATACTTCAAGGATATGCGTGACCATCTTGGAGGAGAGCAGGCCGCTAAGGATAGTCTCGATGGGGTAGCTCGGTACGTTTTTACAAAGTTGGCTGATCTGTGCGCTGAGGGATTGCCGGTCGAGATCTGGAAGCAGCTTCAGGCCGATCTTGACCTGTGCATACTCCATCAACGCGACTGATGCCTGCTGTGAGATATCAAGGATGGCAAAACCTGAGATACCGTAGCGGGTAAAGAGGATGTCCCCTTGGACCTGTTCTTCTGCCTTACCATTGATGTAGAGGGTGACCTGAGAGAACTGTTTGGTCCCGGTCATCTTGGTTGGGATAAGCGAGTCGAGTTCAAGTGCGACAAGCGATGGGTAGGCTGGCTGTATGGTATGGCCGAATGTCTGAGCAAAGGTCTGTCCATCAGCATTACCGCCAAGCTGAGGTGCGGCCTCTGAACCGGTGGAGATCAGGACACGGTCATACGCTTTATGGCTTTTCTCATCGGTATGGAGTTCGAAGTGCTCTCCCACTCTGTCTATGCGGCTTATGCGTGTCTCACAGTAAACGGTGATCCCAAGCAAGTCAGCATAGGCTTCCAGTGCGAGTACGACTGACTTTGCTTCATCAGAGAGCGGATAACTTCTTCCATCATCTTTGGTATTTAGAAGCAGACCGATGGAACTGCAAAACTTCTTAAAATGGTTGAAATCGAATTGTGAGAGAGAGAAGTCTACAAACTCTGGATGATCGCCGAAATAGTCGTTTCTTGAGAGATGGGTATTGGTGATATTACAGCGACCGTTTCCCGATGCCAGGATCTTCTTCCCTACACGACTGTTCTGCTCAAAGATCTCGACAGTGGCTCCCGCTTTGGCTGCGGTGATAGCAGCCATAAGCCCTGCTGCTCCACCGCCGATTATGGCTATCTTGTTCATGGTGAGTATTGTATCTGCTTGGGACTTGATGAGGGCTAATAAGAGATGTACGCAGTAGTGATAATATATTTACACGAAATATGATATATTTGTGTTTAAATAAGAACCAAGGAGTCAGTCGATGATGCGATGTAAAAGTTGTGCAGCTCCATTAGATGGTCTGGTGTGTCGCTATTGTGGTGCACGCAATAACATCGATCTTGAACATGTTCGCTCCTTTACGAATATCCGACCGATGCAAATACGCATATGTCCTATCTGCCATACACAGATGAGTACCATCGATGTCGGGGAGAAAGTCCCTTGTCTAATAGAGCGGTGTGATAGCTGTTATGGACTCTTTTTTGACAACGACGAACTTGATGAGATGATAGAGAACTCAGTAAAAGGTTCACGCAACGTCGATCTGGATAGATTGAGTGAGTTGACTGAGAACCCGCGTCATGTAGATATCATCGTCTATCGGCGATGTCCTGTCTGCAAGAAGATGATGGATAGAAAAAACTATCGGCGACGAAGTGGTGTGATCTTGGATGTGTGTGCTGAGCATGGTGTCTGGCTTGATCCGGGTGAACTTCGGCAGATAATGGAGTGGGTCAAATCTGGAGGTGCGCATTGGACTGATGTCCAGGAAGTGCGAAGAAGCCGCTATAACAGAGCTAGTCATGTCATGGCCCCCGAGAGCTTAGAAGATAAGCTTAAAGAGGGACAGATCGACCTTTTGAGTCTGCTGGCCACTCTCTTTCGATGATCTGTAAAGCAGCGATCATCGGGCTTTTCGGCGTAATGGAAACAACTTCTTATAGGTCAGGCAGCGCCATCCCCACTCTAAGGGTCCAAAAGCGAAGTACTTAAGCCAGATGATACTAAAGATGACTTGGAAAGCATAGATGGCGAGTGCCAGCAGTGTGACCTGATAGATGCCCATCGTTCCCCAAAGCGCTCCTGCAAAATGGTAAAAGATCACTATACCCAGAAGTGTATGCATCAGGTAGTTGGTAAAAGACATACGTCCCACAGGAGCAAACAGGTCGATGACAGGAGCCAGGAAAGTCCTCTTGTAGAGAATGGTGAGAAGGTTGACATAAGACATCGCAAGCATGATCTGTCCTGTCACCATGAGCGATTTGTAGGTGATATCTGACATGCTGTGTGACCATTTAGCCATGGAACCACCGATCTCAAGTGCGATGTAGGTGAAGAGCACTCCAGTGATAAAGTAAAAAAGAAAAAGCTTGATGGAGTCGGCATATCTTTTAAAGTAGTCGATGCTCATCAGCCAGTAGCCAAATATGAAGATCGCTAAGATCTTAGTGATCCGTCCCGATGGTATAAAGTCATAGTAACGCCAGTAGAGGTTGTGCAGGTTTTGTCTCCACACTTCTATGATACTGCCATCGCGCATGATGTCTACTATCTGCTCCGGCGTCATATCCGGGTACTGTTTGTAGGCATGGGTCTCATAATGCATATATTCGGGAAAGAAGAGGACGAAGATGATGTCATAAAAGAGCCAGACATAGTAGAAGAAGATCGCAAAAAGAAGCAATCTTTTGTGTGACATGTTTCTAAAGAGGACAAAGACAAAGCCTACAGCTGCGTAGAGAAAGAGGATGTCTCCCGACCAGATAAGTCCGTGGAGGGCACCAAATAGCAGTAAAAAGCCAAGTCTTCGCCGATAGGTCTTCATAAACGGTCCCTGCTCATCTCTGAACTTATGAAACTGAAGATAAAAACCGATGCCAAATAGCATGGAGAAGAGGGTGTAGAACTTGGTATCTATGAAGAAGTTGAAAAGATAGCGAAGCGTATCGTTGTAGTCATGATAGGGCAGAGTAGAGAGCTCATCAAAGGGGAGGAACTTGTAGCCGCTCCAGCTTTGGATGTTAGCGACTATTATGCCTAAGATGGCAAAGCCGCGGATGATATCAAGTATCTCAAGACGTTGTTTTTTTTTGACAGGGGCAATAGTTTCTGGCATCACAGACCTTATCTGAGATTGTGTGTTTTTATTTTATCATAATAATGACCTGATGTATGACTTTGATAAGGGCGTTCCATACATCGATGAGACTTTACTCGATGAAAATATGTGTTTAGCATATTTCTCATTCGAGATATCGTTAGGCTCTTGCCACCGTGACCAGTTACGATATCTGCTTAGAGATGTGAGGGACCTTACATCTTTAGGGAGTAAGGTAAGACAAGATAGCTCACATCTGACCTGCCTTGATCACAAAGTCGTATGAGACGCTGATGATACACGGGGTTATTAGAGGTGCCCAGAAGTCCTGAACTTAAAAAGAGTAGAAGAGAGACTTCTTGGCATTTGATCTTTTTGATGAATATGATTGGCATCTGAAAATCATACATACAAGTGATGATAATTTAATCATTTAGGTTCATAAAGTGATGATAAAATATGCTA
>JADGEC010000092.1 GCA_016744575.1 Sulfurimonadaceae bacterium | reverse complement strand
GTACCAGTATCCGACTTCCTCTCAAAGAAATTCAACTACAAGGTGATCAATATCACCGGCGGGATCATGAACGGTATGCGTAATGGGATCCCCCTGGAGCCATATAGACAAAAGTGATCGATGATGAAGCTTTTTAAGTTCTTCCTGATGCTTATCGTCCGTATAGCCCTTGTCTTTGGTGTGATCGCTCTGATCGCTACAGGGCTATGGGGTATACTCTATCTAATATTCTATTGATTAAGACGCCAAACGATATCTCCCGTTAAGAGACCATGCTGGGAGCGTGGTCTTAGGGAGTAAGATGACATCAATAGATAGCTGGTGCATTCCAAGAGCACTTTATCACGTCACTCCTCTCAAACCTTTCTCATATAATACTAAGTACCCTTAAATAGATAGGATTGATACGTTTACTTACTATTTCAAGAACTCCTGCAGTTCGACATACTCCTCTTCGATCGTCTTCATGTTCTCAAGAAGTTTTATCTCATCCATCCCTGCGTTCTCGCTAAGATACTCCTGACGCCACTGAATATTGTTCTTTAACTCTTCCAGACCCGTAGTAAGGTAATAGTTCATATCATCAATATCTTTACCACTGATGGCACCTTCGGTATCGGCCTTATAAAAAAGCAGGGCATGTTCGTCTATTTCTTGTGAAAAACGAAAATCATCTGCTATATTCTTTATAATACTCTTGATACGTTCACTTTTAAAGATCCGTTTTGCCATACTTATCCCCATATAGGATGCCAAAGCAGCAGTCCATTTTTTCGGTATCTTAGCAGGTTTGGTATAAGAGTTGCTAGTTTGTATCCAAGTACAAACCGCCGTTAAGGAGTCTAGCATTGCGATTTATTGACACACTGCGCCTAAAGACAAAACTTCTCTTTCTCTTCATCCTGATCAGTGCAGGTCTGACACTTGTCAGCATCCTCGGACATACGAACATCACTGCGATGAAGAAGAACGTCGATGAGCTCTATTTTGGCTCCTTTATCCCTGTCAATGAGTTAAACTCCCTTATCCATCTCTACCATGATGGTATAGAATCGACTATCTATAAACTAAAAAGTGGTTCGATCACTACCGATGAGGCCTCAGAGAAGCTCTCTATCACGATTGATGAGATCAACCGTCTCTGGAGCAGCTACGCCGGACATTATAAAAGTAAAGACGAACTACTCTATGTCGACTATACGGAGAATACACTAAAAAACAGCAATATAGATATCGAACGGATCATACAGATCATTCAACAGAAGCAGTCTATTCAACAGATCTCTACAGCTAATGTCTCTCAGACGGTCGAAAAGATGCAGACAGTCCTTGCAAAACTACTGCAGTATGAGAAACAGATAGCCCACTACGAGCGTAAAGGTCTTTTGACCACTTATGATAGCACCATGCTTCAACTCAGCATCCTCATGACAGTGATCATCGGTGCTATCATGTTCTTATCACTGGTCATCTTCAAAAGTATCCACTCCAACCAAGATGCCCTCGAGCAGACCTCTGAGATGCTTTTTCAAGCCAATAAAGAGTTAGAGAAGTCATCATACACGGATAGCCTCACTGACATCTATAATCGCCGCTATTTCAACATCATCTATGAACGTGAACTCAAACGGGCCAAACGTAATGGAAGCTTTTTTACCTTTATGATGCTCGACATAGACTACTTCAAACTCTATAATGACACTTACGGCCACCTCGAAGGAGACAATGCTCTCATAGCTGTCGCGGCAGAGATCAAAAAGACACTACATCGTCCGGGGGATTATCTTTTCCGTCTTGGTGGTGAGGAGTTTGGGGTGATCATCACAGAGACTGATGCACAGAACTCGCAGATGATGGCAGAGAAGATCCGCCGTAATATTGAAGCACTCAACATCGAACATGAGCATAATACTGCCAGCCACTACGTGACAGTCTCTATCGGACTGACCACCCTGATCCCATCAGTCGCACTCAAAGAGGCCGTGATCCTCTCAGAGGCAGATGTCAATCTTTACAAAGCTAAAGAGAACGGACGAAATCAGATCGCGATCTCGACCTCTATTTTAAACAAAAATGATGATCACTCAAGAGGGGTCGCAATTTAATTCGCAGGTCTCCTTGAAACTCCATCCACTCATCTTTGAAAGTACCACCACAGCCTAAACGTTTTTTCAAACTTTTCAGTACTACAGTAGCTTCACTCTTCTCCAGATGAAAAGGACCAGCCAGGGTGACACTCTTACCACGTCGCTTCTCTATCTTAAAGACGAGTCTATGTTCCTTTGGAGTCAAGATGCTCTTCTTCTGCTTTTGGACTGTGACTTCGACCTGATGCCACTCATCCTCGAAAGATGCACCAATAGGGAGATCGAGTCTTTTACCTTTGGCCATCATCCATCTCCCCGAGGTAACTAAAACGAGCTAGACAGACGCCCTCGCTATGGACACTCTCTGTAAACATCTTTAGAGGTCGGACCCACAAGCCTTTCTCGCCATAGAGTGCGCGGTAGACTACCATCTCTTCTTCCGTCTCTGAGTGTCTGGCTACATCGATGACTTCGTAATGCGGCCCTTTATAGTGCTGGTATAATCCTTTTTCAAGCACGTTTTACCTGCTGGACCAGAGCTGTGATACCCTCCGCTTCAAGATCACTTTTAAAGGCCCTCTGCAAGATCTCGTTCTCTTTATAGCGGTCACCGTCATATAAGACGACCATCACCTCATCGCCCTCACGGATATAGGTCTTCTCACAGTAGTAGAGATAACGTGTCGCACCAATACTGATGATTGCCCGTGAAGGGTTCCCCGCTGCTGCGAGATACTCACTGACTGGCTCAAGCGGTCCTTCATCTTTTTGCGTATTGATCTGTTCGACCATCCAGTCAAGCAGCTTCTGATAGAAGTAACTATACCCGGTCAGCTCCACATCCTCACCATAACGTAAGACAGCGTCCTCACGACGCAGGAACGAAGCTATACGCCAGCTATCCATGATCCCGCCAGACTCAAAACTGTCGATGGCTACAGGACGAGGACCCATCCCTTTACTCGCTTCTCCCCAGTTCTTTTTTTCCGAGATCTTACCGGCACCAGATATACGGATGGAGTTATCATTGAAAGCGGTAAAATGTGTTGGGCTGATAGCAGTCACTCGACCTGCCTCATAAGTGATGTCACACAGTAACGCCACTTCTGGTTCTGGCTGGACATTGACACCTACTTCGGGAAGGGTGATAGTATTGGATGATAGAGGGTAGAGACCGATCTGTCCCTCTTTACCGGGCATGTAAAAAGGAAATAGCCCTTTTGGACCGTTCTCATCAGCTACTTTGACGTTCTCGAAATCTTCAAGTTCTCCGGCCTGCTTAAGATGCAGGGCAAAATTCCCTGCTACACCCAGACCAGCATACGTTTTATAATCTTCCATTCTCTTTCTCCGTTACGAACTCTTCGTAAGTCCCTTTGAAATCAGTATAACTGCCATCCGTGTGCAGTTCGATGATACGGTTGGCAAATGCATCAAGCAGTTCCCGGTCATGTGATACACAAAGGACGTTACCTTCAAAGTTGAAAAGACCCTCGCCCAATGCTACGATGGCCTCAAGATCAAGGTGGTTGGTCGGTTCGTCAAGTACAAGGAAATTTCCGTTCTCAAGCATCATCTTAGAGAGCATCATCCGGTGTTTCTCACCCCCGGAGATCTTAGCTGCACTCTTCTCCTGCTGCTCACCATTAAAGAGCATACGGCCCAGACAGTTACGGATCTCGGAGATATCACGTTTAGGATCATACGCACGCAACCACTCATAAAGGGTATCACTGCTTTGAATGCGGTCTGTCGTATCTTGCGGGAAGTAACTCGTCTCGATGGTAGCACCCCATTTGACTGATCCTGAGGTCGCTTTGATCTCTTCCATGATGACCTTCAACAGGGTAGTCTTTCCCACACCATTGTGACCGATCAGTGCGATCTTCTCACCTGGCTCTATACGCAGGTCGATACCTTTGAGAACTTCAAGATCATCGTAACTATGCGAGACCTCTTTGATATCAAGGGCTTCATCACCGATCTTACGTTGCGCTTTGAAGACGATACTTGGGTCACGACGAGAAGAGGGTTTGATATCTTCTATGTTTAGTTTATCAAGCTGCTTCTGACGGGATGTCGCCTGCTTTGCTTTGGAAGCATTGGCTGAGAATCGGCGTACGAACGCCTCAAGGTCCTCTTTCTCTTTTAGCTTCTTCGCGTTGTCCATCTCCTGCTGTTTGGCGATGACATTTGCCGCGATATACCACTCATCATAGTTTCCACTGAACTCACGTATCTTCTGGTAGTCGACATCGAGGATATTAGTCACGACCGCATTTAGAAAGTGCCTGTCGTGAGAGATGACGACCATAGTCCCCTCATGACGCTTAAGCTCGTTCTCCAGCCAGCCGATACCTTCGATATCGAGGTTGTTGGTAGGCTCATCGAGGAAGAGGACATCAGGTTTAGGGTAAAGCACCTGAGCAAGTAGGACTTTGAACTTGTCTGAGGATTTGAGTGTAGACATCAGGTTCTCATGTTCATCCACAGGAATACCGACATTTTCCAGTATCTTAGTGATCTGGACATCATACTCATAGGTAGGGTCCTCTTCGACACAGACCACTTCAAGCTCTGCGAGACGATCATTAGTCGCATCATCCTCAAAATCACCGGTCACATAGAGCTCTTCTTTCTCTTTGATCGCATCATAAAGACGGCGGTTACCGTAAAGGACGGCATCCATAACGGTAAAGTCCTCATAGGCATACTGGTTTTGTCCCAATACACCCACCTTCATACCGTTCTCGACGACTATATCGCCCTCAAACTCATCGACTTCATTACTGAGGATATTTAGAAAAGTCGTCTTTCCTGCACCGTTTGCACCAATAAGACCATAACGTTTATTACGATCAAGTTTGATGTTGATGTTCTCAAATAAAATACGGTTGCCGTACCGCTTTGTAAGATTTATTGTTTGTACCATGCTTAGTGTCTTCTTATCTTAGATTTCGGGGATTATAGCGAAGTGTAAGTATTATGAAGATAAAGGAGTCCTCCCACGACAGCCTCTCTACAGAATAGCTTATCTGTGAGTCCGGATCGAAGTAGCTTACTCGCCATTTGGCATAGACTCTCCACACTCCTTACAATAGGGGAGACCTTTGATGCTCAGACCATCACAATGTGGACACTTTTCCAAAAGTCTCTCGCCACAAAACGGACAAAAAGGTCTTGTATAATCGACTTTATAGTCACAGTGAGGACATTGTGACCAGGAGATACGCTTTTTGACATCCCTTCGCTTTCCTTCCTGTCTAAGTCTGGATGACCGTCTTTGAATCGCATAGATGATAAGACCAAAGAGCATGACTACGATAGCTATAGACAGGTAGTTCAAGATCTGAAGCAGACCACTCTCTATCAGATAGTCGACAAAACGCTGAAAAAGCCTGTTTGGCAGAAGATGATCGATGATGATGCCGAGGTAGTAAAGGATCGGCAGCATCAATATCAGCAAAGTATGGGCACTGATGATTTTGACCACCGGGTAGTATTTTCGCCTTCTAAGCTCTCTTGTCTTGCTATAGTAGTATGCATATCCGAAGATGAGAAGAAGAGGCACTATGTATTTCAGTACATTCGCGAACTCATTGAACGGTACCCAGTACCAGTAACTTCTTCTGGCTTTCTCATAGATATCTTTGTTCCCGACTACATACTCTTTATAGGCACTATATCCTGCTAGGGTCGTCACCCCTTTGATAAGCGCCTTTTGTGCTTCAAGACTTTTATTCTCTACAAGCATCGAGTCATACTCTCTCTTTGCAAGTGCCAGGACCCCATCATCAGGTACCTGGGCAATACGTTCTAAGAGTCTTGTGTCGTACTTCTTCTGTATCAGTCCGATAGCCTGTCTATTTCTACCCAACTTTAGCTCAATAGCACGGATCTTTGCTAACTCACTTTTATAGACTGGAGATGCCGTGATGACCTTGATCTTCTTATCGAGTTCACGACAGTGAGGACTGACGCTATCGTTCATCGCATAACGATACGCCGATTTTCCATCATCAAAATCTGTGTAGTCGACTTTATCTTCTCTAAAGTGGCTAAGACACTCTCCCGGATAGTAGACAAAGCCCTTTTGGACCTTGGAGACCTCTGCCTCCAAGACAACGATGATGTTGACCAGGATGATGAGATCCAGCAGTATTAAAAAGAGAAGGGAGGACTTTGATAGCGGCTCGTCTTTAAAAGAGGAGAGGTCACGCTTAAGGGCCTTGGTCTTATTCCACATCTATTCACACCTTCTTAAGATCTCTATCTGCCGCAGCAGCGTTTAAATTTTTTTCCACTGCCACAGGGGCAAGGTTCATTACGCCCGATCACCGTCTTGAACAAGAGCCCTGCCTCATACATCCAATCACCCTCTTCTTTGACAAAAGTACTCTTCTCATGATGTAGTTTGATAGCATCATCATCGCGGTAATACGCTTTAAACTCTACCATCGCATTCGTATCATCTTCTGAGTCTTGGACTATTTCCAGCTTCAGCCACTCACTGTTTTGGGAGAACTCATCGATCAGCGCTGCATCTGCCTCATATCGGTTCTCCTTCACTGTCGTTCGGACAAGGTAAGCACCTTTTCCCAATGCATACGCACTGTAACGGGACTTCATAAGGTCCAAAGCAGCAGTCGGCTTCTCACTTCCTTCGATATATCTACCGCAACATACCTCATAAGGCAGACCCGACCCACATCTACACTCCATAGAGACTCCTACGACCATTTTCAAAAGCATAACATATTAAGCCGATCATCAGTTCGCTATAATACTACCAATACCAAATCACTCAAGGCTATCGTCATGTTCAAACACCTATTACAGATCATCTCAGCAGCATCTATTCTTCTCTTTTCAGGCTGTGCAGGCTTACAGACATCCGATTACCAGGATCCTGCTGTCAGCATAAGCACCTTCAAGATGGTCCCATCACAGGGCATCGCTCCCCGTTTTGAGATCGGACTGCGCATCGTCAATCCTAACCGTGAGGCACTGGAGTTAAAAGGCATCGCCTACACCATTGATATCGAAGGTAATCGTGTCTTGACCGGTGCGGCCAATGAACTGCCGATCATCGAAGCCTACAGTGAAGGGGATGTCACCCTTCAGGCTAGTACCGATCTCTTTGGCGGTCTGGGGCTTATCACTGACCTGATGAAGCAAAAAAGTGACAAAGTCACCTACGACCTGCATGTCAAACTCGATGCCGGAAGTTTCCGACCGCTCGTCCATGTCGACCGCACTGGCGAGATGTCACTTACTGGTGAGCAGACGAAATAGCCATCATAGTCTGAAGAGCGATCTCCAGCTCTTCATCAGTCGGGACGACCAGTACCTTGACCCGGCTATCTTCTGCACTGATAGTAAATATCCCGCTCTTTCTCATACGGTTTTTCTCTAGATCGATCTTTATACCCAAGCCCTCTTCTAATCCGGCACAACTACTCTCTCTAAGCTGTGCTGCGTTCTCACCGATACCCCCGGTAAAGACAAGGACATCAACACGGCCCAATACTGCGGTATAAGCTCCGATATACTTTTTAAGACGATGGCTTACCATCTCCAAAGCCAATCGTGAACGTTCATCACCCTCCAAAGCACGATCGGTGATCTCACGCATATCGTTACTGCCACAGATTCCTTTTAGCCCACTCTGCTTGTTCAAGAGCGCATCAAGCTCATCGATACTGCTCCCTTTCTCTCTAGCCAAGTAGAACAAGACAGCCGGATCGATATCACCACTACGTGTTCCCATTATCAGGCCTTCAAGTGGGGTCAGACCCATCGAAGTATCCACACTCTCCCCTGCTCTGATGGCGCAGGCGCTCGCCCCATTACCCAGATGAAGCGTTATCATGTTCAGTGACTCAAGCTTCTTCTCAAGGTACACTGCGGCTGCTTTCGCGACATAGTGATGTGATGTCCCATGAAAACCATAACGCCGTACATGTTCTTGTTCATACAACTGATACGGCAGTGCATAAAGGTACGCATACTTTGGTATGCTCTGATGAAAAGCGGTATCGAAAACGGCGACCTGAGGCAGCTTAGGACTTTTCTCGACAACAACACGTATTCCAGCCAGATTTGCCGGATTGTGCAGTGGTGCCAACGGCGAAAGCCTCTCAATAGCAGCCATCACGTCAGTATCGATCACCGTCGGCTGATGAAATTCCTCGCCACCATGAACGACCCGGTGACCGATACCATCTAGCTCACTAAGACTGCCAATGATCTCTGCTTCGGAGAGCATCTCAAGCATCAGATGCAAGCCATCGCCATGATCAGCTATCTTACCCTCACGAACTGACTTTACTCCCGGAGCACCCTCTATCGAGGCTCGACCATCTGCTTCACCGATCTGTTCTATCAGACCCGAAGCCAGCACTATAGACTCTTCCATCGAAAAGAGCTTGAACTTTATGGAAGAGCTTCCCGAGTTCAGGACCAGGACTCTCACTTCTCGATTCCTTGCGCTTGAATAGCTGTGATGGCGACCGTGTTGACGATATCGGCCACAAGGCAACCACGGCTAAGGTCGTTCACCGGTTTTTTCAGTCCCTGAAGTACCGGTCCTATCGCGATAGCACCAGATGATCGCTGGACCGCTTTATAGGTGTTGTTGCCAGTGTTTAGATCTGGGAAGATAAACACGGTAGCTTTTCCAGCCACGTCACTATCGGGAAGTTTTGTCCTGGCGACTGCAGGGTCGATAGCCGCATCATACTGGATAGGGCCTTCTACCATCAGGTCTGGACGCTTTACTTTGACGATGCGCGCTGCTTCACGTACCTTTTCGACATCTTCTCCCGTCCCGGATGTCCCTGTCGAATAGGAGAGCATCGCGATCTTGCTGTCGATACCAAAGGTCTCAGCCGTCTCAGATGAAGAGATAGCGATCTCAGCAAGCTGCATCGCATTTGGTTCCTGGTTGACCGCACAGTCACCATAGACAAGCACACGGGTATCCATACACATCAAAAAGACACTTGAGACGATGGAGATACCCGGTTTTGTCTTGATGATCTGTAGTGCAGGCCGGATGGTGTCTCCGGTAGTGTGGATCGCCCCGGAGACCATACCATCTGCGTAACCTGCATAGACCATCATCGTAGCAAAATAGGTCTCATGGGTCATCGCATCTTTAGCCCCTTCGATAAGAAGACCCTTCTCTTTTCGCAGTTCATAAAAGGTCTGTGCATAGGTATCCATCAGTGGTGACTTTAGCGGGTCGATGATCTCTGCAAGACTAAGATCAAGCCCTAACATCGCACTTCTGTGAGCGATCTCGACTTCATCTCCGAGCAAGATGATATCTACGACATCCCGGCGCAACAAGATCTCCGTTGCTTGTAAGATCCGGTCATCACTACTTTCAGGCAAGACGATCCGCTTACGGTCTGAACGCGCACGCTCGAAGAGCTGGAACTCAAACATCGTCGGTGTGATGATATCAGAAGCGGCCGTACTTATCTGTCTCTCGATCTCCTCGACATCGACATGCGAACTAAAAAGTCCCATAGCCAACGCGATCTTACGATGACTGTGCGGACGGATCTGTGAAGGGACTTGGTTGACACGCATAGCCGTAGTGTAGGTATCACATGCGATACTTAAGATCGGAACAGGAAAGTAGTTCAGACCTTGGAAGAGACGGGTGATGTTATCACTGGGTACGAACCCTCCCGTCAGTAAGATGGCAGAGATATGCGGGAACTCATGCGAGTATAGCGATGCAAGAGAGCCTACGATGATATCAGCTCTGTCTCCAGGGACGATGACAAGGTCCCCCTCCTCGATACGTCCAAGATAATTATCAAGCGTCATGGCCGCGATCTTACTCTGCGACACCACCCGTGTCAGGTCCTTATCATTACCGAGTATATACGTACAATCCAGTGTCTCCATCACCTCCATGACCGTAGGCTTGTCAAGTTCTTCGATCTCAGGAAGGAAGTAGACAGGTGCACTCCTCGTCTCATCTTTGTCCAGACTCTCTGGAAGACTTTTACACACATTTTCCGCAAGGCGGTTGACAAAAGTAGCAAAATGCATGACGTTCTCACGTTTGATCGATTCTGCTTCGATGGTAAGCTCTTCGTTGATCTCTTTGACTTTTTTACCTTTACCCTTGATAACACTGATATAAGGGCTTCCAAAGTTTTTGGTCAGTCTGAGATTGATATCAAAACCAATAGTCGAGGTAAAACTGCTACGGTGCAGGCCCTCGCATAATACAAAGTCATACTCTCGCTCAAGGGCTTTGAACTTCTTGATCAATGCTACGAGTACCGCTTTGCTCTCACCGTTAGCGATCATCGTCTCGACCTCATCGACTGTATAGCCGTAAGCCTGCTCATACTTCATGTCCAGAGAGAAGTGTTCTAGCATGAAAAGGATATCCTTATCCGCCTCCGTACTACTCTCGATGACTGGGCGAAAGAATGCCACTTTGTCCAGCTTACGCTTTAATAACTCCATCATTCCCACGGTCACAAACAGACTACCTGTCCGTGGTTCGAACGAAGCTATATAAAGACTTTTCGTTTTCATCGCTATCCCTTAGTTAGAGCCATATTGGCGCTATTTTACACTATCCTTTATGCATTACACGTAAAATAATAGTAATTGTTAATCACATGCGTATCATTGTCTCAGCTTCATTACATCCACTATGTTTATGAAACGTTCTTGCACATGCGTTACAATCAGCAAAAGGGTTCATCATGAGACAAACGAGACTATTACTTATTGAAGATGATGAGCAGATGGCAGGACTACTGATGCGCTTTTTAAAAGAGCATGCGATGTACGTCGCCCATGTGACTCGCCCATCCCAGGCGATGGCTATGCTCGCAGTCGAGTCCTTCGAGCTTATCATCCTCGATCTCTCCTTACCGGAGATGGACGGTCTGATGCTCTGTCGTAAGATCCGTGAGACATCCGATGTACACATCATCATCTCGAGTGCACGAAGCGATCTTGACGATAAGTTGACCGGACTGGAAAACGGTGCTGATGACTACCTGCCAAAACCCTACGACCCTAGAGAGCTGCTTGCGCGTATCCATACGGTGCTGCGACGTCAAGGTAAAGTGATCGATGAAGCGGTATCATCCAGCCATTTTCGTATTGACGAAGATTCGACTCAGATCTATTATAATGATCTGGCACTGAGACTGACACTGGCAGAATATCAGATACTCAGACTGTTGTTAAGAGCGCCCAATCGTACCATCAGCCGTGCAGATATTGCCAACAGCATAGACTCACACCGTTTTGACAGTGGTGTCGAGAGTATCAACATCCTGATCGGTCGGATCCGTAAAAAACTCGACCCGGGCAATTACGATACGTTCATCCAGACAGTACGTGGCATAGGATATCGTTTTGTGGAAGCTTAAAGCCCGGTCGATCATCTTCTCTGCCCGCCTCGTCGGTGCTATCGCCGCACTGATGCTGATCGCTGCGACACTGATGGCTGTGAGTCTCTCCGTCTATCTAGATAAACGCAATGAAGTCCATCGGGCCGTGATGCTCTATGACCTGCTCTTTATGACCAAACCCACCCCAAAAGTATTTGAACGCTATCTTAAAGAGCATAAACTGACCCCTGTCGGGGGTGAACAGATGCGACTTATCAGATATCAGGGTAAACCACTGATAGAGGACAAACTGCTACGTCGTACTTTTCAGTCAGGCAACATTGAGATATTTACCTACGAAGATCACTACTTCTATGCCTATAAGATGCACGATATGTACTACTACCGTAGCGATCAACCGATGACGCCCTATATGACTTATATCTTTGTCACCTTCGCTTTCGTACTGGTAGCACTTATATTCTTATACCGTTATATCTCCGGATCTATTGAGCCACTTCGTCATCTGCATTCACAGATCCGTCGTTTTGCGGAAGGTGAACAGGAGATAGATACCAAGGTCGAAGGCAGTGACGAAGTAGCTCAAGTAGCCAATGCTTTTCATGAAAGCGTTCAGAAGATCGAATCTCTGCAGAGAAGCCGTTCGCTGTTTATGCGTAATGTCATGCATGAACTTAAGACACCTATCAGTAAAGGCAAACTGCTCACCCACCTTCTTGATACCGACCCAAAAGACAAGGCACTGATGAGTGATCTCTTTGAGCAGATGCAGGGACACCTCAACGACCTAGCCCGTGTAGAGTCCCTGACGGCCAGAAACCTCGAGCTCGACATCCGTGCCTACGCAGCCGTCGATGTCGTCGATCAGGCTATCGACCTGCTAGGGGTCGACAGGACGCAGTTACAGGAGCATCTCAACGAAGAGATGATCCTGGTAGATTTCAATCTTTTTGCCTACGCACTAAAGAACCTCATCGACAATGCCCTTAAATATGCCTCAAGCAAACCGATCCATATCACTTTTAAAGAGCAGTGCCTCACTATCTCCAATACAGGAGAACCTTTTAAAGAGCATTTCACGACTTACCTTAGAGCCTATCATCGCGACACATCCCAGCACAGTCTTGAGGGGATGGGACTCGGGCTCTACATCGTCAACGAAATAGTCACACGCCATGGTCATGAGCTGACTTACGAATATCGTGAAAGCATGCACCACTTCTCCATCTGTTTTTAGCCACACCCTCTCAATGCCCTTAAAGCATAAGCCTTCTCTTTTTTTTTTAACGTCCTATATAGATGCTGTTATTATTCAATATGTTTATGAAACGTTAATGAAAAATATATGGAAGGTTCTTTTGATGCTCCTATACTCTTCTTATGCAAACAGACAAGGAGCATAAGATGTTACGAGGGATCTTAAAAAGTGCAGCTGCAGTAGCGCTGCTGGGCGGTGTGATAAACGCAGCCGAGATAGATGTAAAGATAGTAAACGCAACGGGTGGGACCTACTTCACACCTCTATTAGTAGCCACACATGCGGCAGACGTCTCACTCTTTCAAAGTGGTGAGACAGCTAGCGATGCACTGCAGGCCATGGCCGAAGGCGGAGACATCTCATCTCTGAGTAGCGATCTTGACCTTACAGGAGCCATGATAGCAGAGAACCCGGCAGGAGGCCTGCTTGCTCCGGGAGCAGAGACTATGACGACTTTGATGAGTGACACCCAAAACACGACACTCTCTATCGTCGCGATGATGCTTCCGACTAATGACGGTTTTGTCGCACTTAATAGCTGGACCATCCCAACAGAACCTGGCACCTATAAAGTCCAGCTACAGGCCTATGACGCCGGAACAGAAGGCAATGACGAGATAGTAAACGGAGGGGGAGCCCCTGGCGTAGCCGGTATTCCCGCTGATCCGGGTGGCAATGCCGGCAGTGGAGCGACTGGTGTCGAAGCAGTAGCTGAAGGTTTTGTCCATACCCATCGCGGTGTATTGGGTGATCAGGATGCATCCGGCGGTATCAGTGACCTCGACAGTCGGGTACATCGCTGGCTGAACCCGGTCGCGACAGCTATCATAACGGTACAGTGATCATGAAAGCCTTATATTTAGCAGGCAGTCTACTTACTGCCGGACTTCTCCTAGGAGGATGTGGAGGTGACAGTGATCCATCCGAGACGGCGATGTACAAGGTCACACTGACTAACTTGACCTACGCTCAGCCCATGTCACCGATGGCTGTTGTCTTGCACCAAAAAAGCTACACACTCTTTGACATCGGTTCATCCGCCAGTGTCAGCCTTGAAAAGCTTGCCGAAGGTGGTGATAACAGTATCTTGCTCGATAAAGCAGATACAAAAGATGAAGTCACTGCAGCCCTAGGCGGCAACGGACTCATCCTACCCGGAGCGACTGATAGCCTGACGATCAGCGGAGTAAACGCAGAGTGCATCAGTGTAGCCAGTATGCTCGTCAATACCAATGATGCCTTTACCGGTGCTAGTTGTATTGATATAAGTACCCTGAAAAAAGGGACTCAGTCAAGTATGACACTGGTGACTTATGATGCCGGTAGCGAAGAAAATAGTGAGAGTGCCGGGACGATTCCCGGTCCGGTAGGAGGTGGCGAAGGCTATAGTGCTACACGTGATGACAGGGACTTCGTAACTGTCCATAATGGTGTCATCACTGTAGATGACGGTCTGGCTGATTCTGCCCTTAGTATGACACACCGCTGGGACAACCCAACGGCAAAGGTCACAGTCGAACGACTATAGTACTCATTTAGGGCATCTCTAACAGATGATTTGATATCATTTTATAAAGGGACTCTATGACTTATCAGCTAAAAGACGACTATATCGAACTCTATAAACTTCTTAAAGTACTCGACCTTGTCGACAGTGGAGGCGAAGCCAAACAA
>JADGEC010000091.1 GCA_016744575.1 Sulfurimonadaceae bacterium | reverse complement strand
CCAAGCTTTTACTGGAACGACCATATTATGATCAATACCAATGATGGTTATGCCTATGCCGAAGGTGCGCGAGATATGCTCGCCGGTTTTCATCAAGACAACGACCTCTCCTATTACGGTACGGCGCTTTCAAGTCTGACCTATCTCCTGGCCAAGGTACTGCCGTTCTCTTTGGAGACGATCATCCTCTATATGCCCGCGTTCATGGGATCCCTGCTTATCGTACCGGTCATGTTGATCGCCCGTATTATCAAACAGGAGTTAGCAGGCTTTATCGCGGCACTGCTGGCTTCGATCACATGGAGCTACTATAACCGTACGATGACAGGCTACTACGATACGGATATGCTGACCATCGTCCTGCCTTCTCTGATCCTCTGGTCACTTATCTTTAACATCGAGGAACAGAAAAACCGTTATCTTCTGCTGATCCCAGTACTTATCATCGCTTACTCCTGGTGGTATGTCCAGAGTTACTCATTGAACCTCGCCATGGCGTTCACGGTCTTTTTCTATACGCTTCTCTTTGACCGTAAGAATCTGTTTAACTATAAGATCCTTATCTTTATGCTGATCGCTATGAGTTATTTCCCCTGGACCTATAAGCTTGTAGCAGCATTCGCACTCTTCCTCGCATTTCATCTTGTTGAAAAAGCGAATTCGCGACAGATCATTTTCTCACTACTGGCGGCTGTGCTTCTGTTGATATTGGTCACAGGGGGTCTTGACCCTGTCCTTGCCAAGCTCAAAGCGTATGTCTTTCGTGAAGCCATCGCCGGTGAGTTGATGACCAACCTGCAGTTCTATGGTGTAGCTCAGACGGTACGTGAAGCGGGACAGATACCTTTTGAAGTCTTTGCCAACCGTATCAGCGGACATCCGGTCACATTCCTCTTCTCCCTGATAGGCTACTTACTTATGGCGTTTCGTTATCGTGTCATGTGGTTGGCACTTCCTATGTTGGGTCTTGGCTTCCTTGCACTTCAGGGTGGTCTACGCTTTACCGTCTACGCTGTACCGGTCATGGCATTGGGCATGGGTTATCTCATCGTCTGGTCTGCAGGACTTTTCGACCGTCTCATCCAAACGCCACGGACTTTGACGTCAGCCAAACGACTCTACATCATAGGGTTGAGCTTTGCAGTACTCTATCCGAATATCATCCATATCATCAATTATAGAGTGCCTACGGTCTTTAATACCAGTGAGGTAAAAGTCCTTGATGCCCTCGGAAAGATCGCTGATAGAGAGGACTATGTGATGACGTGGTGGGATTATGGTTACCCAATTCGTTACTATTCAGATGTAAAGACACTGGTCGATGGGGGTAAACATACTGGTGATGTCAACTACCCTGTTAGTCTTGCCTTGTCCGCTCCGCAAAAGGTATCGGCAGCTATCGCCAGATTAAATACAGAATACGCGGAACTGGCTTTCGAGCATAACCGCAGTGGAAGTTACATCCAGATGATGATGGAAGATAATGGATTGACCGATCCGAGTGATTTTCTTGATGCCCTGGCAAGTGATCAGATCAAGATACCGGCAAAGACGCGTGAAGTCTTCTATTATTTGCCATTTCGGATGTTGGACATCTATCCTACTGTTAAGCTTTTTAGCAGCATCGACCTTAGTAGTGGTCAGCAAAAACAGCGAGATTTTCTCTACTCGACCAGCTCTTATAAAGATCATGGGACCCATATCGACCTGGGCAGAGGGGTCGTCTTGAACAAGCAGAAGTCTGTCATCGAACTCGGTGATCAGTCCATCCCTGTCTCGACACTTCTCTCGACAAAATATGATGAGAAGGGAAAATTGGTCGTAAACACTACGGTCTTGAACCCATTGGGTAAGATCTATGTCATCTTTATGCGTGACTATAACCGATTTTTGGTGATGGATGCGAACTACTTTGCGTCGGTGTATATCCAGATGTTTGTCCTGGAGAAGTATGATGAGACACTTTTTGAGCCGGTCATCGTCTCCCCTTTAGCCAAGGTCTACAGGCTTAAGCATTGAAGATCGGCTTTCTGTCGCATCTCGATCTGAACTTATACCTTTTTCGGCTTCCTATCATGGAAGCACTGCTTCGGCAGGGTCATACCGTCTACGCCATCTGTCCCAGGGGTAGTGTCTATCATCGGTTTCAAGAACATAGCATCGAGGCTATTGAGTACAAGATAGAGCGTGGCAGTCTAAACCCTCTTAAAGAACTCCGTGCCATCTACGCTATCTATCAGGTACTTAGACCGCTACAGCTGGATATCCTGCACACCTTTACTGCTAAACCAAATATCTACGGTACTATCGCCGGTCGTCTGGCAAAGATCCCGACGATCTTGAACCTTGTCGAAGGACTCGGCTCTTTTTATATTGAAGATGATCTCAGGTCCAGAAGTATACGTCTTATCATCGAGTCTGCCTATCGTTTCACTTTCTCCCGCTCGCAGGGTGTCGTATTTGTGAACAGTGATGACCCCGCCTATCTGCAGACAAAAGGTATCATCAAGCCAGAGGCTATCCATATCATCAAAAGTGTAGGTATTGATACCGATCTATTCTCTATGGAGCAGATAGACAAGCAGTGTAGTGACGTACTTCGAGAGAGACTTGATGTCGTAGGCAAGAGAGTCGTATTGATGGTCGCTCGAGCTATATGGCATAAAGGGGTCAGAGAGTTTTATGAGGCGGCTGATGCTCTAAAGGGTGATGATGTGCAGTTTATCCTCGTCGGTGATACGGATGACGGCAATCCAAGCTGTGCGCCCGTCTCTTTTCTTCAAAGACCGGAAGTCTTATGGCTTGGTCATCGTGATGATATCAAAGAACTCATAGCCATCTGCGATATCTTTGTCCTGCCAAGTTATCGCGAAGGAGTACCAAGGACACTGCTGGAAGCCTCCTCCATGGCAAAACCGATGGTCACTACTGATACGGTCGGCTGTCGGGAAGTCGTGGAAGATGATGTCAATGGTCTCTTAGTCCCTGTTCGTGACCCAAAGGCGTTGGAAGAAGCCATTGGGAGACTTTTGAACGACCCATTACTTCGAAAACGCTTTGCTGAAAATGCACGTCTGAACGCCATCAAAGAGTTCGATATCAAGCCTATCACGAAGCAGTATCTAGATCTCTATGGGGAGTATATAGATGTATAAAAAGTACATCAAGCCACTTATAGACTTTATAGTGGCACTATCGCTGCTACTGCTTCTCTCCCCTATCATCCTCATCACACTGTTTCTGGTCCTTATTTTTCTGGGCCGTCCTATCTACTTTAGTCAACAGCGACCGGGTTTGGATGAGAAGGTATTTACCATCTATAAATTTCGTACGATGAGTGATGATGTGGATTTGCAAGGGGAGCTCTTACCTGATGAACAGCGCTTGGGAAAGGTGGGGAAGATCATGCGCTCGCTCAGCCTTGATGAGCTGCCGCAACTGTTAAATATGCTCAAGGGAGAGATGAGTCTTATCGGTCCTCGTCCCTTGCTTATAGAGTATCTAGCCCTATATGATGAGGAGCAGCGACACCGACATGATGTGAGACCGGGGATCACTGGTTGGGCACAGGTCAATGGACGTAATGCCATCAGTTGGGATAAGAAGTTCAAATATGATGTATACTATGTCAATAATTTGACGTGGAGACTGGATCTGAAGATCTTTTGGCTTACGCTTACGAAAGTCATTAAACGTGAAGATATCAGCAGTCAAGAGCATGTCACAACAGAGAAGTTCAATGGAAACAACTGATACCCTGGCTATCATCGGAAAAAGCGGTCACGGCAAGGTCGTAGCAGATATTGCCCGTGCGAATGGTTACACTGAGATCATCTGGGTTGATGATGATATCACTAAGCAGACGATAAGTATCCCACAATTCATTCATGAATATAGCGGTATACCTGTTGCTCTAGGTATCGGCGATAATGTTATGCGTCAGCGTATCTACTTAGAGTTAAAAAAGAGTAATATTGAACTGCTTACATTGGTCCATCCCTCAGCTATCGTCTCATCATCAGTACTCATCGGTGAGGGGAGTGTGGTCATGCCGCTGGCCGTGATCAACAGTGAGGCGGTACTTGAAGCAGGTGTGATCATAAATACGCATGCAACGGTAGAACATGACTGTTTGCTTGGCGGGTTCTCCCATATCAGTCCTAACACCGCACTCGCGGGTGAGGTGAAAGTGGGTACTAGGACTCATGTCGGCATCGGAGTATCTGTGATCCAGCAATGCACTATTGGTGATGATGCTCTTATTGCAGCAGGCAGTGTCGTCATCGAAGACGTACCTGATGCTGTCATGGTCGCAGGAGTGCCTGCCACTGTTAAAAAGAGGATGGCTCAGTGAAGCGCATCTTCCTCTCACCACCGCATATCTCAGGAAATGAGCAGAGATATATAGCAGAGGCTTTTGAGAGTAATTACATCGCACCATTGGGTCCTTTTGTCGATCGTTTCGAGCAAAGTATCTGTGATTATACTGGAGGAGAAGAGGCGCTTGCAACGACTAGTGGTACAGCCGCTATCCATCTGGCACTGCGGGTATTGGGAGTGGGCAAGGGTGATATCGTACTAGCTTCGACATTCACGTTTATTGGCTCCGTCGCACCCGTCTTGTATCAGCAGGCTGTGCCCTATTTCATAGACTCTGAAGCTAAGAGCTGGAACCTAGATCCAGAGCTGTTGAGAGAAGCAGTAGTGACAGCACCCAAGATGCCTAAAGCCCTTATCCTTACTCACCTTTACGGTCAGATGGCTGATATTGAAAAGATAGTCGCTATCTGTGATGAGTATGGAATCGCCTTGATAGAAGATGCGGCAGAGAGCCTAGGAGCTACCTTTCAAGATAGACAGAGTGGTACTTTCGGTCATTTTGGGGTCTACTCTTTTAACGGGAACAAGATACTCACTACATCCGGAGGTGGTATGCTTATCAGCGATGATAAGGCAGCTATGGAGCGGGCACGCTTTTATGCTACTCAGGCGAAAGAGGACGCGCTCTACTATGAACATAAAGAGCTTGGTTATAACTATCGTATGAGTAATATCCTTGCGGCTATAGGAGTAGCCCAGATGGAACTGCTGGATGAGCGTATAGATGCTTGTCGTCAGATCTTTAGCTGGTATAGAGAGGGACTTGATGAAGTCGATGAGATATCTTTTATGCCTGAGTCTAAAGAGAGTAGGGGAAACCGTTGGCTGAGTACACTTCTCTTTGAAAAAAGTGACCCAGAGATGGTAAGACTTGCCCTTGAAGCTGAAGATATCGAGAGTCGACCGCTATGGAAACCGATGCACCTTCAACCTCTCTTTAAAGAGGCTCTATCTCTGTGTAATGGTACTTCAGAGCGACTTTTTGCTCAGGGACTCTGCCTGCCAAGTGGTACAGCTATGACACAGTCGGATGTGAAGCGGGTCTGTGATGTCATCAAGAAGGTACTGGTACGATGAGTCTTTTCCGTCCGACCTCCGTCAAGAGGATCCTCTTCTTTTTATTTCTGGACCTGCTTCTTTCTGCAGCTTCGCTCTATCTTGCCTACCTATTACGCTTTAACTTTTCGATAACCGAAGAGTTCTTGCCCCCATTTGGTTTTGTCCTTCTGCTGATAGCTGGTCTGAAATTACTCTTTTTCTTTCTCTATAAGGTCTATTTCATCGTCTGGCGCTATTTTGGTTTTTCAGAAGCGAAGAACATCCTAAAAGCGCATATCTGGGCTTATGCGGTATTTGTCCTCTATTATCTCTTTTTTCCAGAGACTATCGATCCTTTTCCCCGAAGTGTCGTGATCATTGATTTCCTATTATCCCTCTCGCTTATCGGTGGCTTGCGTGTCTCTAAACGTATTATGTTGGAGAACGAACGAAATGACCTTATGAAGCCGACGCTTATCCTTGGTGTCAACAGTAAGACTACATCAGCCATCAAAAGTGCGATAGAGGGAGAGATCCCCTATTTTCCTGTTGCTATCGTGGCCCTACTTGATGAGAACAAGAGTGCGGTAAACACTTACATAAGTAATGTGAAGGTCTATGATGAGAGCATGATCGAAGCCTTGATCAAAAAGGAGGATATCGAAGCAGCCATCATCACGGCTGAACTTGATGTCGAGCAGCTCAATGCCCTGTTTGAACGCTTGAACAGAGCCGGTGTCAAAGAGGTCAAACGTGCGAAACTTCTTGGCTCACAGTATGAGAAGCTTGAAGACCTCTCCATCGAGGACCTTCTTGCCCGCCATCCCAAAGACCTTGATGAAGAGGTCATCGCCGAGTTCATCCATGATAAAAAAGTACTAATAACCGGTGCGGGGGGAAGCATCGGTTCAGAGATAGCGATGCAGTGCCACCGTTTTGGTGCACGTAAGCTGATCCTTGTCGACAATGGTGAATATAATCTCTATGCCATCGGAGAGAGACTTCCTTCTGCGAAGCTTTCCTTACAGTCGGTGATGCATAGGGAGGGACTTGAGAAGCTATTTGAACAGTATGCCATCGATATCGTCATTCATGCAGCAGCCTATAAACATGTCCCTATGTGTGAGAAAAACATCGATATAGCCATCAGTAACAACGTCCTGGGGAGCAGGAATATCATCGATCTCAGTATCGAGCACGGTATTAAAAAAGTGGTTATCATCTCAACAGATAAAGCAGTTCGGCCGACCAATGTGATGGGTGCGACAAAACGTATAGGTGAACTCTATGCCCAGAATGTCGATGCAAAGGGTACAGAGATAGTCGCAGTGCGTTTTGGTAACGTTCTTGGCTCCTCCGGCAGCGTGATACCCAAGTTCAAAGAGCAGATAGAGCATGGTGGTCCTCTGACGGTCACGCATCCGGATATGACTCGCTATTTCATGATGATCCCTGAAGCTTGTCAACTGGTCTTGCAAGCGGCTTCCATCGCAAAGGGAAATGAACTTTTTATTCTGGATATGGGTGAGCCGGTGAAGATCATCGATCTTGCCAAACAGATGATACGGCTCTATGGTAAGACAGATGAGATCGCCATCAAATATAGTGGTCTGCGTCCGGGAGAGAAGATGTTTGAAGAGCTGCTGATCAGCCAAAACGAACAGAAGACCCGATATGAATCGATCTTTGTCACAAATCCGACCTATTATGACATCGATGAGCTAAACAAAGATATTGAAGATTTGATAGAGACAGAAGGTAAGTTGATACAACTGAAGAAGATATTACCGGAGTTTGAACATCAACCTTAAAAGGGCTCGTGTGTTCTGTGCCATTTCAAAGCACAGAATAAAAGCCCAGTGCAAGTGAGCAACTAAATTGCGAATCGTTCAACCTTAAAAGGGCTCGTGTGTTCTGTGCCATTTCAAAGCACAGAATAAAAGTCCAGTGAAAGTGAGCGACTAGATAGTGGACCCTACCGCCTTAGATGAGAACGTTCAAAGGCAAGATGGGTAAGAGAGGGCTTTAAAGCTCTGTCTTAAGCACGGCACCGTTAGAAGCATTAGAGACCAGAAGGCTATAACGCTTGAGCCATTTGGAAGTGATCTCTTTCTTGTGAGGCTTCCAAGCTGCTCGGCGACGGCTGAGGACATCATCAGCGACATTGAGCTGAAGCAGGTGTGTATCGACATCAAGTTCGATCTTATCACCATCTTCTATTAGAGCGATGAGTCCGCCTTCAGCTGCTTCTGGACTGACATGCCCAATAGAAGCACCACGGGTGGCTCCGGAGAAGCGGCCATCTGTGATAAGTGCGACGCTTTGTCCCAGTCCCATCCCCATGATAAGTGATGTCGGGGCAAGCATTTCCTGCATGCCCGGACCGCCTTTAGGGCCTTCGTAACGGATGACGACGACATTACCAGCTTTGACTTTTTGACTGACTATCCCGGCAATAGCTTCCTGTTGAGAGTTAAAACAGACTGCTGTCCCTGTGAACTGACGCATGGAGAGATCGATACCTGCTGTCTTGACGACGGCACCCTCAAGTGCAAGGTTTCCAAACAAGATGGAGAGCCCGCCAACTTTGGAGAACGCGTTCTCATTGGTGTGGATGATACTGGTATCTTTGATCTCCGCATCTGCGATACGCTCGCCCAGCGTCTCACCTGTTACCATCTTGGCATCAAGGTGCAGGACGCCACCACGTCGACTGACCTCTTTCATGACAGCATTGACACCGCCGGCACGATTGATATCATCCATATGCACAGTACTCAGTGAAGGAGAGATCTTAGCGATATGCGAGACGTTCTCTGAGATCTTGTTGATCATTTCGATACTAAACTCTACACCCGCTTCTTTGGCGATAGCCAGCATGTGAAGTACGGTATTAGACGATCCACCCATAGCCATATCTACGACAAAAGCGTTATGAACCGCTTTCTCATTAAGATAATTACGCATATTGTATTTCGGATCATCAGCTATTGCCATCTCTACGACACGTTTAGCAGCTATCTTGACCATTTCGATACGCTGGGGAGTCATAGCAAGGACGGTACCATTACCCGGCAGTGCGACACCCATTGCTTCACAGAGGGTGTTCATGGAGTTCGCAGTGAACATCCCTGAACATGAGCCGCCGCTTGGGCAGGCTTCACACTCTATCTCATAGAGCTCTTCATCACTCATCTTTCCAGCTTCATGTTCACCGACGGCTTCAAAAGCTGTTGCAAGGTCTATCGGAGTCCCGTCTTTCTTGTGACCGGCAGGCATCGGGCCGCCTGAGATGAAGACAGTAGGGACGTTGACACGTAGTGCACCCATGAGCATGCCTGGTACGATCTTATCACAGTTGGGGATACAGATCATCGCATCAAGTTTATGGGCGTTCATCACGGTCTCGATGGAGTCAGCGATCAGCTCACGGCTTGGAAGGCTGTAAAGCATACCGTCGTGGCCCATAGCGATGCCGTCATCGACACCGATGGTATTAAAGACAAAAGGTACGCCGCCTGCTTCACGGATAGCCTGTTTGACGATCTCTCCGTACTCATGAAGGAAGAAGTGTCCCGGGATGATATCGATATAGCTGTTGGCAATACCGATGAATGGCTTGTCAAAATCCTCATCTTTGAGCCCTGTCGCTCTAAGTAGACTTCGGTGTGGTGTTCTGTCGAACCCGCGTTTTATAGTGTCACTACGCATAATAGATCCTCGAATGTATGATTATTGCGATTATATCCTATTCTGTGCAATGCATAGGACACACGTATCCAATTCTATGTATGGTGTTTGACCCTGATCTGGAAATAGTAGAGATCTATAGTAGATGATCAAAGGTATTGAACCATTTTTACTATGATAACGATGGGAATAGAGCCTTTTTATACAAATCTCTCTTTTTTAGCGGAAACACTTTACATATAAAATATTTCTTGCTATACTTCCGGCTCAACAACCAAATGCGGGAATAGCTCAGTGGTAGAGCACGACCTTGCCAAGGTCGGGGTCGCGAGTTCGAACCTCGTTTCCCGCTCCATATACATGCCTCAACTGAAGTATCTTTTCCAAGATGCCTGAGTTGGGGTATTTTTATTTATAGACGCCCGGATGGCGAAATTGGTAGACGCAAGGGACTTAAAATCCCTCGGTGGCAACACTGTACCGGTTCAAGTCCGGTTCCGGGCACCACCTAGTGTGGCGCCATGGCCAAGTGGTAAGGCAGAAGCCTGCAAAGCTTTTACCCCCGGTTCGAATCCGGGTGGCGCCTCCAATCTTTACGATACAAATACTTTCCTATGTGGACAGTTGGCAGAGTTGGTCGAATGCACTGGTCTTGAAAACCAGCGAGGGTCAAACCTCCCAGGGTTCGAATCCCTGACTGTCCGCCATACAACCTCTAGAAACCCCTTATTTACGATACTTTCAGAGAATTTTAATAAGAAATATTTATGCTATACTTACTCACCTCGCTGATCATAAAATTTGTGATCTGATGGTTTTTTGGTGATTTTAGTCTCAAAGTCGACCCAATGGATTTATATGATTACTAGGAACAGATCAATGACATACGGTGAATACTGGATAGAAGTCAAAAGCTCGATGAAGATGGAAAAAGGTGAATGGATCATCTGTAGACCGATCTCTCATGTCCCCAAGCAGATGAGCAGAGACGAAGCAGGGCCTTACTACAACAATAAACTCAAAGATTTTTGGAGTCTCGGCACATACTAAGATAAGTCACACTGCGCTGATCACAACTCCTGTGATCTGATGGATGTTTGCTACTTTTAGTCTTAAAGTAGACTCACTGTTTGATTCGACTGTCTTGAAAGAATAACACTCTCATCTTACGATCTCATTTTTTATGATACTAAAAAACTCTCTATAAGTATTTCTTGAAAAGATATACTCTTTTGCGTTGAAAAGAGTCTCAAACATGATCTTCCATAAGGTGGAAAAGTTCTCATCGTTTGTCTGCGTACATAATTGTATTTTTATTTGATGTTCAAGTCTACTCAACTCTTTAGCCTGCAAGACATATGATCTTAACAGCTGATAATCGACTCCTACATCTTTAAAATCCTCTACAAGTTCAACTATGGATGCCTCTTTTTCTGTGTAGTCATCATCGTCGATGGGTAATAAGATCTCATCTTTTAAAAGAGTCTCTACGAGCTCTTCATCTAGTTCATATCTAGTGATAAACTCATCTTTAGTGTAATGTATCGCATCGATTGGGACGGCACTAAGGGTGTTCATCAGTGGTTCAAGCATCGCAAATGAACTTGAGAAGGATTGGTTTTTATTTTTTAGTTCATGTTTTATCTGCTCATTTGAGCTACCGATCTTCTCTTTCATGTATTTTATATATTTTATTAGTTCTAGATGTTCATCATTATATCTGTGTACATTAGATTTGATCTTTTTTGCTTCTGGCAGTAGACCTTCTTGTATGTAATATAGGATCGTTGATTTTGGTACATTCGTTTTGGCTACAAGTTCAGATATTTTATATTCCACAGCGCTTCTCGTTAATATTGATGTAAGAATTATACACTACAATTTCAACGTAAAGTCAACTTGACGTTTTATGATATAAGTTGTCTACACTGACTCTATCTTAGTCTTATCATCGTCAGAAGAGATGGAGTATTAGCCAACTGTAAAAAAGTTCTGAACTTTAAATACAAATGCCTTGAGAGACTTTTTCAATATATGGTCTTGATATAAGGATCGGGGAGTGACTCCCAAGTAGATCTAAAATATACGAAGGAAATAGATGAGACCAACGATCAACTTGATCACTGTGTTAGCCATGTCATTTAGTGCGACACAGGTATTCGCTATTAATGGAGATCTTTTAATAGGTCTAGGTGCTAAATCTCGCGGAATGGGAGGTGTAGGTATCGCTAAAAGTCATGGAGCAGAATCTGCACTCGTAAATCCCGCGATGCTTTCATCAGTTGAAGAGACAGAAGTCTCAGTGACTGGCACATTTTTTCTTCCTGTAGCTTACTATGATGGTGGTGCAGGTGAAGAGTACAGCACTTCTGATCTTACGATGATCCCCGAACTTTCTATGGCAAGCAAGGTAAATGATAACTTTTACTGGGGTGCTGGAGTGTGGGTCACAGGAGGATTGGGAGCTGATTACTCCAAATCAGGAGATGCAGCGACCGGTGGTAATGGTACTATGCAGATGCAAACAGTGCTAGGATTAGTGAAGTTTGGTGTTCCTCTTGTATACAAACAGAGCGGTCTGAGTATCGGTTTTACGCCAATAGTGCAATATGGAGAGTTAGATATAAACTTTCAAATGCCTGATGGAGTTGGTGGCGCAGACCATATCGCAGATGGGTCCAGCAAAGATCTCGGTTTTGGTTATAACCTTGGCCTCTCTTTTGATCTGAGTCATCATGGTGTTGAGGGTCTGACCGTGGGAGCTGTCTATAAATCATCTATTAAGATGAAGTATGATGATCAGATCTCAGAAGCTACTCAGGTATTTTCAACGTTTCTTGGTGAAGCGATGAGTGATGACTTGGAGCAACCCGCTGAGATCGGCATCGGTCTTTCCTATCAATTTTTAAAAAACCATACATTAGCCTTTGATTATAAACTTATACAATGGGAAGATGCAGAAGGTTATAAAGATTTTGAGTGGAAAGATCAAAATGTGTATATAATCGGCTATGAGTACACAGAAGAGACATGGGCGCTTAGAGCTGGTTATAACTATGCAAAGAGTCCCCTTCGTGAATTAGATGGGACAACGACAAAAGGTGCGACACTAAATATGTTTAACCTTCTTGGTTTTCCGGTCAATATTGAATCTCACTATAGTGTCGGCGGAACCTATGCATTTAACAAAAACATGTCTGCAGACATTGCATTTGTCTATGCTGATGAGCAAAGTAATACTTACGACACCTCCGCCCTGGTAGCAGCTGGAATGGCAGACGAAGTCTCAGTCAGGCACAGTCAAACAAGCTGGAGTCTACAATTTAACTATACTTATTAGTATCTTGCATATTATGATCATGGCCTAGAGCCTGCGATCACCGATATCGAAGATCATAGGTCATTCCGGGATTGTTCATATTTTTGAAGGTCAGCCTTATCCCTTAGCAGTCACGTCCCTGACCATATGGGACTTTACTAGACCTAATTGAAGCAAGCAAGTTTCACATATACTGTAATATGATTGATTATTACATCTTATCTGCTCTACACTTCTTTAAACCGGTGATGTAGTAGAAGAGCAGTTAAGAGATGAATGTCGCACAGTCAAGACTATCAAAAGTGAGTTTAGTATTGACGGTAAACCGATCGATGTCGTCCGTATCTATTCAGAAGGACTCATGCTATTTCATCGAGCCCTAATAGTACTATTGAGAAACATCACTTGCTTTTCCAGTGCCTTGATATGCTCTTCCTGGAATCTTGCAAGCTCTGCGAGTTCTTTGCAGTTCAAGTCATCGATGCTCAGTCTGTATATTGAGTATTTAATATCTTTATTCATATTGGATCCTTGGTCTCAAGTAAGATCTATACTAATGTAAATAAATGTAATTATTGTGATAAATAAAATACTTATGATAATCGGTGTTATTTATCCTAATGAGTAGAAGGGTCTGCTGAGTATGATTTTCCTGTCACATCTTTGCTGATCTAAAAAAAATTATACTGGTTAGAAGATGCAAGGCAGTTCGATATGAGTGCTCTATGCTCTGCTCTTTAGTTATCCTAGTATAATAGTAATATATTTTTATACTATTGTTCTCAGTGAGATTGGCAAGTCCCCATACTGGGTAGTGCTCTTCAGATAAGATCATAAAACAAGGATGATGATGCAAAAGATACTTTTAGTGATCTATATACTGGTCGGTATCAATCTATACGGAGCCAACAAAGCAAAGTGTGAAGAGCTGTTTAGAAGTGCTATACATAACTTTTATTTAGAGAATAGTTGCAAATTTGATAAACATGTATCGACTGCTATACGTAAGGTATTTGAAGAGCAAGATTGTACAAGACTATTTACGGATGATGATATGAAAAGGTTGAATAATGAAGTCCTGGGTGATAGTTATCAAAAGATGAGTAAGATCGGTAGAGATGAGTTTTGTAAAAGCAATAAAGTCAAATATGATGAACTGGGAAAGAGATATTTGCAAAACGGACATTGACGAGCCCGATATGACCTTAGTCGCAGAATCCCTTTATCGGTAAGGCTCTTTCTTCGATCAGACTCCCATCTATTTACTCATCCCAGTGTATCATTTCCCTCTCAAAGTACTTCGATGTCATCCTTGTAGGCTTTAGTCACTTCACTTCCATCGAGTGTAAAAGAGGTGTTTTTCAGAAACTGCTTCTTCCTGTTTTGTAGACTCTTTCCAGGGCGCGCTTATTTAGTCGTGACTTTTTCGACGCCTGTTCTCCTTCCAATAGTCCTAAGATGACTTCAGTCTTGAACTCAGCTCTGAAGATCCGTCCCTTTCTCCTCCTGATGTCCTCTCTTGTATACCGTCATCTAGTATTTCAGAATAGACGATCTATTCGACTTGCTTGCAAATGGTCTAAGTCTTAGACGAGGCAAAAGCCTTAATGTTTTATAAATATGATTATGATTATCATTTTTATATAAAAATAGGTAAATGTCCTGTAAGATTCTATTTATGAGAATTATTATCAAAAAAAGTATTTTGAATGCAAAGTAAAAAATCATTGTCCTATTTTAAAGAGAGGCTTTATGAGGAGTTAGATTGGCTTGGGCTTAACCGCTCATTTAAACGTGATCTTCTACTTGAAGTACTGTATGAACTCGATGGTCCCGCTTCCGTGGAGACTATCCATACTACTATTAATAAGGGTTCGAACAGATTGGTCTCGGTAAACAGTATCTACCGCAATATCAAGTTGTTCATCGAGTTAAGACTGGCTATGCGAATCGAACATGAAGGTACAGTCGAATATGCGATCAGTCATCTCGATGATATTGAGATCAGGCTCGTCTGCAGCAAGTGTGGGATGCGTAAGTTAGCAGGGCAGAAAGATGATGTGAGGCATGAGTTAAGCAAGATGCTTGATGTAGAGG
>JADGEC010000090.1 GCA_016744575.1 Sulfurimonadaceae bacterium | reverse complement strand
CATCGCTACCGATCTCAGCGATCTTGTCGTAGTACTCAGGAGTCAACAAGGCATGAATCAGATAACTTATGACGTCACTGACGAAGATAGGCTGACAGTGACCCTCTCTTTTACCAAGATCGGGTAGTAATGGGAGTTTTGTCGCAAGCGATCGGATCAGTTCGAAACTGGCAGAGCCCTCACCGATGATGACCCCGGCACGAAACTCGGTCACAGCCGGATGATGTTCTCTAAGTGATCGTCCACTGTTTTGACGGCTCTGAAGGTGTTTTGAAAGGGGCGTATCTGTGGAGTCTACGCCCAGACCTCCCAGATAGATGATCTGCTCCACTCCAGCTTCCTTAGCAGCAGTAGCAACGATCTTTGCCATAAGGTCATCTTTATCTTTGAAATCACCATCTTCGATATAGAGAGAATGTACCAGATAATAGACCGCATCGACACCTTCGAGGACATTTCTTATCAGATCATACTGTTGTGGATCGATAGCCGTCTCTACAATACATAGACCTACGTCATGTCTATGTAGAAGTCCGGAGCCATCATTGAGGTAGCGTAGTTTTCGGGTATTGCGTGCAAACAGTGTGAGACGTTCACCCCGGTCATAGAGTTCAGCTAGAAGTTTAGTACCGATGTAACCGGTAGCACCGAAGATCGCAATATGTCTACTCATCAGATGAACCTTCTAGTCTGTGACAGTTTTAATAACATAATGTATTTTAGCAGTTTTATGATCACTTTTTGCATACGGTTATCTCTACCTCAGGTGACACTTAGATAAGAGTCCCTTTATGCTGATCGACATTGATCTAAACAGGTTCATGTATAATTCCCAATAATGAAAAGGGATAGGGAATATTGATCGATGTGCCGTTACTATATCGATTAAGTAAGTAGCCCTTTCTCTAGCGCAGTGTGATCGTGTAGACCAATACTTAAAGTCGGTGATAGAAAAGTGAATATGATAAGATTTCTAGAATACCATCCTACGCAGTTACAACGCATAGTCGATGAGACATGGACGACACTTTATAGTCTGGTCTTTGTCTCCGCTGTCTTGATCTGGATCTATGAAGCGTTCATACCGATGTCTTATCTGATACTGTGGATAGTAGCTCAGAGTATCTATATACTATTGCGATACGTCAATGCCAAGGCGCTGAAGAAGCATATGGCCAATGAAGACCATGAGAAGATGAAGTTGCATGCCAGAGTCCTACTGCTTTTGATCATCTTCTCTGCACTGCTTTGGAATGTTGGGAACATCGTAGGGGTCTTGTATGCTCCTGAGTTGTATGAGTTCGTCTCTTTGATCATGATGATGGGTATTGTCACTGCAGCTGCGATGTCCCTGTCCACACTTTTTTTCATCTATAGTGTCTATTTCTTTTTGATGATGCTGCCTCAATTGTTCATGCTTACTCAGTACTCCGATCATCTACACCATATCGTGATCGTACTCGCGATGATCTACTTTCCTATTGTCTTCATGTTCTCAAGGTCACTATATAAGAGCTTCCTCGTTTCGATCGACCATCATGAGGAACTTAAAGACCATGCTACGGTCATGCATAGGCTTTCGGTCACAGATGCTTTGACCCAGACACATAATCGTCGATATCTATATGATACAGGCAGAAAGTTGATCGTAGAGGCAGTAGCTCAAGAGCAGGATGTCTCACAACTCATGATAGATATTGATTACTTTAAGAAGATCAATGACAGCTACGGTCATCAAGTCGGTGATGAGATCTTGGTCTCTATAGCTAAGAACGTCCAGGCTATGATCCGCAGTAGTGATGTCTTGGCACGTGTCGGTGGAGAAGAGTTTGCTGTATTGCTTTTAAACACTTCTGTAGAAGATGCTAAGAAAGTCGCAGAGAACATCCGTCGTTCTATTGAAGGTGGGAAGTTTGCTCATAGTAATGGACATATCATCGTCACGGTGAGTATTGGAGTAGCAGGACTTAACAACGAAGTCCTGACCCTTGATGAACTCTACTCTAAAGCTGATGCTAGGTTGTATCAGGCGAAGTCTCTTGGACGTAACAGAGTCTGCTGAGCACTTCTTACTATTGATTTAAGACGCCAAACGAACAAGTCCGTTTGACTACGCTAACGCTAAGTTTGCTTCGGCAGCAGGCCCCCGCACCTTTTGTACTTTGGGTTGCTCGTCTCAAACCTCCGTCATCTAATACCTATTTACTGAAGTCATAGTATTGGATCATCCTTTACAGATCTAGCGCGTACTTTTTGAGTGTCTCAAGGTCGACCAGCTGAAGCATGGCCTTATGGGTGGAGTGGATGAAGATATGGGGAGCGTTGCCATCTTCTACGGCTTGAGCAAAACGTGGCCCGGAGAGACACCAGCTCTCTCCTGCTTTGACACCGGCAAAATTGTACTGCGGCATCGGTGTGGAGAGGTCATTTCCGACGGCTTTAGAGTAAGCCAAAAACTCTTTTGTAGCGTAGATACATACAGCATGGACACCGGGATTATCTGGCCCCGTCTGGCATGAACCATCTCTATAAAATCCGGTAAGCGGGTCGAGACTGCAAGGTTCCAAAGGGCCGCCAAGCGCATTGATCGGTTCAAACATACATATGCCTTTAAATGATATGTGAGATTGTAGCCGATCTCTTTGGTTTTTATGTCTGAGTTCTACTACACTGCTCTCTTTTTGAGCTATCTCTAAGGTCTATAGGCCATCTGCGCGAAAAGTATCTCAGATCTCAGCTAAGAGATCGCTTCTATGTTACAATTCCTCCAAAATCTATCAAGGCCTTTTATGCAGATAATAAGTGAGGAATTTTTATCCTTAGGTGTAGACGATCCCTCAAAGATAAGTGACAATCAGCTTCTTTTACTCGATATAGATATTACGGACAAAGCGTCGTGGTATGAGCTTGCCCTTGGTCAGAGTGTCACTGATGCCAGAGCAGAACTTTTTGTCTTGTTAAAAGGCATCACGACCAAGGTCAACCAAGAGAAGATCATCAAGAACTACAAGGCTCTGCAGAAGTTTAGAAAAGCTCCTCCAGTGCAAGAGAGTAAAAAAGATGAGAAGCAGGAAGCTGTTACCGGAGATGTGACTATCTACTGTGATGGCGGATGTTCTCCCAATCCTGGTGAGTCAGGCTCTGGTGTGGCTATCTATAGAGGCGGTAAAGTCACCGAGCTATGGTATGGTCTCTATGAGCGTATGGGGACAAACAACACAGCTGAACTCAATGCTCTTTATGAGTCGCTTCTTATCGCGCAAAAAGAGAGTGCAGCGGGAAACAAAGTCGATATCAGATGTGACTCTATGTACTCCATCAACTGTATCAAGGTCTGGGCCATCGGCTGGGAGAAGAAGGGGTGGACAAAAAAGGGTGGTGAGATCAAAAACCTTGAGATCATTCAGACTTCATACGCCCTCTATAATCAGATAAAGAACAAGATATCGCTGACGCATATCAAAGCCCATGCTGGTCTCGAAGGCAATGAACTAGCTGACAGGATGACCGTTTATGCTCGTGAGCAAAGAGACAGCTCTTTTGTCCAGTATAGCGGTGATATCGATATTGGTGAGATCTTAAGCATGCGGGCCGGCTAGGAGATGCAGTTAGATGTAAAACGTCTTCTGAAGATGTTGGCTTCTGAAGGTGTGCTTTTAGAGATGTTGTTCATCAAACGTGATGGCATCGTCAGTCTGTCTCAGGTGCAGGAGTTTACTAAAGAGGGTAGTGTCGAGCGGCTGGTGGAGAGCGGCCTGCTGGTCTCTGATGGTTCGAGTGTGGAACTAGATGAAGATATACGCACCTTTTTTGAGATGGTGCTTGACTCCAGTGATGAGATAGAGATCGGTAATATTGGTGAATTGATCGACGAGATCAGCAGTAAGATAGGGCTTTACCGAAATATTGACGCTTATGATCTTAGACAGCGATACATCCGACGGATAGAGCGTATCTTGAAAAAGATCCCGATCATGATCTCTAAAAGTCTTATCAAACTGCATCAGCATATCCACCTGACCTATAAGTCTGCAGACGCCTATGAGTCAAAACGGATGGAGCTTCACTACTATAAAGAGAAACTGGGACTTTTGGTCGCTATCGATAAAAGGCTTGAGAGTACCTTGACACTTGAAGCGGGATTTTTTAAGAACAGTGTGCCCCAATCGACATCAAATCTTTATTATGACCTTAAGTCCCACCTGACACAGATGCGGATCTCTCTGGTCGATCTGCAGCGACAGGTCGTCGACTACATCAACAAGATCAGTCCGGATGTCGGTTTCTTTAAACACATCACCCGGTTAAAAGCGCTGAAGAACACCTACGAGATCAAAGAGTACACAAACATCACGCAACAGGTGAGAGAGAGTAAGACACCTTTGGCACTGATACCGAAGATCACCTTTTCGACACAGCTTGAGAAAGAGTACGCCTATAGCGTCGACTTTACAGACTTTGTCGAACGATGGTTTGCCAAACGTAGTCGGGAGCTTCCTGAGAACGAGCCGGCAGAAGCTATCGATGCTGCCTATTTTGATGATAGTGATGTCCAAGAGTACATAGTCGATACTGAGAGACTGCATCTGGAGTTCAAAGACTCTGGCAGCGATCTTTTTACCTTTGTATTGCACAAGGAGTTCGGCTTTGAGCAGGACCTTGAAGCACGACTGTCAACGTACTGTGACATGGCAGGGCTCTACTCCAAAGAGTATCACTTTAGTGATGACTCCGGTCTATATGATGCGTACAAATACCTTATTATCTATCCCAAGGAGGGCTGATGGAACTTCCAAGTCATACCAAAGAGATCTTTGAACGTCTAAGCAGAGGCAACTTTATCTCCCAGAACAGTCCCGTGCCATTTGAAAAACGGCTTTTTGAGATCTGTGAAGAGAACAGTGATGTACTCGAGGCCTATTTCAGACCTATCGGCTTTGAGTTCGATTATGGTCCTGGCTATTTCTACTTCTCAAAAGAGTTACAGGAGAACCAGATAGAGACAAAGTTGGAGAACATCCTGCATCTGCTTGACTACATAGAGATGTTCTTGCAGCATGATGAGTATTTTGCTGTAGGCTGGAGAGGCAGCCCCATCGCTTTGGCGGAGGCGGCTACAGATAACATCGTCATCAAAGAGCGTATAGAGAAGATACGTGGTCTCTCGGGAAGCAACCTCTTTAAAAAGTGTGAGGATATCTTCAAGAAGATGGAGAAAGATGGTTTTATGGCATTAGAAGACGAGTATGAGAAACGTTATGTCGTACTGACTTCGTACGCTTATCTGGTCGATTTCTTCAAAGGGGTAGAGGAGGTGGGCCGTAATGAACCAGCTTAAATCCATCACGTATGTGAACTCCGCTTCCATCCCTTTTGCGAAAGCCGAGCTTGATGGCAACACCTTGATGGTCGGGACTAACGGAGCTGGTAAGACAACAGTACTTCGTTCAGCCCTTTATTTCTATGGTGTGCATGAAGATAGCGCTTTAGGTATCAACATCCGTAAGAAAAAGGGTTTTAGAGACTACTATTTCAGTGAGAGTAACTCCTTCATCGGTTTTCGCTATAGCAACGCTTATGGCAATGTTCTTGTCATCGCATACCGAAGCGGTAATAGTGGTGTGAAGTTCAAGTTTGTCTCTGAGTCGCGGCCTATAGATGATTTGACGCTTTTCCTAGATGAGCGTATTGCCAGATCTCCTGATGTATTATGGAAACGACTTCGTGAGATGGAGTATGAGGTCAGTAATGCTGTCTCGACATTGACAGAGTATAGAGACATCCTCTATGGACATGCTGGCATGAGTTTTAAAAAATACGCCTTTTTTGATACGAAAGAGGATCACAACAACTTTATCCATGTACTTTCCAATGTCTTTATCAACTCCAAACTTGATGCTTCTAGCATTCAAAAGAGCATCTCAAACACCATCTCCGGTTTTGAACCCATCGACCTTGAACAGATAGAGCGCAGCATCAACAGTTTTAGAGGCAAGTATGATGATGTGACGAAGTTCGAGTCAAATCGAGGCACCGTTGATGATATCCTTCGCGCGCTTATGGACTATAAGAGTCTAGAAGAGCAGAGCAGGGGTCGCCTTGACCAACTTTTAAGTAACAAAAGTGCGTTCCAGGCCCATTCCGTCGACCTGGAGCAGGTGATAGGAAACCATCAAAGCTCGCTGCAGTTACTCACAACGGAGTATGATGAAAAAAAGCGAGCCGCTGAGAGTGAGTCACAGCGTGTGAACGATGCGATAGTGATCTTGAAAGATAAGATCAAAGAGGCACGATCACGACTTGAGCGTTATAGAGAACAGGAGATCGAAAAGAAGCTGCGACTCTTTTCGTCTAAAGGTCCTCTGGAGAGTGAACGTGAGCTGCTTCAGACACAGTATGATGAACTCACCAGTACCCAGAACACGATCAAAGAGAAGTTCTCCAGACTACGTGAAAAGTACAAAAGCAGTATTGAACAGCAGCTTCAGCAGATAGACCGTGATATCTTGCGTATCAGAGGCCATTATCAAGAGCAGATGGAGAACCTGAGTGAAGAGCAGAGTGCTAAGATAGAACAGATCGAAACTGAGGCATCGGCGCAGTTAAGTAAGTCTCAGTTTGCGCTCGTCGAAGTTATGAAGAAGCGTGACCATGCTTATGAAGAGAAGATCCAGGTAAGCAACCGTCCACTCTTTCAAAAAGAGCTGGAGTCAGCGTTAACACAGAGTAGTGAGGACAAAAGAGCTTATGAAGAGTGTGATAGTGCGATAGTCGAGCATAAGCGTTCAGCTGAGAGTATCAATGCACTCATCGGTTCCATCGAGACAGAACGTGAACTTGCCTTGCAAAACATAAGCATCCCTTTTGAGAACACGTTAAGCAGACAGCATGAGAAGATAGAACGTTTAAACGGACTACTTGATGTCGAAAAAGAGACGTTTCTGGGTTATGTACGTGAACTGGGACATCCAGATGAAGCGTTGATCACTTCGGTACTAAAAGATGAAGTGCTCTTAAGTAAAGCTCTTGAACCCAGTTTCACAACGGCGACTGACTCATTTTTCGGTTTTACCATAGAGAGTGATGAACTCGAAGAGTCTGACTACTCGAGACATAGTATTGAACTGAAAAAGGCGACGATCGACGCTGATATTGGAACATTGGAGAAACAGTTCAAAGATGATAAAAGTGAACTTGAGAACATCTTTAGAAACAGACTGAACGAGCAGAGACGTCTACATAGACAAAGGACTGAGCAGCTGCTGGAACTGGAGATCGCACTGCCAAGACTCAAAAACAGTTGGGCGAAAAGTGATGATGACTATCACATCTTGCTTAAGAGGTCCGAGCTTGAAAAGAGTGAGTCGATACATAAGAGTCAGATGCTCTATGAAGAGGCCGTGAGCGAGTATCAAAAAGCAGAGCAGAGTATCGCCTCTTTGCAGGAACGTTTGCAAACCAAAAAAAGAGAGACAAGAGAGCATATCAAAGCAGAGAAGATATCTGCCAGGAAGCATTTTGATATAGAGGTCGAATCGGCCAGATCAGATAAGGCATCGAAAGAGAGCGACTACCGTGTCAGTTGTGAACGCATCGATAGTGATGAGCATGATTCTCTGGCCAATGATGGTGTCAATAGTGACCTGCTACAAGGACTACAGACGCAGCTCAAAGAGGTGAAAAACAGCCTTGATGAGATCGATCGCATCACTGAACTTGTCCAGGCTTATGGCCATGATAAAAAAGAGTACTTTGATGGACTAGGTGCTAAAGAGACCCTTTTACAAAAGCAGCAGGAGGATTATAAAGATCGCAAAAAGCAGGTCAAGCTCTTAAAGGCTAAACATACCGAGCAGAAGAACACATTACTGGCGATGGCACATACACTTGAAGAAGAGCAAAAAGCGATCGAGAACGATCTGGGACAGCTGGAGAGGTATCTTGATGAGAACACGATGTTTCGAACCATGCTGCAGACACGTGGGCCTATAGCCATAGAGGCTACAAAAGAGAGACTCCAGGAGATAGTCAACAGTATCAGTGCACTCGATCAGCAGTCGACTAAAGTAGTCGACAGTCTCCGTTCTAAACAGGATGTCCTCTACCTAGATATCGCCCCTTCGAACAGCCTTGATCTGGCAGTGCGTATCAATAGTGACAAAAGACATGTTCTCGAGGCTGCAGATGAGCTCAAACGTTTTATGGATGAGGGCAAGATAGAGCAGTTTAAAGAGGAGGTCTCTAACCTTTTTGGCCTGACCATCAATCAGTTGACAAAACAGACTGAAAGCCTGCTCGAAGCAAGGCTGGAAGTGGCAAAAGTCGTCACAAAGATCCGCGCCATCTTAAGTGACCTTGAAGGCATCAGTGTCATCGACAGCATCGACCTTCGTACTCAAGAGAGCAGTAATAAGATCCTCTCCAAACTCGAACAGCTGCAGGTCCTCAATGATGAAGATGCCTTGAGCATAGAGAAGAACCTCTTTAACTTTAATAGACCGCAGCGTACCGGTTATGCCAAAGCAGTGCAGATCATTAAAGAGCTTAGAGTGGAGCTGACTAAGTCAAACAAGAAGGCTTTAGTACTTGATGATACCTATGAATTGGAGATCCGTGCAAGTGAGAATGGGCATGATACCGGCTGGCAGGTCTCTTTAGACGAGGTCGGTTCAAACGGTACGGATGTGATGATCAAAGCTATCGTGAATATAGCGATGCTGGCTATCGCACTGGGTATCAAGGGCCAACAAAAAGAGGAGGATCAGACCTACTTCCACTGTATCCTCGATGAGATCGGAGTGCTTCACCCCACCTATCTCAAAGAGCTAATGAGTTTTGCTAACAAAAAACAGATCCGTTTTCTAAACGGGGCACCAAATCGTCAACTGGTAAGTAGTTTCAAACGCATCTATATCCTGACGAACAGCCATCAAAGGACGATGCTAAGACCACTCTTGAGTAAAGAGTAAGTCACAAGTTCCTTTGCTGCTCTTTCTTACAACTATGACGAGACTCCACATTGTGTCTTGTTGATGGACTCTTTTTAACCTATGAGCGTAAGTCTAAAGAGATAGCACTGCGTTACAATGGTGTCATCTCAAGGAGTTGACATGACACAAGCAGATATCGGGTTGATCGGGTTAGCAGTGATGGGCCAAAACCTGGTCTTGAACATAGCGGACCATGGCTATAAGGTCTCCGTATACAATCGAAGTCCAGAGAGGACAGATGCGTTCATAGATGAGAGTGTCGAAGATCGTCCGATAGAAGGCTTTTACTCCTTACAAGATCTTGTCGCATCGTTGAGCAGACCTCGAAAAGTGATGATGATGGTCAAAGCTGGGGCTGTAGTCGATAGCCTCATCGATAGTCTACTGCCACTGCTTGACAAGGGAGATATCATCATCGATGGTGGTAACTCACTCTACAGCGATACTTCACGTCGTACAAAAGCACTTAAAGAGAAAGATATCTTATTTATAGGTACCGGTATTTCCGGAGGAGAAGAGGGCGCGCGGCACGGACCATCTATCATGCCTGGTGGTAATGTCGAAGGATGGGAGACTGTACGACCGATCTTTCAGGCCATAAGTGCAAAAGTCGATGGCGAAGCCTGCTGTGACTGGGTCGGTGAAGAGGGTGCAGGTCACTATATCAAGATGGTACATAATGGTATAGAGTACGGCGATATGCAGATCATCTCTGAAGCTTATCAGTTGATGCGTGAAGGCTTGGGAATGAGCGCGCAGGCATGTCATGAACAGTTTTCGAAATGGAATAAAGGTGTACTGGACTCTTATCTTATTGAGATCACTGCTGAGATCTTACGGATCAAAGACAGTGATGGTGAGCCGATCATCGACAAGATACTTGACGCGGCTGGACAGAAGGGGACGGGTAAGTGGACGGGAATAAGTGCTCTGGAGATGGGTATCCCGTTGAACCTTATCACCGAGTCTGTCTATGCCCGCTGCCTTTCCGCTTTAAAAGAGGAACGCGTTCAGGCGTCGACTCTCTATCCACGTGAAGCGCGTATACTCCCTGAAAATAAGGAAGCGATATTGGAGGCCATCCATGATGCCTTGTATGCCTCCAAGATCATCTCTTACATACAAGGTTACATGTTGATGCGCGAAGCAGCAAAGAGTTTTGAGTGGGATTTGAACTATGGAGGCATAGCTTTGATGTGGCGTGGTGGCTGCATCATCCGTAGTGCCTTTTTAGGAGAGATCAGACGGGCCTATGATGAGAGGCCGGAACTGAGTAGTCTGTTGCAAGACCCGTTTTTTGAGCTTGCTATCAAACGTGCTGAACCCTCTTGGCGAAAAACAGTCATCTTCGGTATCGAGTCCTCTATCCCGACACCGGCGATGAGTTCTGCATTGGCTTTCTTTGATGGTTATAGAAGTGCACGGGTATCTGCGAACATGATCCAGGCACAACGTGACTTTTTTGGTGCACACACCTATGAGCGTGTCGATGCACCAAGAGGCCAACGCTTTCACACCGACTGGATCCACTCAGATGGTAAAGACACACTTGCAAGTAAAAAGGTCTAAACATGCGTAAAGGGACAACTACATTCATCATCTTCGGTGCGACAGGCAATCTTTCACTCACTAAATTGATGCCGGCGTTTTATCATCTAGAGAGTGAAGGGCGCCTGGATGTCGGGGTAAACATCATCGCTATTGGACGGCGAGACTACGATGATGCCCAGTGGGAAGAGGTCGTACAAGAGGCTGTGCGTCAAAAGAGTCGAAAGGACATCTCAATAGAGCTTTTCAAGAAGTTCAGTACAAGACTCTCCTATTTTAAGATGGATGTTGACAGTGCCGAAAGTTATGATGAGCTTCATTCGTATGTCAAGGAGAATGCTCTTGGATGCGATATCGCTTTTTATCTCTCTATGAGTCCGGCACACTATGCACCGGTAGTGAAGAACCTGGGAGGCGCCAAGTTATTAGATGAGACCAGTGGCTGGAAACGGGTGGTCCTGGAGAAGCCTTTTGGTTATGACGAGGCTTCAGCCAAAGGTCTTCAGCATCATCTGAGTAAGTATCTTGATGAACACCAGATCTACAGGATAGACCACTATTTGGGAAAGGGCATGGTACAGAACATCCTGGTCTTTCGCTTTGCTAACATCTTGATGGAGCCATTATGGAATCGTAACTACATCGACCATATCCAGATCACCCATGCGGAGGACCGGCCTATTGGAAGTCGGGCAGGGTACTATGATGGCAGTGGTGCGATGCGAGACATGATACAGAGCCATCTACTTCAGCTTCTTGCACTCATCGCGATGGAGCCGCCATCTTCCATGAAAGCAGAAGCACTTAGGGATGAGAAGGTGAAACTACTCAACTGCATACGCCCTATTCGAAAAGATCAGGTCAATGCCCATGCTTACCGTGCGCAGTATGCAGGAGGCGTCATCGATGATAAGCATGTGAACTCTTACCTCCAAGAAGAGGGTGTCGACCCCGATAGTGTCACGGAGACCTATGCGGCGTTAAAACTCTACATCGATAACTGGCGCTGGGATCAGGTACCGTTTTATATCCAGACGGGCAAGAACATGGCTAAGACACAGACACTGATCTCCATCTGTTTCAAACACCCTCCGCAGCAGTTCTTCAAAGAGTCACAGGTGAAGAAGATGGATTCGAACTGGATAATCTTTCGAGTGCAGCCAGAAGAGTCCATCAAGATAGAGATGACGGCAAAAATACCGGGTCTAGAGATGGAGACGCAGCAGTTGAGCTTGGATGCCAGTCTTCTACCTTGTGGTGAAGGCAGTGATGCGTATGAAGACCTGTTGCTTGATGTCATCGAAGGAGACCGTTCACTTTTCCTGCGTTACGATGAAGTACAGGCGGCCTGGGATATTGTAGACCCTGTTATCCAGACATGGGCCTCTGAACGTAGTTATATCGATACTTATGCATCAGGTAGTTGGGGGCCTGAGGATGCGAACAAACTCTTTGACAAGGCCCAACAAGAGTGGCGTTTTCATGCTGACATCGATTCGCCAGTCTGTAAGACTTAATAGTAACGAACTGCCATCAAAGAAAGATGCCTTGAGCGTTTATAAGTAGGGGATGTGTCTTGCTTAAGGTAGTCGCTATCTAGTAGAAGAGTGCTTCTTAGCGTGTTTGTTATCCTTTTCTTTGATCAGTCTAAGATATGCCCCATAGGCTTTTGCAATAGGCTTAAGGCTATCTACCGTGATGGTGTCAATGGAATCCGATCGAAAGATCGCCAAGATCTGTCTACCTCGGACGGATTCGGTAAGTGCTAAGGTTATCTCTATGATGTTCTCTTTGATATCTTTATCCATCCCTTTTCTAAAATAGCTTGGAATAAGTTCTGTCATCGTACTTTCGTCAAAGACTTTGAGCTTTTGCCTTATCTGGGGGTTCATCTCTGCTGCTAAGTCAAATGCTTTTTGTGTCACAATAGCCGCATCCCCTTTACTGAAAAAAAGTTTAAGCAGTGCCTGTTGATAAGTATCGGCACCTCTCCAGAGAAGTCCATTGCTAAGGCGGCGTTGTAATAGTTCGGTATCCACATAGAGTCTGGCAATATCACTACCTTCGAGTGCAAAGATAGTCGCATCTTTCATGTCTTGCCAGTTTTTTATATGTGAGTCTCCCCTTGTGATAAGGAGTAGCCTATGGGTATCGCTGAGGCCATCCGTTGCTGCAAAGCCATCGTCAAGCAGCTCTCTATCAAAGTACTTGACAAAGTTCAGTGACGATGTCGAGGCAATATTGATCTTATCGTCCTTAAAGTCCTTTGCCATCACATCAAGATCATGATAAGCGAAACTCTCGATCGTATTAGGCGTACCTCTGACCATCTCTTGAAGCCATACTGAGAGCGTAAGTTGGACATCTTTTTTATTGTACCGTCCGAACTGTGTTATATCGTAACCGATCCGAAGCTTCTCTGCTGATATGGGCGCACTCAAAAGAAAGAGTAAAAATAGGGGTACCCATCGCATCTTAAGCCTTATATGTCGATCAAAAGTAGCCTCAAAGTAATACTGTCTTGTTCAACAGATCAACTGAAGCGTGACAGAAAAAATTACATCAACGCGTATTGTATTGAGTATTTTATCGTCATTTACATGAGATCATTGATTTTTATGACCGTTGTTCTCTAAGAAAATATCTAATGTGACACTATCTATGTCGGTATGCACTTGAAGCAGTCAGAGAAGGTCGGGAACTTGATGAACTGAGCAGCCATCTCTGTCCTATTTGTGCTCATATCGAACTGGGGGGGGCAATGCCATTAAAGTAAGAGTTGTGATTGCTCTATGAGGTTTGGAATCGGAAGGCTTTGCCTCCGCAGTTCGGGAGTAAACTCTCCGTTTCCGAAGAGACTTAAGATACTTAACTTAATGGTATGGGGGGGGGCGACTGAGGCGTGCCCTGTCTGTGATGTTCCCGCATCAAAATACGTAGAACTCTAGCAGATATATATTAGCTGGATGGACTCTGCGGTCGTGTTCATGATGCCGTCCGGCTCTTCTACGACTATCTCCATCTAAGGAGATATATCTTCAGCACGCTCGCTTTATGATCCTAGTATTTAAAACAGTATCTTATATGCTTCCACGCTCATAAAATCTGCGTAACCATGCGTCAAGTGGATACAAGAGGCGATAGATCGCAGGGACGATGAGTAGGGTAAGGATAGTCGAGCTGATCAATCCGCCGATGATCGCAATGGCCATCGGTGCATTACTCTCATGTCCGGCACCCGTCCCAAAGGCCAATGGCAGCATCGCGCCGATCATCGCAAACGTTGTCATCAGTATCGGTCTGAGGCGTTTCTCACCAGCGTCAAGCAGGGCCTCTTCGACAGCTTTTCCCTCTTTGATGGCTTGGTTGGCAAAGTCTACGACCAAGATGGCATTTTTTCCTACCATTCCCAACAGCAAGATGATCCCGATCATGACAAAGATACTAAAAGGGTGTCCGCTGAGATAGAGTGCCAGGATGACTCCTGTAAAGCTCAGTGGCAATGCCACCATGATGATGATGGGTTGGATCAGTGACTCGTATAGTGCCGCGAGGATAAGATAGATCAAGATAACAGCGAGACTGACCGTGAAGGCAAAGACTTCGAGAGTCTCCTGCATCCGTTCGATATCACCGGTATAGCGATAGTTATAACCATTTGGCAGCAGCTCCTCCATCGCGTTGTCGACCACCGCGACGACGTCGTTCATCGGTGCGCCAAAGAGGTTGGAAGTGACAAGGATCTTTCGCTCACGGTCAAAACGGTTGATCGATGCTGCTCCTTCTGTCTGCTCGAAGTTCACCAGACCCTCCAATGCGACAAAATCACCATTGGCGGTCTGGATCTGGACTTTTTTGATATCGTCGACCGTGGAGCGGAACTCATCAGATATTCGAAGCGTGATATCATATTGGCGTCCCTGTTCCTCAAAGTTCGATATGGCGGTATCACTTGAGTAGGCCGCACCAAGGACTCTAGATATTTGCTGGGCAGTGACACCAAGACGTTGTGCACTCTCTCTATTGATGGTGATACGGACTTCCGGTTTTCCGGGTTCGAAGTCACTGTCAAGATCAGCTGATCCTTTGGTCTCCTCAAGTAGTGTCACAAGCTTCTGCGAGATTCTTTCGAGCTTATCGAGATCTGGTCCGGTCAGGACGACTTGGATAGGTGCATTACTCCCTCCGGTAT
>JADGEC010000089.1 GCA_016744575.1 Sulfurimonadaceae bacterium | reverse complement strand
GTGTGACAGTCTCATCAAGACCACAGACAGCCTTGGTTACACCGAGGATGCTTCTGTCTCTCTTCCCAGAAGCGTACGCCATAATGAGAACTTTGTCTGGGTAGTCGATGATACGACCCATGACATCATCTGGGAGCGATGTAAGACTTTCATGCAAGACGATCAACATATCTTTGCCGGAAAAAAGCCTTTAGGCCTGAACAAACGTTTTCGTTTTTACAAGTATGCCGAAGGCGACTTCTTCAGACCACACACCGATGGTGCATGGCCAGGTAGTAGCATCATCGATAGAAGACTCATCAACGACGCCTACCCTGACAGATTTAGCCAGATGACATTTTTGATCTTGTTGAGTGAGGATTTTACCGGAGGAGAGACAGTGTTTTATGTCCATAAGGATGACTCTCAAAGACCTGCTATGCGAGAAGAGGAGATCAAACTCGTAGATATCAGGACTCCGGCAGGCGGCGTTCTCTGTTTCCCACACGGCTCCCACCCTATGCACTGTCTTCATAGCTCAGCTGACATCCTCTCTGGAGTCAAGTACATCATCCGTACCGATGTATTGTTCGAGTTATGAGAAGTTTTACAGATGAGACACTCTTTGAGATAATGGAGTGGTTGCAGGAGCAAGATGAAGAGACTTTGGAGTTCGAGCTTCTAGACCCTGATCTTGGCCAGAGCCACTATGCAGGGACGATGATCACCTGTCAAAAGAGAGATTACCGCTACCGCAGCTATAAAGCCTTAAGCGATCTGGCTGAACTGCTTTTTTGCAGGATGCTTACACCACAAAAAAGCTCTGAGTGTTGTGTCATCATCCGATTTCAAAAGCTCGATCTCACCGATAGTTTTCATCTAAAAAGTCAGGCCACCAAAGAGGAGAAATACGGTACCGACTCCAAGTTCTCTGCCATCAATAAAAATGAAGAGCCCGCTTTTCTCAGTGCCTACCACAAAGCACTGCAGAGTGTGAAGATAGAACAGAGAGAGTCTATCCTAGATCTCGGTGTCAATACCGGTGAAGAGTTTGAGCTCATCAGAAAGATGCTTAGTAGCGCAGACTTTGCGTCTAAAAAGTTTGTAGGAGTAGATCACTCTGCATCAGCTATTGATGTAGCTAAAGAGCACTTCCCTGCTCCTAATGTCTCTTTTCATGTCCACGACATCAATGCACTCGACACGCTAGGGCTAAAACGCTCTGACCTGATTATCTCCATCGGGACACTGCAAAGCCCTGGGATCGAGTTCAAGGTCTTTTTCATGAAGCTGGTCCAGGAGTATCTCACCCCAGATGGCGCCATCATCCTGGGCTTCCCCAACTCACGCTGGATGGATGGTGAGATGCTCTATGGAGCCAAAGCCCCTAACTACAGCTACTCAGAGCAGTCCCTGCTTTACAACGATGTCATCTTCTGTAAAAAGTATCTTCAACAGCATAAGTTCCGTGTAACACTCACTGGAAAACAGTACCTCTTTCTGACAGCCACTAAGATACGGCCAAAAAGTGAGCGCCCTCTCAGATCGTGATCGCCGAGAGGGTCTGATACTCTTTTAAAGCAAAATCATCGGTCATGCCGCTGATGTAGTCGAGTAGAAGTCTCACCCGATAGTACCACTCAAGTAACTGCCGTTCATCCTCATCTGACTCCGCATCGATCTTCTCGACACTATTAGAGTAAGCAACGATGTGCTTTTTCGACAATCGGCGAAAGAGTGTCATGGCCAGGACATCCGGTATGCGTCTATCTTTGACTAGCGCCTCCATATCACTGCTGTTTAGTTCAAGGACCGGTCTATAAAGATCTAGCAGGCCGGTCAATATGGCATAACCTTTGAGCTCCAATGTCTCGACTTCGTGGTTGTTGTAGATGTTGTTGATGGAGAGTTGCTGCAGTGCCTTGACCGCTTTTGTATACTCACTAGAGCTGTCAAACTCCAAAAGTGCATGGTTGAACGTTCCCTCAAAGATAGCCTGATGGTTCGTTACAAATACTCGGCTCACATAAGCGACCAGACCATTGATCAGGTTTGCCCGCAAAAGTGTCAGGAACATATTAAACTGGTAGGGCTTCTCATCTTTTTTAGCATACCGATAAGCTTTCTCTACCAGCTTCATCAGGTAGACCTCCTCGAGCGGCTCATCAGGGTCCAGCTTCTCTATCTCTATAGTTATCAGACTGTAGATCTCATCAAGGGTCAATATGCCTTTATCTACCGCATCTTCGATATCTGCGGTAAGGTAAGAGATGTCATCTGCCGCTTCCATGATGTAGGTAATGGGAAAACGTGCACTTTTTTGCATCGCCAGCTTCCCACACATCTCCTCGACAAACGCTTTTTCCGAGTAATAAAAGCCGGGTTTCTTTTTGACATAGGAGAAAGGGTCACTCTTCTCAGGTCTTGGCTCATACGCACCACGAGTATATTTAAGCACAGCTGCAGTCTGGGTGTAAGAGAGGTTCAGACGCTGAAGTTTATCGACGATGCGAATAGCCTGTGCGTTACCATCAAAATTAGCCAGATCGTTTAGCAGCAAACTCTGAAATATTATGTTCTCATCACTAAGGGCTGGAAACAGTGTTGCTGCGATAGTCGGTGTCTCTTTGCCTATCCATTTGTTTATCGCCATCTCTGCAAAATGTCCAAAAGGCGGGTTCCCGATATCATGCAGAAGTGCCGCCATCTCTGCCGTAGAGACGAAGGCATTATCCATACCACTGAGACCTAAGCTCTCTGTATCGCCCTGTTCTTCTATCAGCGCCAGGACACTCTTGGCGATATAACGACTCGTCTGCTGGACTTCAAGCGAATGTGTCAAACGGCTTCGTACTGCAGCGTTTAGCTCAAGAGGAAATACCTGTGTACGCTTCTGTAACCTTCTAAACGCAGGTGACGAGACTATCCGCCCTCTGTCACTCTCAACAGAGTTATTAATATCGGAGATAGGGTAACGTTTTCGATCAATAGTAAGCTTTTTTCTGTAATCGATCATCTGTGGTCTCTTTAGTCTGTAGATTCAAGATACAAGGCTACATCATAATGTCTTTCCTGTTGCTTTTTACAGCAGCTTCGATCGATGACTTTCTCATTTGAGGGCAGTTCTGATTGTGATTAGTCAAAGACATTCTCCACGATATAAGCTATAATCTTGACCAAAATGATAAAGACTCGACGCTTATTTGAGGCAAAAGTGTAGAGTATTTTATTACCAAGGAGCGCTCTATGCCCAAGATGTCCATCTTTGTTTCAGGTACCAAGAAAAAGAGTCCGAATCCAGACAGCGTCATAGAGAGAAAGTTCAGACGTGTCTACAAAGAGATCGATCGTCTCGATACCAAGATCTATCAAAAGAGCGGTTTTCTCTTTTTTAGAAGTCATGTCTACACCATCAAAGAGCTTCTGAACAGTCCTCATCATCAAAAGATCTACTCTTTTACCGAGAAGATAGGCGATGATGCACAAAACTGGTATCGTGCTGGTAGGTTAAGCGAGGATGAGCAAGAGCGTTATCATCAAAACCGCTCTAAGATCGATAGAAGCCTGCGCGGTATCAACATCTCTATACAGAAACGTAAGCCCACATGGTGGGAAGTAGTAAAAGAGCCATTTACCCAATTTGTCGAAGTGATCTTGCACAATCTTCCAGAGGAGTTTCATCGCGGAGTGATAGATAACATCAAAAATATGTTTGTACCACTCTTTAAGATGCCAAAGTTTCTCAAATGAGGTAGACATCCTGATCGGTCATGATAGCCGATCGAAGGATGTTCTTCAGTCTATCTCTATAGCACTTGTTTTGGAGGGTGTCGTTGTCTAAGACCTTTAGATCTTATTAACTCAATAAATAGAACGGGCAGAATAAAAAGATCTGCCAATAATGAGAAACTTATCAAGACGACAGAGTATATCCCAATGGTCGAAATAGTCGGAATATTGGCAAATACAAGTAGTAAAAAAGTAATAAGAAGTATTGTGCTTCCTATACCGATAGGTGTACCTACTTCTATAAATGAGAGTTCCAGTGAGTGTTCATCGGAAGACTTGGGACGTAGATGTCTATGATAATAATATAGAAAATGTATGGTCGCATCACTCGACAGTGCCATCATGATAAGCATAGCGACTAAGCTCTCTATAGAAAGAGGGATCTCTAGTAGGATCAAGACACCAAAGAACCATATCAATGGGATGATATTGACTGACAATGCGATAAAAGCATAGGCCTTCTCTTTGGTCACATGATAGATGACCAAGCTAATAAGGAACAAAATAAAAAGGACCACGAGGATCATATGGTTGACTGTGTCATGTTTTGCAGCACTTAAGAGTGAGTTGACATCATCAAGTAGCGTGGAGTTGTTATTGTCCCACTCTCTTATCCATTGAAGGACGATGGTCTTATCTATAGAATCCTCTTCCAGATAGATGGTCACATGATGGGAAGAGTCTCTGATCACATCATCAGCGATACCATAAAGGATAAAATCAAAAGAGATAAAATCCAAGTCTATGTTTGAGACTTCAAATGGGCGGGAGGGGTCATATGCCTTAGAAAAACCTCTGGCATATTTGTAACTGGATGTAATACTGGTAATATCATCCTCAAAACGTTCGATTATATCACTATGAAACTGCTCTAACCTTTTTAATGCATCATGGGTCAAACCATCAGATGGGAGTACAAGGCTGATGACCTCATCATCAGACTTAGCCACGATCTCAGATGGATTGAGCGACGTGAAGGCGACTGAAGTCACAAACATCACCCCTGTGATCACGAAAAAGACCACTAAGAAAGTACGTTCATACTTAGCTTCCAGACCGGCAAAGAACTTAGAACTGTTCTTAGTGATCACATAGGGGTCTTTGATCTTAAAATATGACAACAGTGCTATCAAAAGCGTAAAACTCAAGACAAATGCGATCATCGAGGACAAGATGACGTTGTAACCAATAGATTGCAAGATCACACTGTTTTGTAAAATAAGTGAACCAATACCGATAATACTGACAATAGTAGTCCAAAAGATCGGTTTAAAGGTCTTCATGACTACATTATAGATGGAACGTTTACTACTATGCGAGACTTGCATGATATGCCAACCATAATAGATATAGACAAAATCCATAATAGAGACCGCTATAGCGACAAGTAGTATAGAGACATGTAACGGAGTGTCCGGTTGAATATACTGATAAGCTGAGATCGTGAAAAGTGTAGTGAACGAGATAAAGATGATTCCCAGTATTGACGGGACTATCGTCCTAAACGCGATGGAAAACAGTATGAACAATGTTGTCAAAAGGATCAAAAAGAGGATGATGTCTTTAAAGATATCCTGATCGTCCGCTGTACCGATGACATCGTATTCAAATGGTATATATATCTCTGTAAGATCGACAGGAGATGATGAGAAGAGATAGATATAGAGTATCTCTTGGTCTGATGAATAAAACCGTGAGAACTCTTCAAACGAGCTTTTTAGTGTAGTGATCGTCTCCTCTATACTATTATCGTATAGTGTCCTGGCCCCGACTAAGACTGAACTGTCTTCATCATCTGAAGAGTAGATCATCTTATGAGTAAGTGGAGAGTCTATCTTCACTATCTCTTTTATATTGTTGAGATTCGCATGTAATAGTTTGATATTACTGACATTCTTTACTGAGAATGGCTCATCTCCCAATTCAAGTCGAAGTTTTTGGACATAGGTCTGTTTTTGACTGTTTTCCAAAAGTCTGTTGAACTCATTACTCCCCTGGAGCCATAGTTCATCATCATTATGCGTCAACATCGCTGTCATGTTAAAGGCTAAATAGAGAAAGATCAGACTAAAGAATGTGATGATGGCTATACGAGCCTGTACGACAAGTCTATTATATTTATAGAGATTGTTTTTAAAATGATTCATTTGGCTTTTCCATTGATCATGATGTATGGACGTTTAAAGACACCGATCTTTTTGGCGACATCTGCTATCTCATCAAAACTCTTTTGCGTCTGCTCATCCTCAATATCCATTAACACAAACTCCTCTTTACCAAGCATGATAGCACGAAGCATCCTCTCCTCAGACTCTGCATCCATGATGTTTAAAATATGTTTTTTAGACTTTTTAGACTTTATCTCATGTAAGTAAAGGTAGATAGTGTAATCGGAAAAAAGTTCCTTATTACGTTTATATAGTAATGTGAGATAACGTTGCGACATACGACAGAGTGGATCAATAAACGAGTGTATCTCTTTATCTCCACTACCTAGCACGATGGCCTTGTCTTTTATTGTCTCAAGAAGGACCAGGGCAGCGTCTGGTGTGACCAACTGTTTCTCTTTTGGGGCACCCATAAGAGAAGTGGCTATAAACAGGAGAAGGATTATATATTTCATGTTTTGGATTATAGCAAATAATTATAAGTATACTTCACTATATTTTGATGACACGTCACACTTTCAGACTAAATGGTCTTACAATACGGATTGACTGATCGCAGGTCCAATCTAAGACCCATATGAGCTATGTTCTTTTAAGATATTATCTCACTCTTGTGACTACAGACACTATTAAGCCTGAGATATCCTGTCAGATCTACCGGGATCCTCTCGCTTATGTTTCTACCCCCATGATCAAGAGTGAAGTAGTGGGTCTTGAGCTGATACTAAAGCTTAGTGACAGACATCTACTCTTCACACAAGGGCAGATCAAGACAATGTATCACTGAAGGAGCTATCATGGTAAAAACACCACGATCTGTTAAAATATATGTAGATCATATGTATATCGCAATAAAGTGATACTATACATGCTAAAATCACTCTATCATTGTAGTTAGGAGAAGAGATGTCCAAGATCTATGATATACAGAACATCAGTGTAGCCTGGAGTATAGCTTTAGGAAACTTTGCCGGAGTCGCAGGTGTCGCCTTCATACTCGGTACCTTTGTGCTAGGGGGAGGATTCGGTTTTGGCTTTATAGTCACGATGATCATCCTCGCCGGTATCCAAAGTCGTTATATCTTTCAAGCCAATCGACGCTACTACATCGATGTCGATGAAGGTATCATGACTTTTCCAAAGAGTGGAACTGAGTACTCCTCTTCTGAGATGATGAGACTTGTCCCCTATTGGGACCTCATGAAGACACAGACCATAACGATCGGTTCTATTGAAGATGTACTTGTCGATACAAAACGCTGGACGACAAAAGATAAAGACAGTGAGAGTGGCAATGTAAAGACAACAAAACATGTCGTCTACAACCTCGCTATCTCTGGTTCGTTCGGGACTTCCAAGTTCAAGTTTAAGAGTGGCGAGAAAAGAGACGAGATCAGCCATGCCATCTGTGACGCAGTAAAACAGGTCACTGGAAAAGAGCTTTCATGTAAAGATGACTGGAGGACTGAGACATTCGGGCAGGCCGCAGATAGTATGATGAATAACTTTTGATAGTCATCAAAAAAGCTTTATCTAAAATAGACTATTGATACCCCAAAAAACGACCTTTTATCTTCGTCTTTTTAAAGATCTCTCTTCAGATCAGACTCTGGGCAACAAAGAGAAGCACACTTTATGTGCTTGGCTTGTGTTATATGTAGATTCCATCTTGTACTTTTTAAAAAAGATACTTTAAACGAAGGTTCACCCCCATCGAGGGGTCAATACTGTATTTACTCTCTTCAGCTCCCGCACTGTTGTAGATGATGAAGTCTCGTTTTAATGAGTACAAAAAATTGACATCAAGCGTAAACTTTGAGCTAAACTCATAAGAGACTCCCATGTTTCCCATATAGTCTTTTGCTTCTATATAACCCCCACTCTCTACAACACTCGAATCACTGAGTCTTATGACTGACTGAGAAAAGATCATACCAGAACGGAGTAACATCTTATCCGAGACGTAATATCCGACGTATGCTCTTGGAAAACCTAAGACAAGTTGGAAGCCATCGCGCTGTCTTGCTCGGTAGCTATAACTCATGACTGGGAGTACTAAGGTAGATATAGGATGATAATTTGCAAAAGCTCCCATCTGGATAGAGTGGTCTTGGTCTAATCTATAAGATGCAAAACCAAAGACACCTGCGCCATATGAGTCATCCATCTCTTTTTCAAACGTCGAGTTGACTGATAGAGAGGTCAACAAAAACCACTTATCACTTATAGGAAAGGGGATCTTGACACCCACTTTGACACTATGCATCTGCTTGATCGGATCGTCTACACCATTACCAAAAGGCAGTCTGTCAATATCATCCCATGCAAAAGACCAATTACTATAACTCACTTCAGCAAAAGCATTGTTGATCTTTACACTATTTTTCGCAACACCGACACTACCCTCTGAACCTGAGACATCCGCACTACTAAGGTAAGAAGAGTCTAAAGAGATCTTAGGTTGTACCATTCTCTCTAAAACACCTTTTTTCAGTTTGCTCTCTTGCGCATGAAGATTCATCACAAATATCAATAAGATACTTAATACTATTTTTTTTATATTTTCACTACACATACCTATTTCCTATGATCTATCTTTGATCTACTGATCTATCACTTCCTCTATTGTACAGAGAAATCGAAAAAGATAACAGCAATAATCCGTATGTATCAATTATAAGAGGAGTTATTAGCACGGGTCGAAAAAGAGATCAATACGATAGACCTGCAAAGGATGGTAAAGGAGAAGATGTCAAGACTTGCAAAAGTGCTTTTTTTGCATCAGAGACGAGGATCTCTTGCTCCATCGCCATGCTCGAGGTCACTTCAGATGACAGTCCGACGACTTTACTGCCTACTTTACAAAAAAGGGTCAAAGAGGAAAAACAGAAACATAGAGGCTCTATAGTGATGACAGATGGTAGGCTATTAGTCAGATCCTTAAATGCTTAGAACATAAAGTGAAAATCACAACCTACTTTCCTGACAAACTGACTCAATGCCGATCGTAAGATGGCGATCTAAAAAAGAACGCCCGACGGATCCACACCCCATGAGTACAACGAACAGATCTACATCTGCTTACCAATACCTTTTGTCAGATGTAGCATGAAGGCCAGACCTTTTCGTGTCTCTTCATCTTTTAGCAACTTCAACATCCCAAAAAGACTCGGGACTTCGTTCTTGGCACTCTCACGCTTGGCGTACCGTACAGCGTTCTCTGTCACAAAACCTGCACTGGCTATATTGTCTATCGAGTGCACCATCTTCTCTACGATCGGTGTCGTTGTCATCTCTATCTGATCAGATACGACAGCAAGCACATCGATAAGGTTATCGAGTCTACCTGTCTGTACCAGCATGGTCATCTTGTCTTCTACCTCTTGCATCGCTGCTGTCTTTTTAACTTTTATCTCTTCACTCATCGTAGACCTCCTATAGCATGCCGCGTGCGGCAGCCCAATATAAACTTTTATTAAAACCTAAACGGACAAAACTTCCCAGCTTACTACAAGGTGTCGGTTGGACATCCTCCTCATAGTCATACCACAAAGGCATACCGCAAGAGAGACCCATCTGTGCTATCGCGATGACCTTACCATCATAAGACTCTGTCGGGTACCCAAAACGCAGTTCTGCCGCGATATTGTCTACGACGACATCGGTCTGATTATGGATAGTCCCACCAGCTTTTGAGACGGACAGATCGACGGTGTCACCCAAAGTATAGACATTAGACAAGCCTTTGACCTTTAATGTCTTCTTATCTGTCGGTAACCATCCCTCATCCTCAAGTGCTGTCGATAGTCCTGACTTACGGACCACATCAGACGCGATAAACGGAGGAGTAGACATCAAGATATCAAACTCCATCTTCTCACCCTCTTCCGAATAAGCTATCTTTTTATCAGGGTCGACTTTTGAGAGTGTGAAACTTGTCTTATGTTTGACACCAATACTGTCAAAAATAGCAGGAAGCACTTCAGAAGTCGGTGCCTGTAAGAAAAGTCCGTTCTCTACGGCTTGTGATTTCGTCGGATAAGAGTAGACGATTTCGACATCATCTCTTACCCCTTTTTCAGTCAGGTAATCATGTAACATCATCGTCGTCTCAACAGGTGCTATACCACATTGATGCGGGATATTAGGCGTCTTGGGAAAGTTCACTGTCACCAGGACCCGGCCACTTTTAAGCTTTTCAAACTTCTTAGCTAACTTCTTAGCCCCTTCATAACTGTAGAACCAGTCGCCACCTTCTTGAAGGCCGGGTATTCTATCCGCAGCCACTTGACAGCCTGTAGCTAAGACAAGAAAGTCATACTCATATCTGTCGCCACTTGCACCTTTGATATAGTTTGCTTTAGTATTGATCTCAACAGCTTTATCTACTATGAAATCGACCTCCAGCATCAGTAAAGAGCGTTGATCACGGATAAACTCATGACCTGCTGCTTTATGAAATGCGACATACATGGCTCCCGGACGATAGACGTGGACTTTCGAATCAGAGATCATAGTGATCTCTATCTCTCCGCGATCTATCTCCGGCATCAGTTTGTTCGCAAGGTTGTTAGCCGTCATGGTCCCGGCAGTACCACCACCGACTATAAGAATCTTTTTCTTCATGTAACACCCCTTTTTATTTGTTCTTAGAGATGGTAACTAAAGAGAAAAAGGTATTAATAAGTGATGGATAAGGTTTTTATAAGGATGTCAGATGATGTTGAGACGATAGCCCAAGCCCTTGAGGTTTTCGACTAATGAAGCATAGAGTTTTTTTCGTAGACCGACGACCACCATCCTGATAGCATCATCAGAGACAGGTTCTTCGTAAAGGTTTTGCTCTATCATCTCCAGACTTACTATAGTATGTCTGTTTTGGAGTAGAAGTTCTAGCAGCGACAACTCTTTTTTTGTCAGTCGTATCACTTCCAACTCTTTTAAGACCATCTTTTTCTGTCTATCATAATGCAGGCCTTGCCCCAGGTCCGAGATGTTTGGCAGTGAGATAGCTTCAGGCATATATGATGATATGGCCACAAGGAGTTCATCTATGTCTATGGGTTTTTTCAAGTATAGATGTACACCGGACTCCACCGCACGGTTGAGATAGGGCTGACTGTTATACGCCGTCATCACGACACGAAGGGTATGTGGGGAGATGAGCGATATCTTATGTAAGAAGCTAAGTCCATCGACTTCTGGCATCTGAATATCGGCTATGATGATATCTGTGGGACTCTTGGTAAACATCTCCAAAGCATCCATAGCATTTGAAGCACTCTGTACCTCTTTGAAATAGATGCTCAACACCCTTGCAAGCCATTTTAATGTTGTCGGGTCATCTTCAGCGATCAAGATGCTATGCGACGACAGACGTTTCTGTATAGCTTCCATATTATTTATGACCCTTACAGTGTAGTCCGATGCAAAATCGTGTCCCATCATCACGGTTTTGCACTCTTAAACGCCCCTGCATATGATGTTCGATGATGACCTTGGACATATATAGACCTATGCCACTTCCATTCTCACGTGTTGTGAAATAGGGATCAAAGATCTTATCCAGGTTCTCCTCTTTGATACCTCCACCATTATCAGCGATGAAGATACGCAGTCTATTACGGTGAGTCCCCACCGTGATCATGATCTTTCCTCCACCTTGAGACGTCTTCACAATAGCCGTCATCGCATTATGGACGATGTTCATCACGACCTGTTTAAACTCATTTGGGAATCCAACGACCTCTCTTGAGAGCGCGTCTTCAAGGACTATCTTGATTTCTATATCGTTAGACCTCAGCTGCACATCGATCAGACGCAGTGCACCCTCAATACTGTGTAAGACATCAAAAGTCTCTTTTGTCTTAGAGATACGAAAAAATCCACTGAAGTCATCGATTGTCTGAGACATATAGTTGATCTTCTGCATGATCTCATTTTCGATCTCGACCAAAGACTCCTTATCTAACTGTTCATCTCTCGATATATGCCTCAGACCCTGGACGATGAGGCCTAAGGCATTAAGCGGCTGTCTCCATTGATGCGCGATAGAGTCTATCATCTCACCCATCGCTGCAAGCCGAGACTGATGGCACATCACTTCGTTTTGCTCAGTGCGCTTTGCGATCTCCATCTCGACCTGTCTTTTCAACTCTTCTTGGTACATGATGTCTTGTGTGATGTCAGATGTTATCATCACTATCTCATCGCGACTTTTCAGATAACTAAGCGACATACTTGCATTTAGATGCTCACCAGACTTTGTGACACAGACCTTACGAAAGTTCTGAATACTCCCATACTTGATAGCTTTCTCTACCGCTGTCTCGGAAGCAGCTGCATACTCGGCAGATGAGAGTGAGATACACGACTCGGTATATAACTCTTCCATCGTGTAACCCATGAGGTCTTGAAAGAACTGATTGGCATACAAGAACATACCATCATGGTCCAAGATCGAGATCCCATTAGCGGCCATGTCAAAGACTGCCTGTAACTCCTCTTTATTATGATGTGTCACATCTATAAAATATAGATGACCTCCACCATTATCATCACTACTTTTATAATAGACATCAAGCTCTTTTTCTTTAAAAGTGATCGTCAACGATGTTATCTCTTCATCTATCAAAGATCTGATCTTCGTATAGACCCCTGGTGTGAAGATATCCGAGATACTCCTCTCTGTAAGAGGCTTAGAAGATATCTGTAAAGAGCTGAGCTGTTCACCATAAGCTTCTTGTACAGTAAGTCCAGCATCTATAGCTAAGATGATAGCCTGAGGAAAAGAGGATAATATATCGGTACTACTCATTCATGGACCTCTGCGTTAAGATAATATCTGACACTTCTTGGTGAAATGATCTGACATCGCTATTCTCTGATCACGCTACATCATCTTTTTGCTGTTGCTTCTGCTTCTCTTCCAGTGTAGGCATATAGATGAGAAGCAGGACACCCGTGATGAAGAAGACCAGTCCAAAGCCCAACACGTAATATGATTGCATCGTCATACCTGGTTCTAGTACAGACTCATCTGGACTATCAGGCATATAAAAGACGGTGATATCCATGCCTACAAGATATCGACTTACTATATCCTCAGCATGTGAGCTATCGCCTGACCCGTAGTCACCAAAAGCGATACGGTCCCCACTATATAACTTCTCGTCTACATAGTACTCATAGATCACACTTGCATGATAGACACTCTTTTTTACATCTACGTCATGGTTTGTACTATCGTAGACCGAAGAGGAGAGCACGGTACCCGGAGTCGTGGCCCAATCGGTACTCTCCTTTGCCTCCATGAGTGATAGGACTCCCCATAACATGATGAAAAAACCTGCGATGGCAGCGATGATGGGAAGTAGTCTTGAGCTTAACCACTTCATCTGAGGAGACAGCTCCTCTTCTGATGGTCTTGTCATATTATCGATCTCTTTTCACCAACGACAACGCTGGTCTATGGCGAGACTCAGCACATCTAGTGGCATGTGTCGGCATCGCTGCTTTTCTGGGACTGCACCTGACTGACCGGTGAAAGTACCGTTCATACTTAAAGATTCTACGCCAGTTTTCTTAAACTTATCACTGTTTCGATGACTTCTCGATCTTGATAGTCGTATAGTATTGAGAAGAAGTGATGATAGGACATCATGTGTACTCACACATCAACTTCATCATCGACACCGGCAGTTATAATGGTCCTACTAACGTGGCATATCACCTGCTGGACTAAAAAAGGATATATCATCAAGACATCAATGACACTCCTATTACTAACACCTTTTCTTCTTTGGGCATCCGAACCCCTGCCCTTTGAGCTTACCTACCCTACAGTGACAAAAAGCTCAGATATAGAAGAACAGAACTATGACAAGCTTGCCGTCTGGATCGATGGAGAGGGATACCACTCTTCCTATGGGCATACATGGGAACAGGAGTTGACCTATCCTGAGTTCAGTGATAATAGCTACAAACAAGCAGTCAGAACGTTTATCGCTAAAAACTTACAGATCGAACCAACAGCCATCAGCAAGGACGGTTATGGCCACATGAACGTCGATGGCAAAGAGTATTGGATAAGACTCTCGATCAATTCTGACTCTTATAGTTATATACTTCAACGCGTTGAAGCAGCAGCAGATAGTGTCAGTTTCGACAGCAATACTAGCTATGCCTATACAGACGCTTACAAAAAAAGATTTGGCGAGGTAGCGTTTGCCAAGAACAGTGTTCTTCCACATGTCAAAGAGTATGCTATCAGTAGTGTGAAGTATAAGAAGTATGATGAGCATACGTTCTATTATGATGGTGGGCATCTGCATAAAGGAGAGTATTGGAGTCTAGACTATAAAAAGAGCACCAAAGAGCCCAATAGTGATCGCTACTCAATCGCACATGATTACAAAAAAAAGCTATTGGGCCTCGGAGCTTCTGTCTTGGAAGACAAAGACAATACCATCAAGTTTCGATTTGAAGAAGATGGCCAAGTCAACATCATAGAGTTTGGCGGTTCAGACAGTGGTTTTTCTATAACGATCATTCGAGAAGAGTCATTCAAACAATCGCTTGTACTCACACCCGACAGCATAAAGAGTGCCTTAGACAAAGAAGGAAAGGTCACCCTTGATGGTATCTACTTTGATTTTAACAAGGCCACACTAAAAGCAGAGTCTGATAAAGCCATCCTCTCGACTGCAGCTTTGATGCAGACCTATAGTGATCTTCTCTTATCAGTCCATGGTCATACTGATGCAAAAGGCAGTGACAGCTACAACTTAAAGCTCTCAACAGATCGTGCTGCGTCAGTCCGCGATGCTATCATCGCCAAAGGCATAGAGAGTGAGCGCCTGCTCTCCAAAGGTCATGGCGAGAGTGAACCTATAGCCACTAATGACACCGATGAAGGACGGGCTCAGAACAGACGTGTCGAACGGTAATCCTCCCGAAAAGTAAGCCTTTCCAAAAGTAGAGAATTCTCAT